>PATO01000015.1 GCA_002712415.1 Actinomycetota bacterium | reverse complement strand
CCCTCAAGGAAACCATAGAAACGATCAAACCCTCTTCCAAGTGGCCATTGGTCAAACGGGCCAGCAGATGAACAATTTTCCATTGGCGCTAAATGCCATTTCCCCGCACAAAACGTGGCGTAACCTTCAGCTTGGAAAATCTCAGCCATAGTGGCCGCTTCATTAGTTATGTGGCCTAGCATGTGAGGAAATCCAGTGCGGAAATTAGAAACTGACCTCATCCCAACCGCATGTTGAGATCGGCCGGTTAAAAGTGAAGCTCTTGTAGGTGAACAAAGCGGCGTAACATGAAAGTTTGTGAACTGCATCCCATCTGCAGCTAAGTTGTCAATATTTTCTGTATCGATAGATGATCCGTAGCACCCCAATTGAGCGAATCCGGTGTCATCTAACAGAACCACTACTACATTTGGGGCGTCTTCACCAGGGTGTTGAGGGAGTTCAAACCATGGCTCTGAATCGTTAAGAGTTTTTCCGATAGTTCCTTTAAAGCTGCTTTCTTGTTTACGTAATCGGGCCATTCTTTTTCCTATTCAGTGACTGGGAGCAGGTGATGAATAGCGCTGTTCCAAGCTCTACGAGTTTGTCCAACTGTTCGATTCATTGTCCGTCTAAACTGCTCCCAAGATTCCACCGAGGTAAGAACTGCAATGGACGCTACGAGATCCTCACGATCGGCTGTGCTGAGTGTGCGTAGTTCGTAATCATAGTGAACGCGAATCTGGTCACAAAGCATCAACCGAGCAGAGTCAAGTTGCTTAACCGTAATAGAACTTCCGTGAAGATTTCTTCTGTTAAGTAGTTGAAGAGGGTGGAGTTTCTCATAAAGTGCGAGGCGAACTTTAATGAACGTAGCTATACGCTGTTTGCGATCGCCGGTGCCGATCTCGGGAATGAAAACTAGCTCGGGGAAACGCTCCGTAATGCGAGCAATGGCATCGTTACGGAGCTCATCAAGCGTCTCAAAATACCGGTACATCGACGCAATAGAAACACCTGCCCGTTTTGCGACCTCGTCTGGGCTCGGAGCATTTCCGCTTTCCAATACCAGGTCAATAAACGCATCTACTGCAGATTCACGGCGCTCAGAGCGCTTGAGGGTATGCGCGTGCGATTGAGACACACTCTGAGAATTATTAGTCATCGCTTTCTTTTACCAACGTCATATATGATAGTGANACTATCACTATCATATATGANGAGCAAATACATTCCCGTAGGATCTACCCATTGAGCTANCCTTCTANNTCGGCTTTTGGTTTGTTTAGTTTTCTANGGAAATTAANTCGGANAGATTCCGGCAACAAATATAGGTTTCGCAGTCGGGGTACTTTTGATGNAAGGCTTCTGCCAATGCGTGCATTTCCTCTAGGCATATTCCTGGCATCAGAATTTCCGTGGCAGATTGGCACCGGATATTGATGCTTCCCAACGGGGAAAATCGAAGAACTTCACTTTCAGCTATCCCCTCTTCAGTTCCATTGTCGTGGATACCAAGTCCGATAATATTTTTGTTCTTGCCTGCGCCTAGCTGGTACCGTATGAGCTCCAAGAATGAACTTATTGAATCTCTAATGAGACTTACCTTTGAACCAGGAACNGATTTCCAATCGACAGGGATCTCCAAAATAGAGAGGTTGTTTCGGTAAGCGATATCTAGAATCTCAGCGTCTTGTGCAAACCCTTTTACTTTTGAGGATGAAAAGAGCACTTTTGCTATTGGNGCTCTGTATGCCTTAAACCCACATTGTGTATCCGAGATTCCATGTTTTGAGAGCAANCGAAGAATGAAAGAGAAACCGATGGTGACTAATCTTCTTTTTGGTGGTATTCCTTGAGTTCGTGATCCTACAAGTGACCGTGANCCTACGACAATGTGATGNTTCTCAAGTCCCTTTATCGCAGGTTCCAAAGCAGAAAGGTCTGTAGCCATATCTGCATCCATTGTGATTATTATTGGACTATTTGCATTCGATACACCAATTTGTAGNGCACTCCCTTTCCCTTTACTTTCAGGTTTAGTTATCACTTTCCCCAAGGGGAAATACTTATCAATGATTTGTTGACAGATATCACTTGTTCGGTCAGTGCTCCCATCGTCAACAACAATNAGTTCAATATTCTCGGGAATGATATATATTGAACGCAANGCGTCTAATAGAGAAGGGATTCTTCGCTCTTCATTCNATGCTGGCACGACAATAGAAACCTTTGCATGGCTTTTAAAGAGGTACTCTTTTAGCTTCACAGTTAAGTGCCAGATTGTCGGGATGGGATCTCAATAGCTGTCACAATGACNTCGTTACGGATCGTGAATTTACCATGCATTTCTCTAATAGGGCCGTTCTTTAGAATACGAACTGTGAAGGTGTTCCCTTGATCATGAAAATTAATAAGGGCTTCTTTGAAACCTAGCCATTCGTGAGTGATTGGATACCAAGCTTTGTATGTTGCTTCCTTCGCTGAGAAGAGAACTTTTCCGGGATGTTGAACAAGAGCGCCACCAACAGTTTTAGCCCATTCTTCTTCTTGGTGATTACTTATTCTCTGTAATGCTTTAGAGGATAAAGGTTCGTCTATCTCTGCATCTAAACCTACAGAGATGATGTCTGACTTTCTAGCGACTGCTGCAGCAGCATAGCCATGCGAATGTGTTATGGATCCCACAATATTAGAGGGCCAGATTGGCTCTCCCNTTCCTCCTATATGGATATTTTCTGGGGGCATGCTTGCGAGCATCATTGCTTCATGGGCGCAAAATCGTCCTGCAATGAATTCTCGTTTTCGGTTTTGTGAAACATTCTCTAAGTAAGTTCGTTCAGCCGGTGAGAGAAACGCTGCGTCAATATTTGTATTACGAGTTTCTGCAATAGCTACAGAGCTTGAAAACAAATCTTTTAGTGCTCCCATACTTTGGACAGTATCGCAAAAATCCATTTTGGGGGCATTTTCATCAGTAGTACTTATTTACCTGTCGANCGTTCGTTTAGAATTTTGTTTATGGTTTTTCCATCTGCTTGACCTGATGTTGATTTCATTACCTGACCAACAAAAAATCCTTGCACTTTAGTATCACCTGAACAGAAGCGTTCCCATTCATCGGAATGTTCATCAATGAGTTGGTCCACAAGGTTTTCTAAATCATTTATCCCAACTGCCTCAAATCCCANGTCGGCTGCTAAGTTTGCCGGCATACCTCCTCTTTGGACTAACTCGCCCAGCACCTTCTTTGCTTGTGTACTGGTAATGTCCGACTTGCTTTCCATTTGGACCAATTGTGCGAGAGCTTCTGGTGTCAACGCTCCTGGACCAGAAGATAAATTATTCACCAAATGCTTAACTACTTTTTCTGGTTCACCTCCCCTTCTAANAGCGTCNAGAGCAAAGGCATCATGNTTACGCTCCACAAGCAGTGTTACATCACTTGACTTAACTCCGGTTAGGTTTACCAGTTTTCCCCTCCGTTCAGATGGCAATTCGGGCAATTCTTGGTCAATTTTCGCAATTATTTCTTCACTAGGATTTAGAGGCACTAAATCCGGTTCAGTAAAGTAACGGTAATCTTCAGCATCTTCCTTTGATCGGCCGGAACGAGTTCTTCCTGCATCTTCATCCCAATGACGGGTTTCCTGTTTTGGAGATTCGCCATTCCTATAGAGGCTGATGTGACGATTCGCTTCATATTCAATTGCTCGGCCTAGCGATTTAAGTGAGTTAACATTTTTTATTTCACATCGCGTTCGTAGGTTATCCTCGCCGTTTTCACGAACGGAAACGTTTGCATCTACACGTATCGAGCCTTCTTCCATTTTAGCGTCAGATATTCCTAGTGCCAAGATGATGTAGCGTAGTTCAGAAACATATGCTTTGGCCTGTTCGATAGTTCGTATTTCGGGCTCACTTACAATTTCAATCAGTGGAATACCGGCACGGTTGTAATCTACTAAGGAATAGTCGGACCCAGAGATTCTCCCGCTGGTTCCAATATGGGTAGTTTTCCCTGTGTCCTCCTCAATATGTGCCCGTTCAATTCCTATTGCTTCACCAGTTGGAAGCTCAAGGTAGCCGTTAAGGTTCGTCGGCATGTCATATTGGCTAATTTGATAATCTTTCGGCATATCGGGGTAAAAGTAATTCTTGCGAGCGAACACTGAACGATTTACTGAGCAACGTAATGCTCTCCCTAATTGCATAGCGTAATAAACTGCTGTTTCGTTAACTACTGGCAATGAGCCAGGCAGCCCTAAGCAAACTGGGCAAACATTTGTATTTGGTTCACTTCCGAATTGGTTGAGGCACCCACAAAAGAGTTTTGTCTTCGTTGCAAGCTCGACATGCACTTCTAACCCGACTATGAGTTCCCAATTGTCTTTAAAAATTTCTTGATTCATTGTGATGCCTTTTCCAGGGTATGCGCTACTTGGTACATCACTGATTCCTTCATTGGAGGTGCAAGTATTTGGACACCTATAGGCATTCCATCCTTACCTGAACCAAACGGGATAGATATGGCTGGGTGGCCGACAAGATTAGAGGGAATCGTGCACACATCGTTTACATACATTGTCATTGGGTCATCAACTTTCGCCCCTAATTTAAACGCAGTACAGGGAGAAGTAGGAGAGAGAAGCACGTCATAGTCTTTATATAGCTCTGCAAAATTCTCCGCTAAGAGTCTCCGTACCTTGAGTGCTTTCCCATAGTACGCGTCATAGTACCCAGCTGATAAGGCATAAGTTCCCAGCATTATTCTTCGTTTGACTTCGTCCCCAAACCCCTCTGTTCTCGTGTTCACATTCATTTCTTGTAGGTTGGCGCCATCAACTCGCAATCCGTAGCGGACTCCGTCATAACGACTGAGATTGCTGGATGCTTCAGCTGGTGCGATGAGATAATACGCTGATAGGCAATACAAAGCAGCCGGAAGTGAAACTTCTTCAACTTGGGCTCCCGCATTGGAAAGAGTTGAAACAGCTATATTTGTTTGGTCGATAACTTCTTGGGTGATGCCATCGATGCCTCCCATTAGTTCGCTAATGATACCTACTTTAAGTTTGTTGACGCCTTGATCAATTTCATTCACGAAGGAGTTAGGGGCTTGTTTGATACTTGTTGAATCTAGCGGGTCATAACCTCCGATGACTTCATGAACGATTGCCGCATCTTTAACAGATGTGGCGAAGGGACCTACTTGATCCAATGAACTCGCAAATGCAAGGAGTCCATATCGTGAGACTCCTCCGTAAGTTGGTTTGACCCCAACAACTCCACAAAGAGCTGCTGGTTGTCGAATTGAACCTCCTGTGTCAGAACCTATAGCTATAGGGGCAAACCCTGCTGCTACGGCTGCCGCACTTCCGCCACTTGATCCTCCTGGGACGCATGTAAGATCATGTGGGTTTCGAGTTGGTCCGAAGGCAGAGTTTTCTGTTGAACTACCCATAGCAAATTCATCTAAGTTTGTTTTCCCCACAATTGTCGCCCCTGCTTCTTTAAGTTTTCTTACAACAGTTGCGTCATAGGGAGGGTTCCAACCTTCAAGGATCTTTGAACTCGCAGTAGTAGGTATTCCTTTGGTGCAAAGATTGTCTTTAATTGCTACAGGGACTCCAGCTAATGGCCCTACGNTTTCTCCTTCAGAAATTAGCTTGTCAGTCTCTTTGGCTGCTGCTCTTGCTTCATTGATAGTTACTAAGTTAAAAGCATGAACATCCTTTTCGTGCTCTTCAATCTTGTTAAGATGCCGCTCAAGTATTTCAAGTGCGGAAATCTCACGAGTAGCGACAAGATCGGCTATTTCTACAGCACTTTGGTACTGCTCAGGGGTAACGCTATTCATTCTTCTTCACCAAGAATTTTCGGCACAAGGAATCTCCCACCCTCTACTGCTGGTGCTTGGGGTAAAAAATCAGATGGTTTAAGCATTGGATTTGGGATATCTTTTCGCATTGTGTTTTCGATTGGGAGAGGATGAGACATAGGTTCAACGTCATCTAGTTCCAGTGCCTCAACATCCTTTGCATGGTCCAGGACTGCTCTTAACTGGTCCGTAAAGGTTACTAACTCTTCGCTAGTCAATCGTAAGCGTGCGAGGTAAGCCACGTGTTTGACTTCATCGGAAGATATTGAATCTGACATTTGTACATTCTATCCAACTAAGTCCATCTGCCCGCAGTATCGAATTTAAGTTTCTTCCATCTCCAGATGGTTATTCCATAGTCTCTGGCCCCTGTGAAACAAAGATCTCTACGACTCCATCACGTAGGAGCTCAGACCCGGATGTGGGTTCTAATCTGATAACTATGCCAGGTCGTATCGTTGGGTGGAATACTTCTGTTCTTTTTGCTTGTAGACCTTCGAGCACAATCGCTGTCTCGACTGATTCATATGGTCTGCCTATTAGCGCATCGGGGATTGTGCGAAGTTCGGGACCTGAACTAATTTGAATATCNACTTCGGATCCNGTGGGTAACTCAGTTGATGATGTTGCAGGCCCGATGACTAAGCCAATTGCTATCTTCTCATTNGGCACCTGNGAAATNTCCCCAAGTCTTAANCGGGCCTCTAGGAGCATCGATTCTGCTTCATCAATGGTGAGTCCAGCGAAGCCTAGAGGTATGTTACGAAGTTCAGGTCCAAGTGAAATGAAATAAGTAAGAATTTCCCCTTCCGCTAGTTCCATACCCGCGGTCGGGATAGTTCTTAGAATTTNTCCNTTCCGTGTTCCGTCTTCTCTTGTTAAAGCTTCTTCGAGAACCCAGTAGTCATCAAACTNGTCAATCAGTTCGGAGGCTTGCAATCCGGCGACTTCTGGGACCGTCTGAACNCTGATTTCTTCATCTGCGTTTCCAGAATTGATAAGGAACGCTGTGCCGGCGATNAGAATAGCCATTACGAGTAGCCATAGCCACCGACTAAGGTGTGACTTTAGGTATAAAGTCGCTCTTTTAAGGCGAGCTTTAAAGTTTGATTTATCACCGACAGCAATGGCTTCTGGTTTATCATCGAACGCTTCAAGAAGATTGAGATTCAAACTATTCCGGACAGGAAGTAACGCAGGTTTCGCGTTTTTGATGTTTACTTCACTTGTAATTTTTAATAATGCATTAGCAGTGGGTCGCTCGGATGCTTTTGCTGATAGCGCGCTTGCAAATACGGCCTCTAACTCTTTTAGAAGTTCTGAATCTATTTCTTGCGCCTCGGCAGTATTTTTGCTTTCAGGAAGCTTTGTATGGATTAATTCTTTGAAGATCGCCGCAATGGCATAGACATCTGCAGCCGGACTAAGCAGCCCACCTTGACTTAATTCTGGCGATACGTAGGGGCCCTCGGTAACCAGTTCCGATGAGAAATATTTTGCACTNACGCTTCCTATACCAGTATCAGATAACTTCAGGTCGCCGTTTAAACTGAAGATAACGTTTTCAGGTTTCAAGCCGCCATGGACTTTGCCTCTCTCATGGAGGTAACTCGTTCCCTTCAATATTTCCATCATGATAAGTGTTATTTGCGCAACGGAAAGCGATGNGTCTTGTTNCAGCATTGCTCTTAGATCTCCGCCTGCTAAAAATTCAGTGACGATATAAGAGATCTCCCCTGAGCCCCAATCCANAATNTTAATNAGGTTTGGGTGGCTCGTTCGTGCAAGATCTTGGAGACTAATCTGGAAATCGTCTTGAACNTCGTTCCCACTGCGAAACGGTNCGTCGAATACCTTGACAATCGTTTGCTTCCTTACCCTGATATCATCGGCAAGGTATACCTGTGCCAGAGTTCCACTTCCTANTGGAGTTATCAGTCGGTAACGACTATTGATAACTTTCCCGGCATGTAAATNCGTTGGTGATTCCACATTTAGATCGTATTGCCCTTGTGACGATTTGCATATCCCATTTGATTGCAGTCATTGGATTTAATCTGGCAGAATGGGTACATGACAGAGAAGGTAGAGCCTCGACGNAGCTTGTTTTCAAGGATTCTTGGACCTGCTTTGGTTACCGTTGGGATTACTGGGGTCATTTTAGGCTTTGCGTTGTCAAATAGCGGAAGTACTGACATACGNGTAGANGGCAACCCAGTGATAGAGGCATTGTTCCCCGAACCNGATGCAGAAGTACTCAGNCAAACATCAATCGGCATTGATTTAATAGCCGGTTACGAGGCAGANCTTACAATTAATGGGGTTCCTATTCCCCCTGATCAAATAAATGTNTTGAGAGACTTGGAGAACCCCAGAGAGAGCGCTCAGACCAGCGGAACGTTTGGCTCNACATTAAACCGGTTNCTGTACCAACCCCTCGAAGGGCGAGCAGTGCCNGANTTACAGGGTGATAGAAACTGCGTTGTTGCAGTGTACTGGCCTCTCTCAGATGCGACTGCNAGGTCAACAATTGAGTGGTGCTTTACTGCCCTGTANTCAGTTTGGAGTTGATAGCAACTTGTCAAGTTGCTTNACAGCATCTAATGGGTCAGGCCCTACGTGTATGCTTTTGATGCCTAATTCTTCAGCTACATGAACATGCTCTAAATAGTCATCAAGGAATATCGTCNTNGCTGCTGACTTGTTAGCAATTTGGAGTNCCAACGTAAATATTTTTGGGTCCGGCTTNCGTATCCCGACTTCNGAACTGTCAATGATTCCATCAAATACATTCTCTGGCAACATTGATTTCCATGATGAACTAAATTCGCGAATATTATTTGAAAGGATGANCTGGGTTATTCCTAANTCTTTGTATCGCCGAACAGCATCAAACATTTCCTGAGTCTTNTCGTTTTCGCCTCCCATTGATTTAAAAAAATCCCTGATGGCAAAACCTTGAATCCCNCTGGCACTAATTAGAGCTTCTATTTCTTCAAGAGCTTCTGCCATTGTTATCTCNCCCCGTTCAAGTCGGTGCCAATGGTGATCACCATCTTCTAAGCCGTAACCTAAAACTAATTCAATAAGCTGTTGGGGTTTTACTCCAAGGTGACCAGCGTAATTGTCAATTGAGTAGAAGGGAGAGCCTGTAAAAACGCCACCAAAATCCCACAGNATGCATTCAAAGTCTNACTCCCCCATTATTTATCTATTTCCCCTGACATAAGGAGATTTTGAAACNCGANCTCGTCCAAAATNGGAATTCCCAGCTCCTCTGCCTTTTTTAATTTAGANCCTCCCGGGTTGCTNCCCACAACGAGAGCCGATGTTTTGCCTGACACACTTCCTGGGGATTTACCTCCTCTTGATGTAATTGCCTCTGCGATTTGATCCCTCGTGAAACCCTCCAAAGTTCCTGTNACGACGATCACCTTTCCTTCGAGAGTATTGTCAGTTTCCTCAATGACAGGACCCACGAAATTTACACCCGCGGATCTGAACTTTTCAATCAATGCCCTATGTTTTGGTTCTCTAAAATAGTTGAATACACTACCCGCAATTACTGGACCAAGTCCCTCTATCGCCTCCAGCTCGTCAAGCGATGCCTCAATTATCAAGTCGAGATGCCTAAACGACACAGCAAGTAAGTCTGCGTTTGTTCTTCCAACGTGTGGTATTGAGAGGCCAAAAATTAGATTCGCAAGTGTCTTTGACTTTGAAGATTCAATAGCTCGCTGAAGATTATTCACAGACATTTCCCCAAAACCTTCAAATGATTGAATCCTTTCGAAATCAAGCGTATACAAGTCACCGACATCATTCATTAACCCCTCAGTGACAAAGAGATCAATTGTTTGTTCCCCTAGATGCTCAATATCCATAGCTGTTCTTTGTGCGAAATGCTCTACCCTGCCTCTAACTTGTCGCGGGCAGAAATAATTGGTACACCTATGTCTTGCTTCGCCTTCAGGCCGGCTTAGATCAGCGCCACACGATGGACAACTTGTTGGGAACTTCCATTGTGGAAGGCCAATGGGGCGTTTATCAAGAACAGGGCCCAAGACTTCTGGGATTACTTCGCCAGCTCTTCTAACGATGACTGTGTCCCCAGGGCGTACATCCTTTTCCCTAACTTGGTCCGAATTATGCAATGTTGCAGTGGAGACTGTAACTCCACCAACAAACACTGGTTCAAGCACTGCAAATGGCGTTGCCGAGCCAGCAGCACCAATTGAAACTTCAATATCTAAAAGTTTGGTTGTCTGTTCTTCTGGTGGCAATTTAAATGCCAAGGCCCATCTGGGAGCTTTCGCCGTTGCACCTAATTCTTCTTGAATCTGCAATGAGTCTGCCTTTATGACTATTCCATCAAATTCATAGTCAAAGTCAGATTTTTTTTGCCTGTACTCATTAATATACGCTCTAAGCCCCTCCTTTCCTGTTGTAACCCTTTGCGCATTTTGGTTCACGGGAAACCCGAGCAAGCTCAAGTATTCGAGTGTCCCGAAATGTGACTCAAGAGCAGGTCCACCAGATATCCGACCTATTTGGTAAGCCCAAAAGGATAAATTCCGCTGCGCAGCCACTGCTGAATTCTTTTGACGTATTGAACCTGCTGCGGCATTTCGAGGGTTGACATAGGTCTTCTCGCCCAACTGCTCAGCTTTCTTGTTAAGTTTCTCAAATTCACTGATACGAAGGTACACTTCACCACGAACTTCCAGTACTTGCGGTGCGCCTTTAATATATTTAGGTATATCGCTGATGGTTAACACATTATGGGTTACGTCTTCTCCAATAGATCCATCGCCTCTTGTAGCAGCCTGAACTAGCTTCCCATCTTCGTAACGAATTGAAATTGCTAGTCCGTCAAACTTCAGTTCGCAACAAAATTCGCTGATGCTGGTATTACTTTCTAATCTGCGCTCGATTTTTTTGACCCACTGGTCAAGTTCTGAGTCATCAAACGCGTTATCTAAAGACATCATTGGAACTGCGTGTTGCACTGGAGCAAAGATTTGTGAAGGGGTGCCGCCGACATTCTCGGTAGGCGATGTAGGGTCGTATGCCTCGGGGTATTTTGATTCGAGATTTCTTAGCTCCCTCATCAGATGGTCCCACTCTTGGTCACTTATTGAGGGGTTGTCAGAATCGTAATAGGCAACGTTGTGCTTTCTAATTTCAGTTCTTAGCTCTTGAATGCGTATTAAATCGTCGTCTGTCACAGTAGTAAATTTCCAGTTATCTCGGCGTACGGATTAGCAATGAACCCCGCATACTGCGAAAATTCTTTATGTGAAGAAGAATTCTTGGATATATGTATTTCGTTTGGCATGGATTCCAATTCCTTTATTGGGGTATGAAGTCTTTGGTTCCGCTCTCAGTAGCAAAAGTGGATCTGTTCAAACCGCTGTTGCTCTGAGTTTATGGATCCTCTGGTCCATCGTTCTCTTGATTTCGTTAATTCCTAGTGCCAGTCTACTCACCGTTTATAGAGTCGTAGTGCCTATTTCTGTAGTGGCTTCTATTTGGAGTTCGATAGAAGCAGAAATGAACGCTTCATCTATTTTGCTGCTCTTTTGTTCTGCTATCTGCTTCTCAATAAGTCTTTTGCCGTCAATTGGGTTTTGGTTTATCAATGGGTCAGCATATGGAGATGAAGTACGCATACCTCTCAGGGCTCCTGGCCCCTTACTACTCGGCCCCGTCCCTTTGGCCTGGATAGTAGTTGCTTCGAGTTTAATTTTCTCAATCATTTCTCTCTCTTCACAAAAATATGTTTTTGGATTTATCGTCTTTACGATAGGTTCAGGTTTGAGTTACTTTTCTTACCGCTCTTTAGCAGCGCTTTCGCAGAGGTGGCTCGTGTTTGTGCCAGCTGGGATTGTCCTACACGACAATATGGTTCTTGCTGACCCTTTTCTTATTAGAAAGTCAATGATTAAAGGTATCGGTCCTGCGTTAGCATCAACCGATGGACTTGATCTCACGATGTCAAGTATTGGAATGAGTTTAGAAGTTGAGCTGCATGAGCCTGCTAATTTATCCCTACAAATGAACCCGCTAGCTCCTCCAGAGGTTCATGAGGTCACTTCATTTTTAGTAAGCCCTTCTATGCTTTCGGTAACTTTAGAAATGGCATCATCACGCAGTATTGCGGTTCTATAATTTGCCAACGATTCCCGATCCCACGACCGTGTCTTCCTCATAGAACACAGCTGATTGACCTGAGGCTACTTTTTTGTGCGGCTTTTCCCAATAGATTTTATCTGCAATTTTTGCTCTAGCTGTATGACCGTGAGCGCTTGTTTGAATATCAAGCGCACTAGTAACCGGTTCTCCAATCCATTGGATATCAGTAATTGGTGTTTCTTCATAGTAAAGGTCCGATTTAGGACCCACAGTTACGATGGCAGATTCTACATTTACATCAACCGCATACCGAGGCTGGCCTTCCCCTGAGATTCCTAAACCTTTGCGCTGACCTATTGTTACCATCTGCACTGCAGGCACGTTAGAGATTCTATTCCCCTGGGAGTCAATCACTTGCCCTGGCGTCATCGTCATATACTGCTCCAGGAATCGCTGTCTCCCACCTTTAGTTCTACTGATAAAACAGACATCTTGACTATCGGCCTTTCCAGCAGTTTGTAATGATAGCGACGCTGCTATCTCTCTAACTTGAGCTTTCGTGAGATTACCTATGGGTAGTTGAAGCCGGGCGAGTTGCTTCTCGCTAAGCATATGCAAAACGTATGACTGGTCTTTCCTCAGGTCCACTGATCTACTAAGACGAAAACCTTCAGGCTGTTGGATAATCTGGGCATGATGGCCGGTAGCTATTAGCTCGAAGCCAAGAGCAGTGGCTCGACGAAAAAGCTTGTCAAATTTAACATGCCTATTGCATTCAATACATGGATTTGGTGTTGCACCTGCCTTATGGGCCTCAACGTATGGGTCTACTACATGAGCATCAAACTCATCACCAAAATTAAAGACGTGATGCTGTATCCCTAATTGGTCGGCTACTCTTCGTGCATCAATTACATCGGAGACTGAGCAACATCCAGTATCAGAAGTGCCACCCCATAATTTCATCGTCACTCCGACGACTTCATATCCCTGTTCAAGGAGCACAGCTGCTGCTACGGAAGAGTCAACACCTCCCGACATTGCGACGAGAATTTTCTGCTTGCCTTTCATGATCCTAAGCTCCGTAGTCTGTGTATCGCATTTGGGAGTATTTCTAGTACTCTATCNACATCGTTTTGTGTACTTCTATATCCTAGAGATAACCGCAACGAACCCCTTGCAAGTTCACGTTGATAACCCATTGCAGACAAAACGTGAGAAGGTTCCTGTGCGCCACTTGAGCATGATGATGCTGCCGATGCGAATACACCTGATTGTTCTAACAAAAAGAGCAAAGCTTCGCTTTCTATATCAGCAAAGCAAAGATGGCAGGATCCTGCTACTTTGTTTGTCCGGTCAATGCTTCCATCGCCATTTGAGCGAACTCCTGTTTCGAAAGTATCACTAATTTCTAGAAGGGAATCTGCAAGATTGTTCCTTAGTGAAGCAACTCTTGCGATATCTGCTTCTTTTGTGTCGGCGGTAGCCCTTGCTGCGGCAGCCATGCCAACTATTCCTGGCGTATTGTGAGTTCCGCTTCTGAGACCTTTTTCTTGGCCGCCGCCTAACTGTAGTGACGAAACTTTTGTTTGATCTTTAGCTATTAATGCTCCTACACCTTTTGGTCCCCCAAATTTATGTGCTGCTACGCTGATCAGGTCTGCGTGTTCTACAGCTATTTGCATATCAAGCCATGGAACTGCTTGCACAGCGTCCGTATGTATTAGAGCCTTTGGTGATGCTTCTTTTACGATAGAGACGATTGTTTTGAGATCTTGGATTACTCCTGTTTCTCCGTTTACTAAACCGATTGAAACTAATGTTGTTTCATCATTGATCGTATCTGAGAGATGATCTAGGTCTAAGGCTCCGTTTCGTTCTACATGTACGACTTTGCCGCCTACTGACATTGTGGGTTCAAGTACAGCGTGATGTTCGGTAGCAGAACAAACCACAGTGCCACCTACCGTTGAGTGCACTCCGAAGATAGCTAGGTTATCCGACTCTGTACCTCCTGAGGTAAAGATAATATCTTGTGCTTTGCATCCGAACGCACCTGCTAAGTCGTCCCGTGCATCGTCAATTAAACGGAGAGCTTTTCGCGCCATTAAATGCGATCCGGATGGGTTTGCATAGTTTTCTCTTAATACTGGAAGCATCGCTTCAATAACTTCATCTCTGATGGGAGCAGAAGCGGCGTTATCCATGTAAGTTATGTCATCTATCACATATTAAGAATACTGAAAAAAGAAAATAACGTCACTGTGTCGCAAATCACTAAATAATTCTGACTGAGTTATTGTTGCTTCAACTATGGTTTACCTATGGCAACTATATGCGTCAGTATTGAGATAGCAGCGTCTCCAAAACAAGTTTGGGATGTCGTGAAGGATATTAGCGACCACGTAAATTGGATGAAAGACGCTGAGCGTATTGACTTTCTCACCGAGAAACAGAGTGGCGTTGGAACTATGTTTGACTGCGCAACAAAAGTAGGACCTTTCAGACTTAAAGACAAAATGGAAATTACCGAGTGGGTTGACGAGAAGTCAATGGGCGTAAGCCATGAGGGTCTGGTAACTGGGTCTGGCCGGTTTTCTTTAGCGGAAACTAACTCCAATGAAACTCTCTTTACATGGGAGGAGACTCTGCACTTCCCGTTTTGGATGGGGGGGCCACTCCGTAACCCCGTGGGAACTCGCCTATTAGCTTTGATCTGGAAAAAGAACTTAAAGTTACTCAAGGAACAGGTTGAGGGGTCACTGTAAATACAGCCTTTTGAGAAATGCCGCCTTTGATTTAGTTCTCCAAAACTCTGGGGGTAGAGTCGNCTGGTATGTTTTTTAATCTGTTAGCGCATCAGGGAGGGTGGGATGAGATCTTGATGGTCGTTGCCCCAATTATTCTTCTCTTCTGCCTGTTGAAACTAGCGAATAAAAGGGCGAAACGGAATTAAATTTAATTCTCACGCGTAATATCGGCGCCAAGACTACTTAAGTTCTCAACAAGATTTTCATAACCTCTATCTATATGTGATGGATCACGTATCTCTGTTTGGCCTTGCGCTCGCAAAGCCGCCACCACTAACGCTGCCCCGGCTCGTATGTCATGAGCGCGTACAGGAGCCCCCGATAAGTTCTCGACACCTCGTATCACTGCATGATGGCCTTCTGTTCGGATATCAGCTCCCATGCGGATCAATTCATCAATATATCTAAACCGTCCGCTAAATAAATTTTCTGTCACTATCCCAACACCCTCGGAGACTGCAAGCATCGCAACAAGAAATGGTTTGTAGTCTGTAGCTATACCCGGATACGGGAGAGTCGCTAGATCAACTGCTTTTAGTGTTTTATTAGCCATAACCCACAATCCATTGGAGTCAGCCGATATTCGCATTCCCATCTCACCTACTTTTTGGCAGAGCATATCCATGTGGTCTGGCCTCGCACCGACTAGATTGATTTCACCTCCAGCGATACCAACTGCTGCGAGATACGTCGCTGCTTCAATTCTGTCAGGGACAACGGCGTGTTCCACAGCTCCGAGTTTCTCCACACCTTCAATTACTATCGTTGACGTTCCAGCCCCTAGGACACTACTTCCCATACGATTAAGGAAAGAAGCTAGATCAGCTATCTCTGGCTCACGTGCCGCATTTTCAATAATCGTTGTGCCATCTGCCAAGACAGCAGCCATCATAATATTTTCAGTTGCACCAACACTGGGAAACTCTAAGACAATGCGACTGCCTCGTAATCTCTCACAATGGCCATCAATGTACCCATGTTCTGATGCAAATTTTGCACCTAACATTTCAAGGCCTCGTAAATGCATGTCAATCGGCCTTGGGCCAAAATCATCCCCACCCGGTAGCGCAACCCTAGCTTTTCCATACCTCGCTAGTAGGGGCCCTAATACGACTATGGAGGCTCTCATCTTTTCCACCAGTTCATATGGAGCCTCTGCCGTCAGGTTCCCAGGGTTTGTGATCTCAAGTGAATTCGTATCAACGCTTCTTACCGTCATTCCGAGTGAAACTAATAACTCAGACATCAAACGAACATCAGTGATATCAGGAATATTAGTGAGAAAAAAAGTGCCTTCTGCCAACGAACAAGCCGCCATTACTTTTAGTGCAGAGTTTTTAGCTCCATTTATCTCAACATCTCCGTGTAGAGGTCCGCTTGGTTTAACAATAATGCGATCCATTACCTAATTATGCTACGTGTAATTATCGTTTCCTCAAAAGTGCGATCTTTAGTGAAAAGCTGTTTAATCAAATAANCATGACTATATTCAGGTANAAACGTTCGGTAAAGCACGAAGAGCTGAAAGAAATCATCTGCGCTCGCTCTAATTCGTTGTTCAGCGAATACGAAGCAGGACCTGGAATCTTCAANTTGTCTGAGGGNCCCTTCATAAGTTATCAACGCACAGTAGATGTTGAAATGAAGGAATCTGATTGTGAAGTAACAGAAACATTCTCCTACAAAATATCGGCGCCCTTTTGGCATTACTTACTTCACTTTCCGATGAAGCGGGCTCTAAAGAACTCTAATCACTCAAAGAAATTAAACGTCTGGTGGGCGCCGCCGAATCGCTTCGATGCTCAGACATCGCAAACAGTAAGTTTACTTTGCGTTGCTGCGATTGTTACTGGCTTTTTAGGTGCGCTAATCGGACAAACTGCTACGTTTGCAGCGGAAGAGTTTGGAGCGGGAGACAGAGCACAAGGGATTCTTCTAGCTACGGTGCGGATTGGTGTATTACTCACAGTCTTTATTACGGCATTGGCTGATAATCGAGGAAGGAAGAAGCTGCTGGAATTCTCATTATATGGAGGGTGTTTTCTGGCAGTTTTGAGCGCTGTGGCTCCAAATCTTTGGATCTTGGGCCTTACACAATCATTTGCTCGAGGTTTCGCTACCTCTATCAGCATCTTAATAGGAATTATGGCAGCTGAAGCTGCTCCGAAAGGTAGTCGCGCTTACATTGCGGGTCTACTAACATTGTCAGCGGGTTTGGGGGCTGGGATACCCGTCTGGATCCTGTTTCTTGCTGATATTCATCTAAAGGGATGGAGATTGCTTTTTGCGACTGCGATAATATTTTTTCCAGCAATTCGCTGGATCCATCTAAACCTTGGCGAAAGTAAACGGTTTATAGCTCATATTGAAAACCACCAATTCAATACCGGCAGAAAACAAAAGATCATTATCAAACGCGTTCTCTTTCTCGCCTCAGTTGCTTTCCTGCTTTTTCTATTTGTCTCACCCGCTAGCCAATTTAGAAATGAGTTCCTTCGAGACGAACGCGATTTCAGTGCTGCCAAAATATCGCTCTTCCTATTGACTGCCTATACACCGCAAATTATTGGCGTTGCTATAGCTTCAAAGGTCTCAGATTTGAAAGGAAGGAAGCCTGTTGCCATGATCGCAGTAGGTATAGGAACGATACTGACGGTAGCAAGTTATAGCATCGGTGGCTTTAGCATGTGGCTAATCACGATGAGTGCTGGAATTATTTCGGCTGGTGCTGGACCATCTTTAGGCGTCTATAGCGCGGAGATGTTTGGGACAGGACGACGCGGTCAGGTTAACGGTCTTTTATCACTTACAGCAGTGACCGGTAGCGCTTTGGGGTTATTGATATGTGGTGACCTTGCCGAACGGTTTAATAGCTTTGGGGAGGCTTTTACGATTTTAGCAATCGGCCCTTTACTGGTAGTTCTAATTGTCTATTTTCTCTTTCCCGAATCTGCAAACCAAGAACTCGAAGATCTTAACCCTGATGATTGACTTTAACGAAGCGTATCTAGCCATTTGATAACTAAGCCAGCAATCGTTTTGCTTTCTTTGGGATCATGATTCTCCTTTTCTAGAATATGTAAATTAACTTTGGAGGGAATCTTACGTGCATAGTGTTCAAGTAAGTCTGGTGAACCAAACGGGTCTTTATCACCTGAGATAAAGATTGTTGGTCGTCGGATTTTATGCAAGTGACTGATACGAAGAGACTCTACTTTTCCTGGTGGATGCAAGGGATAGCTCAAAAGAGCGAGAGCTCGGGACGGCAAACCTTCTGCTATAGCCATAGAAGCAGCCCTGCCGCCAAATGATCTTCCGCCGAGAACTAGACTACTTTGAGGAACTCCGTTTAGATCAGCAAAATTAATAGATACTTGAACAATTTCTTTCACGATTTTCTCTATTCTCGGCGGTGGTCGTCTTTTGCCACTTACTTGGCGGTAGGAGAAATTATGCCTGAGGACTGGAATTTTGCTTTGTCGCTCAATTTCAAGGAAAACAGGGTGATCTCTATTCCCGCCCGCACCGTGAAAAAGAATAATTCCTCTGGGTTTCATAGATCTTCCCGCTGTCTGACTACCGGAGTAATATTCTTCTCGCTTCAGTTAACTCTTGTATTCTCTTTGCAACGTCAACCTTAATATCGTCATCACCAGTATCAGGGTGAGTAGAGCGTAGAAGCTTTCGAAACTGTTTTTTTACCTCTTCATCATCAGGGTTTCTGCTTGAAATACCTAAAACTTGCAATGCCCAACTCTCCGAACTTTCGTGCCCTAAATCAGCGACGAATTTATCATGACGACTCAATAAATAAGAAATGAAATCAGTCCCTACCTCACCTCTCCACTTAACAGCCTTGAGCATCAGGTTGACAACAGCCGGCCGGTCTTTGTAAGCGAACTGACTGATTGAATAAGCCGCAGCAAGAATGTTCTGCTCAGCTGCTGCCTCGTTCAATTCAAAGATGAACCTATATTTTCCTTCAAATTCTCGAAGCTGGTGGACAGTTCGAGCAAGTCCGATTTTGTCTTCTTGAAACCTATGGCGCAGACGTGGTTGAGAAATTCTTTCCCCACGTTGGAGTTGATAAAGCAATTTTTTATAGTCATCATAAAAATCTTCATCAATATTGGGAATAAATCGCGCAACTATTCCTGCNAGCAAAACCGCTCCGTTCCCAGACCCTTTCTGTATCGGAAGATAGGTGTATCCAAGTGCAACGCGACGTGTTGGAGCATTTGTTCTTGAATGAAAGATTTCAAGTTCAGCTAAGAGCATGATTTTAGATTAGATGGGATTACCTTTTTTCAACGTGTCGAGAACTGAATATTGAGAAAAAGCGATGTTTCCACTGTAATACTTCGCTTTGTGGCTACGCCGGATGTAGCGTTTGGATTATACAAATTTGGAGTAGTTATGAGTGAAACAAAATCACCTGATCGAAACCTAGCCATGGAGCTAGTGCGTGTAACTGAAGCTGCTGCGATGGCAGCGGCCCGATGGATGGGAAGGGGGGATAAGGAAGGCGCAGATGATGCCGCAGTAAATGCCATGCGATTTGTCCTCCGTAGCGTAAATATGGATGGGGTTGTCATTATCGGTGAAGGAGAAAAAGATGAAGCGCCGATGCTCTTCAATGGTGAAAAGGTTGGGAATGGCTCCTCTCCAAAGTGCGATGTTGCGGTAGACCCGATCGATGGAACAACTCTCACTTCACTTGGAAGGGGGAATGCTATAGCTGTACTGGCAGTCAGCGAAGAAGGCACTATGTTTGACCCTGGACCTTGCGTCTACATGGAGAAGATTGCTGTAGGGCCGTCAGCGAAAGGACTTGTTGACATTAATGCATCGCCTACAAAAAATTTAGAAGCAATCGCATCAGCAAAAGGTGAGTCTGTTCGAGATTTAACTGCTGTTGTTCTTGATCGACCCAGACACGATGACTTAATATCAGAACTTCGAGAAGCTGGCGCCAGAATACGGTTAATACCAGATGGGGATGTCGCTGGAGCGATATCAACAGCGTGGCCTGATTCAGGAGCAGACATTTTATTCGGAATCGGCGGAACCCCTGAAGGTGTTATAGCAGCAGCGGCACTTAAGTGCATGGGAGGAGAACTTCAAGGCAAACTTTGGCCAAGAAACGAAGAGGAACGTGCTCTTGCAATTGCGGAGGGATATGACTTGGAAAAGACTCTTACCGTAGATGATCTGGTGAGTGGGGACAACTGTTTCTTCGCTGCAACTGGCATAACTGATGGAGATTTACTTCGTGGTGTCCAATATGAGCGCAACACGATTGTAACACAGTCCCTTGTTATGCGATCTAAGTCAGGAACGGTGCGGCTTATAAATGCCCAGCATGCGCAAGATAAATTGAACGCTATTAGCGACATTAATTACAGTTAGAAAGAGGCAGATTATGGCAGATTTGATGTCAAAAACAGCTCTAGTTACTGGGGGTGGAACGGGTATAGGTTTCGGTATAGCTGCCAAACTCATGGAAGCAAACGCGCAAGTCACCATTGCAGGCAGAAGAGAAGACGTCCTAAACGAAGCCGCTGAAAGGCTTGATGCGTCTGTTTCTTCGTCAGGTAACATAAAGGTCGTTTGCTGCGACGTAACTGATGCGCTGGCCGTAAGGAATGCTGTTGAAGTAGCTGCGAATGACGAGGGCGTCCTAGACATAGCTGTTGCTAATGCTGGAATCGGGGCTGGGGGACCTTTTTTAACCATGACCGATGAAACGCTGCGATCTGTTCTTGAAGTCAATGTGGTAGGAGCNTTTAATACAATACAGGCTGCTGCGGAGACGATGCGTTCATCTGGTGGTTCTATCATTGCGATCTCTTCAATAGCTGGAGCACTTGGAGGAAGGTTCAGAGCTGCTTATGCATCTAGCAAAGCAGCTCTTGACATGCTCGTCCGGAGTGCAGCGGACGAGCTGGGAGGATTTGGTATTCGCATTAATTCAATTCGTCCAGGCGTCGTAGAGTCAGAAGCAACGGCAATGATGTTTGAGCACATGCCTCATATCATTGACGATTATAAGAAAAATATGCCGTTAGGGCGTGTAGGAGAACCCGAAGAGGTAGGCGACGCAGTTGTATGGTTAGCAGGATCAGGAAGCTCGTGGGTAACTGGTCAAAATATTGCGGTTGATGGAGGACATACGCTCCGCAGAGCCCCCGACCTTGAGCCAGCTATCCGTGCACGCATGGGTGACGAAGAGTATTCAAAACTTTCGAAACCTGGGTCTGGGCCCAATGGCTAAGGTCTACTAAATTCCAGCTGAGGCTTCCAGTCGAACTTCAGCTCTATGGATAGCCGCCTCAGCATCGGCATTTGAAGGATCTGAAGCAAGGTCATTCTTCGCATTATCTAAAGACGCTTTAGCCCGTTCAACATCGATGTCTTCAGCGAGCTCTGCAACGTCACATAAAAGCGCCACATGATTGTCTGAAACCTCCACAAAGCCGCTGTGCACAGCTATTCTTTGCACACCGCCATCGCTGAGGGCTACGCGCACTACGGATGATACAAGATTTCCTACAAATGGAACGTGCCCTGGTTGAAAGCCGATTTCTCCATCACTAGTACGTGCGATAACAAGCTCCGCATCTCCTTCAAAGACTACCCTCTCCGGTGAAACTAGCTCTATTCGCAATGACATGAGTATTGATCCAATCGTGTGAAATATTGTTAGGCGTTTGACTCGAGTTCAGCAGCTTTTCTTTCCACTTCTTCAGCTCCTCCTACCATGTAGAAAGCCTGCTCAGGAAGGTGGTCAAGATCTCCTTGTACTAGAGCTTCAAATGAAGATACAGTGTCGTCAATACTAGTGAACACACCNGGTTGCCCAGTGAATACCTCAGCAACGAACATAGGTTGGGAGAGGAATCTTTCAACTTTTCGAGCACGGTCAACAGTTACTCGATCTTCTTCAGAAAGTTCGTCCAGCCCGAGAATAGCGATAATGTCTTGGAGCTCTTTGTACCGTTGAAGTACTTCTTGAACCCGACGAGCTACATTGTAGTGTCGGTCGCCGACAACCTCAGGTGTAAGAATTGTTGACGTTGAAGCTAGCGGATCTACAGCTGGATAAATTCCGAGTGACGCTATGTCCCTGCTCAATTCAGTTGTTCCATCAAAGTGGGTGAAGGAGGTAAATGGTGCCGGGTCCGTGTAGTCATCTGCAGGCACGTATACAGCTTGCAAAGATGTTATGGATTTCCCACGTGTTGAAGTGATTCGCTCTTGCAACTCACCCATTTCATCTGCAAGTGTAGGTTGGTAACCCACTGCAGATGGCATGCGTCCGAGAAGTGTAGATACTTCCGAACCTGCTTGGACAAATCGGAAGATGTTATCGATGAACAGCAATACGTCTTGATTTTGAACATCGCGGAAATACTCGGCCATTGTTACGCCAGCTAGGGCAATTCTTAGCCGAACGCCAGGGGGTTCGTCCATTTGACCAAAAACTAGAGCCGCTTTGTCAAGCACTCCTGATTCTTCCATTTCAAGGAATAAGTCAGTACCTTCTCTGGTTCTCTCTCCTACTCCGGCAAAAACGGAGACCCCGCCGTGCTGAGTCGCTACTCGGTTAATCATCTCGGTGATGAGAACGGTTTTCCCTACTCCAGCACCACCAAATAGGCCGATTTTTCCACCTTCTTTATATGGAGTCAAAAGATCGATAACTTTAATTCCGGTCTCGAACATTTTTGCTGATGGTTCAAGACTGTCAAATGATGGTGCCGGACGGTGTATTTCCCATCTTTCGTCCACATCTAGCGTACTTGGTTCAACATCAAGTGGTTCCCCAATAACATTCCAGACATGTCCCAGAGTTACGTCACCTACTGGTACTTGAATGCCAGCACCTGTATTGCGAACAATGGTTCCCCTGGTAAGCCCGTCAGTTGGTTTGAGGGATATGGCACGTACTCTGCTGTCACCAATTTGTTGGGCGACTTCTGCAAGAACTGTGATTGTCTCACCATCAACGATAAGGTCAAACGATAACGCTGAATTAATTTCTGGCAAAGAGTCCTCTGGAAACTCAACGTCGATAACTGGACCAGCTATGGAGACTACTTTTCCATCTTTAGTTGTTGTGTTTGATTCTGTTACTGTCATTTCTGCTCCTAGGCAAATATATCTATATCGTTAAACTGTTATTTGTGTGTCGTCATTATCGTGTTGAGTAGTTTCATCGCTACTTCCGTCCCCTAGTGCTTCCGCGCCACTGACTATCTCCATAATTTCTGTGGTGATTGCATCTTGGCGTGCCCTATTCAACGCTCTACTTAGTTTTGTAATGAGTTCCTCAGCGTTATCGGTAGCTGACTTCATTGCTCGTTGCCTGTTTGCATGTTCGGACGCTGAGGCATCAAGGAGCGCTGAGTAAAGGCGAGATTCAACGTATCGGGGAAGGAGAGCTGATAGAACTCCTTCAGGTGAGGGTTCAAATTCGAAGAGCGCACGTGAATCAGCATCCCCCCCTCCTTCGGTTGCCACAGTTTGCATTGACTCAAGGGGCAAGAACTTCCGAACCGCTACCCGTTGAGTTCCCATTGATACGAATTCTTGATAGGCAAGGATCACTTGGTCGACTGCTTCTGAGACGAAAAGATCTCTTACTGTTGTAGCAACGTCTCTTGCATCTTCATATGAAGGAGTGTCAGTCATTCCAGAAAAGGATGCTTCTATTTGGTAATTTCGAAAACGGAAGTAGTCGGCGGCTTTCTTACCTACGAGCACGAGCTTGTATTCTTTNCCTTCTGTTTGAGCTGCCATAATTTCTTTCTCAGCTGCTCTTATCACNGATGAGTTGTAAGCCCCAGCGAGACCCCGATCAGAGGTTATAACGACAAAACCAATTGAAGATACCGTCTCGGAGGATCTTAGTAGAGGGTCATCAATACCCACACCTCCTGCAGCAAGGTCTTCAATGACTCCGGTCATTTTTGTGGAGTATGGGCGAGCAGCGTTTGCTCTGGTCATTGCCTTAACTACCCGAGTAGCGGCGATGAGTTCCATTGCGCGTGTAATTTGCTTCGTTGACTGGACTGAATTGATCCGTCTACGGAGTGCCCGCTCTTGACCACCCGGCATGTGTTAGTCCTCGCTATCCTGTCCCCGAGCTATATCAGTCTCTGGGAGGGTTGTGTCTGAGTCAACCATTTCGGTGTCTGCATCCGGTTGTTCTTGCGCTTCGACAGAGATACCAGACGATCCATCTGAGGTTTCAAAGTTTTCTGCGTATGCAGTGATTATTGAATTTAGAGCATCTTCATCGACTTCGCCCGTGGAAACTATTTCAGATAACAGACCTGAGTGCTGTGATTTGACTAGATCTAAGAGGCCGTCTTCAAACCTGCCGACATCATCTACAGGAATATTGTCAAGGTACCCCTGAGTACCTGCAAATAGGGATACGACTTGCTCTTCCACTTTCATTGGCGAGTTGATTCCTTGTTTGAGAAGTTCTGTAAGTCGGTATCCCCTATCAAGTTGTGCTTGGGAGACAGCATCAAGATCTGAACCGAAAGCAGCAAATGATTCCAATTCACGGAATTGTTGCAAGTCAGATTTGAGCGTACCTACTGCAGTCTTCATTGCTTTAATTTGAGCAGCTGAGCCGACTCGAGACACTGAGATACCTACATCCACTGCAGGACGTACACCNGATTTGAATAANTCGTCTTGAAGGAAGATCTGACCGTCTGTAATCGAAATAACATTTGTAGGGATATAGGCAGATACATCGCCTGCCTTGGTTTCAATTACAGGAAGTGCAGTGAGACTTCCGGCACCTAGATCGTCACTCAATTTAGCAGCGCGTTCAAGAAGTCGGCTGTGAAGATAGAAGACGTCACCAGGATAAGCTTCGCGTCCTGGAGGCCGGCGAAGGAGTAGAGCCATCTGCCTGTATGCTTCAGCCTGCTTAGAGAGATCATCATAGACTACAAGTGCATGCTCACCGTTATCCATCCAATGTTGACCAACTGCACAACCTGCGTAGGGNGCNAGGTATTTGAAGGGTGCTGGGTCTGACGCAGGAGCAACAACTACTACTGTGTATTCAAGTGCACCAAATTCTTCAAGAGTGGCTACTGTCTGTGCGACTGTAGATGCCTTTTGACCGATCGCAACATAGATACATTTAACTCCCAAACCCTTTTGGTTGATTATCGTGTCAATGGCAATAGTGGTCTTTCCAGTTTTCCTGTCACCAATGATCAACTCTCGTTGGCCTCTCCCAACAGGAATCAAAGAATCAATGGCTTTAATGCCAGTTTGCATCGGTTCATGAACAGGTTTCCTACCTGTAATACCAGGAGCCTGGACTTCCATTCGTCTGGATTGAGCTCCAGTTATTGCGCCTTTTCCGTCTATAGGGTCACCAAGAGCATTTACTACTCTTCCGAGCATTGCATCACCAACTGGCATTGAGAGAATTTCACCTGTTGAACGGACGGGCTGACCCTCTTCAATTTCCGTGGATTCGCCAAGAATTACAGCTCCAATGGTGTCCTCATCTAGGTTTAATGCCAAACCGACGATGCCACCTTCAAACTGCAACATCTCGTTAACCGCTGCATCAGGTAAACCTGAGACTCTGGCGATACCATCCCCTACTTCGACAACCCGACCAACTTGGCCAGATGCCAGAGAAGGCTCAAAGCCATCTAGGTTTTTTCTGATTGCTGATGCAATGTCTTGTGTATTTATCGTGAGCTCTGCCATATCTAAAACGCCTCTCGAAGTTGTTTAAGTCTTGTTCTGACTGTTCCATCGATTACTTCATCTTCGATCTGCACAAGCAGACCTCCCATTACTGATTCATCAATAATGATTTTCATTTCTACATCCTTGCCTGTTGCAGACTTGAGTGCAGCCGCCAGCCTTTGCTGTTGGTCAGAAGATAAATCAACCACTGAGTAAACCTCAGCAACAGCTTTATCTCGTGATTCTGCTCCCAAACCAATTACCCTGTCAGCGATAGCTTTGATATCGCTTCCCATACCTGCTGCTACGATCATTGATACGAGTGCTACAGTGGTTTGGGTTGCTTGCCCGTCAAGAAGGTCCTCCACTATTTGCTGCCTCCGCGCCGAAGGTATGGAAGCATCACTGAGAGTAGACTTTAATTCCTCAGAGGATTGAAGCACTTGCGAGAAACGGTATATCTCATCTTCAATCTGTGCTCCATTGCTTTCCGCTGAAGCTACTGCCAATATTGCTCGGGCGTAACCTTGTATCTTTTCGTCTGACATCAGTTCCTCATGTTCCTAGTTAGAACCTACTTGGTTGATGTAATTTTCGATCAGGCGTGCCTGAGCTTCCGCATCAAGATTTGCCTCAACGACTCTTTCAGCTGCCCCAACAACTATTTCGGACACTTCACTTTGAAGGTCTCCCATCGCTCTCTCTCTTGCAGTGTCAATATCTGCTGCAGCTTGTTCTTTCATTTCAGCAATTTCAGCTTCGGCTCTTTGCTGGAGGTCAGAGCGCAGTACTTCTGCTTGTTGACGAGCTTCCTCGATTACTGCTGCCGCTGCTGATTTCGCATCTGCAAGTTCGGCTTCATACTGAGATTTAACAGCTTGTGCTTCGGATTTAGCCTTATCGGCCTCATCTAAATCTGTAGCTATCTTCTCAGACCGCTCATTCATGATTTTTTGAACAGCAGGGAAGCCTTTCCATAGCATTAAAGCAAGTAGAACAACGAATGCGCCGCCACCCCAGATGACCTCATTGATTTCAGGGATAATTGGGCTGGGAGCTTCTATACAGCTGTCGAAGATCTCGCCGATCGCATTGATATTTTCTTCTTGAGCGATATTTTCAGGTGTTAAACCTAGTTCGCCATACTTCTCGACGTAGTCATCAACTGAACACTTTCCGAGGCTTTCGCCTGCCGCCATAGCGTTTCCACCTAGACCAAATGTTAAAATCAATCCGGCTAACACTGAAGCGAATATAAGTCGTTTCTTCATTTTATTTGTACCTTCGTGATTATGTGGTTTACGGGAGCAACAAGATAAACACAACGAAACCGATTAGCGCAAGGGCTTCGGTGAACGCAATACCCAAGAACATTGTTGTTCTTGCCGTTCCCGCAGACTCTGGCTGTCTGGTCATTGCGTCGATCGCTGCGCCGACGACTATTCCAATACCTACGCCAGGACCGATAGCGGCAAGTCCATAGCCAAGGCCTGCGCCTATAGCCTTTAGACCTTCGCCCTCGGTTACTGCGGCGGCAAGGATACTTATTGTTGATGCAATTAAGCTGAGCACTGTATCTCCTAGTGTTCTGGGTGTATAGCACCGCCCATATAAACGGCGGTGAGAATTGTAAAGATGAAGGCTTGAAGAAACGAAACAAGAATCTCAAAGCCTGTCATCAGGATTAGCATTGCAGCCGGTGCTACTGCNCCGACATAAGTGCTGTCCCACAGCGTAGCTGAGAGNACAGCAAACGTTACGAGAAGGAGGTGGCCAGCTACCATGTTGGCCCACAACCGAATCGCTAACGAAAGTGGTCTAATAATAAATACCGAGAAGAACTCGATAGGTGTGACGATTATNTAAAGCGCTTTGGGGACGCCTGGAGGGAAAAGGCTATTCTTTATNTATCCAAAGAAACCTTGGTTCTTAACTCCCAAGAAATTGTANATAACCCAAACCATTAAGGCCATGGCTATTGGTACAGCCATCCTTGCATTAGCTGGGAACTGGATAAAGGGAATTACCTCAAAAATATTTGAGAAGAAGATAAAGAAGAACATGGTGGTGAGGAATGGAACGTACTTCTTTCCATCAGGACCCATTGTTTGTGCAACTATGCTGTCTTCAACGAAATTGATTCCACCTTCAGCGACATGAGATATTCCGCGTGGCACTAAGCCTTTCTTTGAACCAGCTAGCAAGAAGAGGCCCAAAGTTAATGCAAATGCAAATAGGTATACGAGCACGGTCTTGTTCATCGCCAAAGGAGTTCCTTCGAATGCGAAATCTGGCCACTCAAAGAGATGGCTGACCGGAGGGAATTCGAGTGCAAGAATCTTCACTTTTAACACGGCTCCTAATCTAGACTCTTTTTACGCTTTTGTCTTTTTTCGNGGGGCTTTANACCCGGATACCTAAGAGTGGCAGAAANGTAGCGTGTTTCCCAAATCAAAAGACCTAAATGTAAAAGAATTAATACGAGGGCAAATGGCATGATTTCAAACCATGTTTGATTACGTATAGGTAATACTGTGGCCGTGATAACTCCCATTCTGAAAACAAATCCTCCTAGTACTGCACTCATCAGTAACTGAGGGGAAATCTTCACTGCCCAATCAATTATCCAAGCACCCGCAAGGAAGTTCGCTAACACTATTCCCAAACTAACAGCACTGGATGACAAGCCTGACAACCCCCAGAAAATTAGCGCTAGGAGAAGAAGCACAGGTGAGATAATGAGACCTCTTCTAAAAATGTCAGTTGCCACTTCTCGTTCAGGTGCAGCATGAGGGATAGACGCCGCATCATTATTGTTTGTCATCTATCCCTTTCGCGTCTGGAAGGGATTCTTCATAAGTTTTCATTTTCTGCGTATACGTGTACCAGAGTTTCCAAACCTCATATATTGCGACTGTTCCACCTAATGTCGCTAAAAGTATTGGCCCAGTTCCAAGCCACTTGTCCAAAAGGTAACCAAAGAAAGCGAACAGAGCAGGGGTTAAGACTAACTCAAACGCAGCTACGACCCCGTCTTCAGCCGCTTCAAGAGCTCTAACTGACTTTGCTACCACTTTGTAGCTCCTTACCACATCGCAAACTGCTATGAATCCTTAAGCAATCTACCACCACGTGTTGCTAATTCGATAAAGAACAACAAGAAATAATTACAAAATATTAGTGTTTAGAGATATTTCTATGGCTATCACGCCGTCAAAGAAATCAACTAGAATCATGGTGTCCAACAGTTGTCTAGGAGAACTATGAGCGGAAACGACGATGCACAGAATCTGTCACCAGAGTCAAAGGCTTTTAAATTCGGACTGGATGTTATCAATCAAAGTGAACCACAAATAGCTGACTACATCCGAGCGGAGCTTGAGAATCAACGTAGTCAACTCAAATTGATCGCCTCAGAAAATTACGCTTCTCCTGCTGTTCTCCTTGCAATGGGGAATTGGTTTAGCGACAAATATGCCGAAGGAACTCCGGGGCATAGATTCTACGCCGGATGTGAGTTTGTTGATAAAGTTGAGACCCTCGCTTGCGAACATGCGAAGGATCTATTTGGGGCTAATTATGCTTATGTCCAACCTCATTCAGGAATTGACGCTAATTTAGTAGCCTTCTGGGCGCTCCTCTCGCACCGTGTTGAAGCCCCTTTTCTGAAAAATCATGATGCAAAGCATGTCAACGATTTACANGACGATGAATGGGAAACTTTAAGAAAGGCGTTTGGAAATCAGAGAATGATTGGCATGTCGCTTGATGCTGGAGGTCACCTTACCCACGGATTTCGTCCGAACATTTCTGGGAAACTATTTAGCCAAAGATCTTATGGTGTCAACCCTGAAACAGAGCAACTGGATTATGGAAATATACAAGCTTTAGCAAACGAATTCCGGCCTTTTATAATTGTCGCTGGGTATTCCGCATATCCACGAAAAGTGAATTTCGCCAAGATGCGCGAAATAGCAGATTCAGTTGATGCGGTACTAATGGTTGACATGGCTCACTTTTCCGGTCTTGTAGCTGGAAAGGTTTTCACTGAAGAATATGACCCTATCCCCCATGCCCATATCGTTACGTCGACAACGCATAAATCTTTACGAGGACCTCGTGGTGGAATCGTACTTTCCAACGAGCCAGGATTAGCCGATCATATTGACAAAGGGTGCCCAATGGTACTTGGAGGCCCTTTAGCAAATATTATGGCCGCCAAAGCAGTTGCATTTGCTGAAGCAAAATCACTTGACTTCCAATCATATGCTCAGCAAGTAGTGGACAACGCTCGTGCGCTAGCCGAAGGNATTGAAAAGAGAGGGGGCAGGCTCGTGACAGGAGGAACTGAAAATCATCTAGTACTCGTCGATGTTAGGAGTTTCGGCCTCACCGGAAGACAAGCTGAAAGCGCATTGGAGGAAGCGGGAGTAATAGTAAACCGAAATTCCATTCCCTTTGACCCAAACGGCGCTTGGTATACATCGGGAATTAGGTTAGGGACTCCAGCATTGACAAGCATTGGAATGTCCTGCGAGGACATGGATGAAGTAGCTGATATCATCTGCTCCACGCTAACTTCAGTTGACCCTGCAACTACCGCTTCTGGAGACCCGTCAAAAGCGAAGTTCATACTTTCTGATGTTGTGCAATCTTCTGCTAGAGAGAGATCCGCAAAACTGTTACAAGATAACCCTCTCTATCCAGAGATCACTTCGCTGATTTAATTCTTGAATTAATGCAGTTACCCAGATTAAATTTTCAGGACGTAGTTTCCACTACGATGAGCGACCGGCATCAATTGTAGATTNGGATCTTGGATTCAATTATTGAGTCTTCGCTGGGCTTTAGGACTCTAAATCGCTAATCTTTAGAACACGTTCGGCATGTCTGCCGCCCTGAAATTCAGCATTTAGAAAAGCAACTAGCGACTCACGAGCGATTTCCGGACCTATCAGGCGCTCTCCGAAGCAAATTATATTTGCGTTATTATGTTCGCGAGCAAGGTGAGCCGACGTCACATCATGAACCGTTGCAGCCCTTACTCCTGAAATCTTATTTGCAGCAATACCGATACCTATACCACTTCCACAAACCAGTACGCCTAAATCTGCTTTGCCCTCTGTTATTGCTCGACCTACTGCGGCCCCGTAATCTGGGTAATCTACTCTGTCATGACTGTTTGCTCCGAGGTCTAATGTTTCGTAGCCTAATTCCTCTAGGTAGCCAACTAACTCACTTTTCAATGCGTAACCCGCATGATCACAACCCACGGCAATCTTTTCCATATAGTAGAAGCTAGTTCCTCCTAGCTAAGGATGCGATGATTTAACAGATCCTTGGAGCCCTTTTAGAAAACTATTTTAGCGCGCTAAGGATTGTGTCTTTTGAAATTGGTCCTTCTCTCAGAACCTCTATACGTTCTTTAGAGAGATCAAGAATCGTTGAGGCCGCTCCATAGGAACATTCTCCTCCATCGATCATCAAATCAACGGCTTCGAAAGCCTTTGGCATTCCTGAGATTTGGAGTGGGGTGGGTTCGCCATGAAGATTTGCGCTAGTTGCAGCAATCGGGCCCACGAGCTTACAAAGTGATTGAATGAACGCATGATCAGGGCTCCTCACCGCAATAGTCCCATCTTGAGCTACAAAACTGTTCGATGGTTTAGAGGCGTCCGGCAAAACCAAGGTGAGTGGACCTGGCCAAAATGCTTTAGCGAGCAAGTGCAGACTTTCGCTTTCGAACGAGCTAATAGTTCTGACTTGAGCGATGTCGCTAATGAGTAACGGAAGCGGCATACCTAGGGGCCTATCTTTTAGCTTATAAATTCGCTCAAGCGCTGCGGAATATTGAGGCAGTGCTCCTATCCCATAAACAGTGTCAGTGGGAAATATTGCTACGCCACCTGCTAGCAAGGCTTTCGCTGCGCTTTCCAGGACACCATCAGCTTGAGTAGATAGCTCTAGTCTCTGCATGTGCAACTCACTATCCTTTTTCTCCCAGTTAGATCGTCAGTAATCTTCACATCTGAATAACCNTGACCTANTGCTATTTCGGCGGCGTAATCAGTCTGATGAGGTGCCATTTCTAGTATGACTGTTCCACCCGCTGATAGCCATGCAGGGGCCGAGGATAATATTGANTCGACATGTTCGGTTCCTCTTTCGCCAGCAAAGAGCGCTTGATGGGGTTCATAGTTAGTTACTTCTGGCGGTAGCTCTTCTCCTGAGGCTATGTAAGGGGGATTTGACACTATAAGCTGAAACGAATTTTTTAATTCATCCGGAAGTTGGTCAAGCCAATTACTTTCAAAGACTTTCACTTTCACAGCATGGTTCCCTAACCCTGCCAGATTTGCGGAGGCTACTTTAAGGGCGTCAGATGAGTTATCAACTAGGTACACTTCGACATCATTGCGTTCCTGAGCGATAGACAACCCAATGGCACCTGAACCGGTTCCTAAGTCGCAGACCCGAAGAGGTGCATCTCGATCGCATTTGCCTAGGTAACCGTGAGCAACATCGACGAGTATTTCTGTTTCAGGTCTTGGAATTAGAACTCTGCTGTCAACCAGGAGGTCAAGTTGCCTAAATGACCACGACCCCAATGCATATTGGATGGGTTCACCACTTAGCCTTCTATTTAAGATTTTGTTTAGGTGTTTCGCACCCAATATTGAAGCTTCAGTATTGAGATTTGAGACCAGTTCCTCTCGCCCATATCCAGATGCAATTTCTAGAATCCACTGAGCCTCTACACGAGCATTGGGAAGATTCTTTGTTTCTAAGGCAGACACACTACTTTCCAGCAACTCTGCCCACGTGTTTTTAGTGTCATGTCCATGTTTTATTTTCGGAGAGTCACTCATCATCTTCAAGAGTCGTCAATTGAGATGCTCTTTCATTTTCTGCGAGAGCATCTGTCACCTGATTGATATCGCCACTGAGGATACGGTCAAGCTTGTATAGGGTAAGGCCTATCCTATGATCAGTAACTCTATTTTCTTTAAAGTTATAAGTCCTGATTTTCTCTGATCGTCCTCCGCCGCCCATTTGGCCCTTTCGGGAAGCTGATTGCTCAGCTTGTATTCTTTCTTGCTCAGCTTGAAGAAGCCTTGACCTGAGAACAACCATCGCTCGGGCTTTGTTTTGAAGCTGACTCTTCTCATCTTGCATTGACACGATGATCCCTGTCGGCTTATGAGTTATTCGGACAGCTGAGTCCGTTGTATTTACCGATTGCCCACCTGGCCCGGAGGACCTAAAGACATCAACTTGCAAGTCAGATTCTTCAATCCTTATATCTATTTCATCGGCTTCTGGCAAGACAGAAACAGTTGCCGAGGATGTGTGGACGCGACCCTGAGTTTCGGTAACGGGTACCCGCTGAACTCTGTGAGGTCCACCTTCATATTTCATGTTACTCCACACATCGTTACCTTTTAAAATGAACGTAATTGTTGTAAACCCCCCCATATCAGAGGGCTGGCTGTTTAGCACCTCTAGTTTCCAACCTCGCTTACTTGCAAAGCTTGAGTACATTTCATACAAGTCGCGAGCAAATAGATTTGCTTCTTCTCCCCCTTCAGCACCGCGGATTTCTATAATGACATTTTTATTTTCATTTGGGTCCTTTGGAATAAGGAGCTGCCTTAGTTGCGTTTCAAGTGATTCGAGAGTTATTTGTGCTGCGTTGATTTCATCGCGAAGGAGTTCGCGATCGGTGCCATCAGCTTCGGTAAGCATTTCTTTGGCTGTCTCTATATCTTCATTTGATGACCTGATATCCCGAATACATTTCACTATATTTTCGAGTTCGCTATATCTTTTAGCAACCTTTGCGTACTCCACTTGGTCTGATAGCAGGTCCTGATCACCAAGTCGGTCTTGTATATCAAGAAATTCCTGTTCTAGTTCTTCGTGAAGATCTGTCATGGAGTGAGAATAGCCTCATTTGCTTTCGGACTGTTATGTTCAGTGATTAGTTTAGTGGTTCATACTAGGGGCAGTAGGCCATGGCTCTGGCACTGAAATGAAAGATGTTGGAACTTTTAGGTGTTCTGCTTGACGCCTGATGGCAGAATAGTCGTCCTTTTGTGGGTGCAAGAACCAGATTTCATCTGCAGGATAAGAATTGAGTAGCTGAGCTGCTACCGGGACTGCTTCTAAGTCGGCGCCAGTATAAGCGGTCAGAAGGATGAGTTGATTATTTTTCTTTGCGATAGCTGACGCAGGAAGAGAATCTGAAATGCTTATTGGTTCTATCGGACATGGAACGCGTTTTATATCTCTCACACCAATTTCAGAACCAGTACTCATAACTTCATGGATGAGCCAATTTGGTCTCGCCACTCTATTGAGCGGGTGGACAACACTGTCTTTATTGCGGTACTTAGAAACTTCTTGACTAATGCGCTCCAATGTTGTTTCAACGGGCTCGTTGTAATTTACTATTTTGTGGGCTTCTCGATCGTAGGTTCCGACACCAACCTCAAGGTGACTCTCGCCGTCGGGCCCTGTGACTACCTCAGCAATTGAAAGACCTTTAAGTTCTCCTTTGACTTTTCCGTTCTCGAAAGTGACGACACATTGATTTTTCTCNAGCAAGCTTCGTATGAGCGGATCTACCGATTGGCTCTTAAGTTCGTCTGAACTTCTTTGAGGGTGAGGAGCCAAAGAATTATCATCAACAATCCAAAGACTACAATCACCTTGAAGTCCTGCAATTTGTGTCGAAACTTTGTCGTCAGGCTCATCAAGGATCAAGTTCCAGGAATCTTCACGAGCCGTGATTGTGAGCGCTATTGCTAGCGCTGAAATCTTTTCATTTTTGGCGTACACGAAGATGGTCTCTTGATTACTTATCAGCACAGCCGAATTTTTCACTTCTACTTCAAAGTCTTGGTTCGGAAATGTCTTTTCGACCAGAGCGCGCGCTTTGGCAACATTCAAACGCTCAAGTTGAGTGGAGTCAACCATTGCTTTAGCGGTGCTATTGGTATTTATTCTTCGGAATCCGATGAGCGTTTACGCTTGCCGTATCTCTTTTCAAAGCGCTCAACCCGACCAGCAGTATCAACAATTGTCATTGTTCCTGTGAAGAATGGGTGGCTTGTGGAGGAGATAGGCACCTTCGCAAGAGGATACTCCTCACCATCTTCCCATCTGATTGTTTCGTCTGTTTCTATGGTGGATCGTGTGATCCAAGATTCACCAGAAGAGGTGTCTTGGAATACAACTGCCCTNTATTCGGGATGAATATCTGCTTTCATTCTAACTCCATACAAATTTGTGCTTNTAGCGTATCTTTGGACCTCAGTTTATGCACCCAAGAGGCAATTCTTTCTATGCACTCTTATCAAGGATCTGAGAATTATCATCTGTTTGCGAAATCTGCTCTATCAGATACTTCATGCCATCGGTTGGTGAGCCTGCTGCAATAGCTTCTCGTATCTTGCTTCGTAATCGCAATAAATTTTCTTGTTCCGCTTCCGTGTTGAAAGATTCCTCATTCTGAGTGTTAGATTTTCTTAAGTCAAGTGCNGGCGTTACGTTAGCATCAAAGANTTCCTGCGCTAGATAAATTTCTGAGGTGCTTCCTCCCTGAAGTTCTTGAACTAGCATTTCGTCTAAACGCGAGGTCGTCCCGCTCATAACGCTTGCTATGACNGTGAGTGAACCGCCNTCTTCAAGCTTTCTGCCAGCGCCAAAGAACCTCTTGGGGAGATATAAAGCAGACGCATCAAAATCGCTCGAGTTGCTTCTGCCGTTGTTATTTGAGATTTGGTTATAAGCTCTGGCTAGAGAAGTCATTCCGTCTATGATCACGGCGACATCTTCACCCAGCTCTACCATTCTTTTTGCTCNTTCAATAGTTAATTCCGCTATTGCAACATGCTCTTCAGGTGATTGATCAAATGTTGAAGCGACTACGTCTGATTTGATTAGCCAACGCTTCATGTCTGTCACTTGCTCCGGAGGGGTATCCACTAACAATACGAGCTGTTTGACTTCTGAATAATTACTTTCAATTGATTGCGATATTTCTTTAATTAATTCCTCTCGACCTGATCTTGAATCAGCGATAATCAAAGCTCTTTGTCCTTTGCCAATTGGTGCTACTAAATCTAGGGATCTTGAGGTCACGTTTTCTGGGTCCTCGGGGCGCTCCAATTTAAGTTTTGTATTTGGATACACAGGAGTAAGATCTGCGAAGTCTGGTCGGTCTAGTGCACCATCAACTTGGATTCCATTTATTGCGTCCAGCTGGAGCAAAGCTGGATTTTTTTCCGATCGATTTGCAGGACGAAATGCGCCAAGAAGNTGATCTCCTTTNCGAAGACCATATTGACGTACGAATTTTACAGGCACATAGACGTCATCTCTGCTTGGAAGAAATCCATTTACCCGCAAAAACCCGTACCCGTCATCTCGAAGATCTAAGTGCCCCTCCGCTGTTACAGGATCACCTGCCCATTCTTCCATAGCTTCTTTGCTTTTCCCCTTTCTNCGTCCTTTCCGTCCGTTATTCTCTTCNTTACCATTAGCTGTGTTTGTATCTNGGGTTGCTTCAGCTCGAGCNTCTGCCATGGGATCCGCAGAATAGGAGGCGCTAGCTGCGGAGTTATCGTCTTCGGACTGATTATTGGCNGAACTTTCCCCACCTGCCAATTCNATAATTATGTCCACAAGATCNGATTTTGTTGACCTAGACGTTGGCTTCCCACCCATAGCTTTTGCGATAGCCACAAGGGAATCCTTATCTTTCGATTCAAGGTCTTTACGATCTGGCGATTCAGTTGTCATTATCCTCTTCAATCTACGTTGTCACGAGTAGCGTGTTCGCTTCTTTAGCCTCTTCGTCGGAGAACTTCGTCAAACTGCACAAGGAGATGCAGCCTAGTTCGTTGCCATAAGCGTCCCGACAAGGTGACTTTATCGGAAAGTAGGCTCATTCAGCAACAGGTCGAGAATCTTATTTTATTCACCTTTTCTTTGCGCAAGTATGTAGCTCTTCACAGCCCCTTCATCATTTGGCAAAATTTCATATGACTCTTCTCGCTCATATAAGTCACTGAGATGACTCGGAAGGGTTGGAGAAATACCACTAGCCTCTTCAACTGCGTCAGGGAATTTACTCGGATGAGCAGTTGCTAAAGAAATTATTGGTGCTTGCGATACCCCCGCATGCCTCTCGGCAGCTTCAATACCGACAGCTGTATGAGGGTCGACCACGTAACCATATTCTTCTGAGATTTTCTTAATCCTCGCAAGAGTTTCGCTATCAGAAACTTTAAAACTTGCCCATTTTCTTTGAATTCCTGCGAGGATGTTTCCACTGACAGAAAGACTACCTTTTGATCTCAACGCTTTAAAAGCTTGCTCCACTCGGAGCCCATCTCGCTCAAATACCTCAAACAGCAATCGCTCAAAGTTACTGGACACTTGTATATCCATTGACGGTGAGTACGTGGGAGCGACGTCTCGCAACTCCATGTCGCCATTACGGAAGAATCTGTCAAGAACATCATTACGGTTCGAAGCCACTATGAACCTTTCTACAGGCAATCCCATATTGTGTGAGCTAAACCCAGCAAATATATTCCCAAAGTTTCCACTTGGCACGCAGAAATTGACTATTCCGTCATTGGTGATTTGCATTGATGCCCACCAATAATAAACGATTTGAGTCATCACTCTCGCCCAATTGATTGAGTTAACAGCTGACATATTGATGCGGGTACTGAAATCAACATCTGCGAACATATCTTTAACTAGGTCCTGACAGTCATCAAAGGTTCCTTCAATAGCGATATTGAATACATTCTTTGAGTGAACCGATGTCATTTGTCTTCGCTGCACTTCACTGGTGCGCCCGTGTGGATGCAATATAAATATCTCCATATTTTCCCGATCACGGCAAGCTTCTATTGCGGCTGACCCGGTATCTCCTGACGTAGCACCAACAATCGTTATGTTCTCAGACTCTTTTTGAAGTTGGTTTTCAAATAATTCACCTACTAACTGCAAGGCTATATCTTTAAAAGCTAACGTTGGTCCATGAAACAGTTCTGCAATCCAAAGTTTGCTATTGAGGCATTTCATGGGAACAATATCCTCAGCGCTAAAAGGGCCATAAGCGCGATGAATTAGCTCGCTTAGTTCATCCTTATCTATCGAATCTTTAGTAAATGGATAAATGATTTCAGATGCTAAGGCTTGGTAACTAAAGTCGTCACCAAGAACTTTTCTTAATTCGTTTACTTTGAATTGAGGCCATTTGGTTGGTAGATAGAGTCCTCCGTCTGGAGCAAGACCTCTAAGAAGAACCTCTTTGAAACTTGCCTCAGGGGATTTACCTCTCGTGCTAACGTAACGCATTTATGCTTCTAGAACTCGAATAACAGTGCCAAGCTTTTCTACGCAAGATAAGTTTGAAAGTTGAGATAAAGCATCCTCTAACCTACTCTCTTCAACTTCATGAGTGATAAAGACAAGATGTGCTTCTCTGCCCATTCCTTCCTGTTCCATTGTTTGAATAGATATGTCACTCTTTGCAAATACTAAAGCCACAGTTGCCAAAACGCCCGGTTCATCTACAACTTGGACACTGACATAATAAGCGGACTTTTGCTCACCACTTGGAAGAAGTGAAACCTCCTTCAAGTCTTCCATGCCTCTATAAGTTTTATTTGAAAGGTTCAGCGCCGCATCGATCACATCACCGAGTACAGCAGAAGCTGTCGGCATCCCTCCTGCTCCTCGACCGAACAACATCAAACTGTCAACTGCAGTCCCCTCGACGAAGACGGCATTAAAGCTATCTCTAACAGAGGACAAAGGGTGACTATTTGGCAGTAACGCTGGGTAAACCTGCACCTCTAGTTCGTGCCCATGTTTTGAGATCATAGCTAGAAGTTTGATAGCGCATCCTGCTCTGCTAGCAAAAGCCACATCGGCGCTGCTTATATTTTGAATACCCTCAAAGAGCACATCATCAAGTGATACATCAGCGCCAAAAGCAACCATTGCGATAATTGCCGCTTTTGATGCTGCGTCTTGTCCGCTCACGTCAGCCGTGGGGTCACTTTCTGCATAACCCAGCTTTTGTGCCTCCAATAGCGCTTCACTATACGGCATACCATTTTCTTCCATTTGAGAAAGAATATAGTTTGTGGTGCCATTAACGATCCCCATGATCTTTTCAACAGGCTCGCCCAAAAGTGACTCACGAAGGACTCGAATCAGAGGAATACCTCCAGCAACAGCTGCTTCGAAAAGAAGATCGACATTTCTTTCGCCCGCCAGCATAAATAGATATTTCCCCTCTTTAGAGAGCAACTCCTTGTTAGCTGTGATTACTGGCTTATTTTTCTCAAGAGCTGCCTTAACTAAGTCTCTAGCTGGCAACAAACCTCCCATGAGCTCGACAACAAGGTCCACCTCATTATTTTCAATAACTTCGCTGGGTTTATCGGTGAGCACCGTTTGGGTATCCAAGCCGGGGCGGTCTTTGTTCAGATCACTTACTGCTATGTGAGTTACGACTAACTCAAGTCCGGTCCTCGACAAGATTGTTGATTTCTGACTTTCGAGCAGGTCAACAAATGCTGATCCAACTGTTCCATACCCAAGGAGGCCTATGCGTATCCGACTTTCGCCCATTCTTCTAAGTTACATGAGGACAGACAGAAGTTTAATTTAATTTATTGATTTGGAATAAGCAGATAATGGGAACTTACAGCTGAGATTTAAGTAACATCACTATTGAGAAGATCGGAAAGTTCCTCTCTGCGGAGAACTAAGCGTGATTTACCGCCTTGAACAAACACTACTGCGGGTCTGAGAACTTTATTGTAATTTGACCCCATGGAATGCCCATATGCTCCTGTGACTGGCGTGACCAACAAGTCACCGACCACAAGGTCATCTTGAATATCGCCTTCCTTTACAAGGACATCTCCTGATTCGCAGTGCTTGCCGACCAGAGTTATCTTTTGCTTTCGAGGTTCATTGATTGATCGAGCTAAGAACGTTTCATAGTCGCTTCCGTATAAAGCTGGCCTTGGGTTATCGTGCATTCCTCCATCAACTGCGACGTATGTTCTTACACCTTCTATCTCTTTAATAGTTCCGACCGTGTATATGGTCACTGCTGAAGATGCGACAATACTTCTCCCGGGTTCTGATGTTATTTTAAGCGTTGCAGACGATGAGCTACTTATGTCATGGACGATGGCCCCCCACTCAGAGATAGGTATGGAGGATTCATCGTTCAGATATGGGACTCCTAAACCACCTCCCACACAAAGTTCGGGAAGCCCAAAATGCTCAGCCAGTTTGACGAGAATATCCGTTGATTTGCGGAAGGAATCACTCGTAAAAATTTGTGACCCGATATGGGCATGGAGACCAATAAGGTCAATTGCGCCTGAGGACCTAGCCCTTTCAATGGCCTTACCGGCTTGCCCATTCTGGACAGTAAAGCCGAACTTGGAGTCAACTTGTCCGGTGGTTACATATTTGTGAGTATAGGCTTCAACACCAGGTGTAACCCGAACCAAAGCCTTGATCGGTGTCTTTGTTGTTGCATAAAGGTGCTCAATCTTATCGATCTCGTCGAAACTATCAATTACCACTTTGCCAATTCCGTTATCCACTGCGTAGCGTAACTCTTCCATTGATTTGTTGTTGCCATGCAACGTTAGATCACTTGCGGGCACTCCTGATTGAAGGGCGATATACGCTTCACCTATTGTCGCTACGTCAAGACCCATTCCCTCTTCATGAACCAGCTTTGCTATCGCTTTACATAAAAAAGCTTTTGAGGCATAGGACACGCCATCAGGAAAGGCTTTTACAGCTTCTTGACATCTTCTACGGATATGGTCTTCGTCATACACAAAGAGTGGTGTCCCAAATTGGGCTACCAGATCGTCAACTCGCACTCCGCCAAACATAGCCATGCCATCATCGGCTACAGAAGTATTGTCAGGTAATAGGGCTCTTGAAATTCTCTCAGCCATTGCTAGTCCTACATTTTGTTTGGGGCGCTAACGCCCAATAGGTCAAGGCCAACTTTTAGGCCCTGAATGGATGCTACTACCAGATTAAGTCTCGCATTTGTTAATTCTTCACTGATACCGTCACCGATGACATAACAATCATGATGAAAGCCGTGAATGGAATTAGCGAAGTCTCTAACCCATGTGACTANTTTATGTGGAGCCAGTTCGCGTGCAGCGAGGTCTATAGCTTCTGGAAGAATTTCAAGTCCACGAATAATCTCCATTTCTCGTTGATGCCCCAAGACACTTAGTTGATCAATTGGAAGTATTTCAAAATCGAAACCATGCTCATTTGCATTCCGTTCGATTGAGCAAAGTCTTGCATAAGCCATCTGGACATAATAAACGGGATTATCCATCNCTTGAGATGCTGCTAACTCCAGATCAAATGTTTGTTTTGAATCAACCGATTGTAGGAGGTACATGAATCGAGTCGCATCAGCACCTATCTCCTCAATTATGCTTCNGAGTTCAATAATGTCACCTTGNCGTTTGGAGAGTTTAACTTCCTCCCCAGCCCGAAGAAGCTTGACGAGTTGCGTTACCTGAACTGTGAGNGCATCNGAGTCATACCCCAATGCCTGCATGGCAGCTTTCATCCGTGCTATGTAGCCGTGGTGATCTGCCCCCCAAACGTTTATCAACCAATCAGATCGTTCAAATTTATTTCTGTGNTACGCAACATCNGGAGTTANATANGTATATTCGCCATCGCTTTTTATTANCACTCGGTCTTTATCGTCACCGAATTCAACCGAAGATAGCCAAGTGGCTCCATCCTTTTCGTATGCCATTCCCTTTTCAGCTAAATTNNCAAGGACTCGATCAATCTCACCATTATCAATCATNGACTTTTCGCTAAACCAGGTATCAAAATAGATGCCNANCTCNCTTANNGTGTCTTGCTGATCANTTTTAGCGAACTCGCAACCCCAGGTAATAATTTCCTCCAGAGCTAAGCCTGCAGGCATCTCTTTNGCCCACTCAATTACATATTCGCCTCCGTATCCGTCCTCNGGGAGAGATTCATTGTTCTTTCGGGCCTCNAGNGATCTNCCAAANGCNNTCATTTGTAANCCTCTATCATTCATGTAGAACTCNCTATGAACNCTGNACCCCACGTACTNAAGAAGATTTGCNATTGCATCTCCNTAGCAGGCACCTCGGGCATGCCCTGCGTGAAGAGGNCCTGTGGGATTGGCNCTGACAAATTCAACATTGACTTGCTTTCCTGACCCNCTATTAGAAGANCCGTATCTGCTTTTCTTTTCTAACACCTCNAGCACTATTCCATAACTCAACTNCGCNGATACTCGAAAATTAATGAAGCCAGGACCAGCGGCAGTGACTTCTGTAATCCCATNNGGGAGATTAGTAGTTAATGAATTTACAATCTCTTCCGCTAATCCTNTCGCCTGNCGNCCGGCATCNTTTGCAGTCACNAAAGCAATNTTTGAGGACCAATCTCCATGATCTNTATTTGCGGGTCGTTCAAGACTTATTTGATCGGNTAGGACGNTGATNCCTAATCCTTTGAGATTTTCTCGTAACGAATCTTTTATTATTTNAGTAATCATNTGGAGTTTTTATAGGTTGATTCTCCATCGTATGTTTAAGCGTGCGTTTTCGCTTGCATTTANTGATTATTCATTNAACAACACAGNTAAAATANNCCAACAAGATCCAAGTAGGAGACNTNCCGTATAGGTTANTGATGTGACNTTGCAAACAGNAGCCCCTGAAGNTCCCTCTATAGGAAAGATTTCCATATGGCCNCCAGTGATCTTGGCCCCTATGGCTGGAGTGACAGATGTTCCGTTTCGTTCGTTATGTAGATCGTTCATGGATCANGGACTCNCCGNTAGTTCTCGAGATNCGGTTAAGCCTAATCACGCTCCNGGTTTATTCGTAAATCAGATGATTACAGCCAGAGCATTTGTTGAAGAGAACAAAAAGACCATGAAACTAGCCGAGTTTGGTGANAATGAGTCACCACGATCTATTCAACTTTANGGNACCGAGCCCANATCAATAAAAGAAGCNGTTCAGAAGCTANTAGCTTCANAATACGTTGAGCATATTGANTTAAACTTTGGTTGCCCAGTTCCAAAGGTAACAAGGCATGGCGGCGGAGGAGCTCTCCCATATAAACAAAACCTGTTTAGAAAAATCATCAAATCCGCTGTAGGAGCCGCAAAAGACGAGATTCCTATAACTGTGAAATTTNGAATGGGTATNGACGATAACCANCTTACTTATTTGACAGCCGGAAANATNGCTGANGAGGAAGGAGCTTCAGCTATTTCTNTGCANGCCCGAACGGTTAAGCAGTTATATAGCGGGCAAGCCGATTGGGTGGCTATANGAAAACTTAAGGANCATATCAAAACNATACCGGTNTTCGGAAATGGAGACATATGGGAAGCCCATGACGCTNTTGAAATGATGAGAGTATCTAANGCAGATGGCGTAGTTATTGGCAGGGGCTGCCTTGGCCGCCCTTGGNTGTTCAAACAATTNGGTGAAATCTTTNCNGGAAANGAGGCNTCACAGTTCCCAACNCTTGGGGAAGTTGNAGANNCAATGCTTGCGCATGCCNAAGCGGTTGTNGAATGGAATGGATCTCAAACTGCATTNCGAACNTTTCGAAAACACGCATCTTGGTATCTAACAGGCTTTGCNGTTGGAAAAGATATCNGAAGAGANATCCAACAAATAAATTCACTAGACGACCTGACTTCANTCATTGATAATTTTGACNCNGAGTTATCTTTACCCCNAGATGCNTATCGNATNCCAAGAAGTCATACAGGAGGNCCNAAAGATGTTTCCTTNCCTGATGGATGGCTNGAGAACCCTTANGAAGANTTTGAATTAAGTGAGTTAGCTGGCCAATTCGCATCCGGCGGTTAATGCNGTCGTTTGACCAAAAGCNATATCAAGGTAATCTGAACTATTCGCCCTCGTAGCTCAGGGGATAGAGCATTGGCCTCCGGAGCCATGTGCGCAGGTTCGAATCCTGCCGAGGGCGCTTTCTTAAATCAGACAAACTTCCAAGTAATTCAACTCAATTANAATNGAGGCTTGTATCATCGCATCATGACGAATGTTGAGACNGCTCCTANNGAAAAGAAGGGTCGTTGGACCTTTCAATGGAANGANCTGTACGACGAAGTAATCACATCTGGNTTATGCACGGGGTGTGCAGGGTGTGTGATCTCTTGCCCTCATGATGTGATTGGCTATAAACATGAACCGGGGCANTATAAACCATTTCACCTTGAAGAAGAACTNGGTTTAGCTAATTGCGGACATGGTGAGAANGGATGCACTAGCTGCACTCGAGCCTGTCCNCGATTTCGAGATTGGGAAACNGAAGCTGATCAGCATCTTTTCGGGCGTATNAGAGAAGATGAAGAAATTGCAGGAATCTACAAAGATATCCTCTTNGTNAGAGCATCTGACGATTTTGTNTACGACGTCGGACANGACGGTGGGCTAGTTTCCTCAATACTGATCTGGTGCTTGGAGAACAATATNATTGACGGAGCTCTTGTTTCCGGCCTTGAAGGGTCTTCANNAGAAGGAGAAGATGCCGGTTGGAAAGCTATTCCGATGGTAGCTACGAATCGCGAAGAAGTTCTTGCTGGNGCTGGAAGTCGCTACACATATTCTGCGAACACAATGGCCTACCCTGAAGCCAAAGAACGCGGATTAACTCAGCTCGCNCTGGTTGGTATGAGCTGCCAAACATCTATTGCCCCTGTGATGTGGAATAGAAAGATCGGAAAAGTCGGAAAGCCTATCAAACTTAANATTGGACTCCTTTGTTCCAAGTCCTTTGACGACTCAATGTTTGATGAACTCTTCTGGGTCAAATATGGCCTACACAAAGANGANATTTCGAAAATGAATATTAAAGGAGTNTTCCAGGTATGGATGAAAAATGGTGACTACCACGAAATCAACCTAAAAGAGTGTCANGCNTGGACCCGAGAAGGATGTAACCACTGTCCTGATTTCGCNGCGGAACACGCTGATATCTCTACTGGNGGNATAGGGGAGCTGACTGATTGGACCCTTACTGTCNTTCGAACAGACTTNGGNAGAGCGATCATTGAGGCNATGATCAAGGATGGAGCTATCGAGACTAGNCCTGGTGATGATGACCCTGGAGCTATAGCACTCATGCAGAAACTTGCTCAGAAGAGNAGAACTCGATGGCCAGAATGGGCCAATGAAAGTCCCAGACTTGGTCTCCCTAAGAAGAAATCGTAGGGGCGGAATCCCGAATACATTGCTGAAACACTNNANGTAANTTATCANTAAACTCTCCGCTACCCTTCNGAAANTCATCNTCTAAGTCTTTAAAGGATGNAAATGCGGAATTTTCAATATCTGACANTGAGGTTGATGAATCTGCAAANGAAGTTGCNTGATCAATAAAGTATTGGACCATTCTGTCATAACTGCATCCGCAAACNCGCAAGAGNCCTGTTTCCTGNATTGCGACAAGGTCNGGTATTGACCCTGNTGCTCCAGTTACGCACNCTTTGAGNAAATTTCGTTTTACTTCAGGGACGGTATTGGGATCTTCGCCGTCTTGAAGTGCTCCTATGAGATTAGCTGAAATTGGCCCNGGNTTCTTTGANAANCCGCTGTCGTTTNNNTNGGTNGCGCAACTNGAAAGTANGAGTACAGCACTTGAGAGCACTAAAAAGCAAAGCGAAATCAGCTTTGGCAAGAGGAGAATATATCCTTNACTCGATCGTCTAAATTAGCGAAACCATTTTCGTCTTTTAGTTNTTTGTCATACTCTTCAAATAGCTTGAAAGCTTNTTCGTTAGTCNGTGTTAGAGTTTCAACAAATTTGACAAGNCCTGNGTAACTGCAACCNCAGCGGNTTGCTAGNTTNATCAATTGCTGTGAGCCTTCTTCAAATTCAATCAANCCAACTCTCATACAACCTTCAATGAAGTTNCGGTGGACAAGAGGCACATCGTTAGAATTNTCNTCAGCGCCGAGTAGCTCCGCTGCGTAGGGTTTGTAATCTTCNTTNAGGGGACCNCGTTGCTCGTAAAAGGATTGCGGCTTCCCCGAAGAACCACAAGCGGCNAGTGCCAATAAAGCTATTANTANNATTGCTAATTGTTTCTTCATCATGTTTGACGCTATCGGGTTAAGTTGATTCCTACGACTGTCTACNCGCCCTTTGTTTGTTTTTTCCTGACAATTNCTTNGCTCTTTCTANCACTGCATCAAACATTTCTTCGGTGAGCCTTCCCGTGAATGTATTCTGTTGNCTTACGTGATAGCTACATAAAATTATTTCACCTGATTTGAGCTNCACTTCCAATCCGTGAGCGAATTTAGGTCTNGGAGTTATATTCANCTCTTTTGAAATAGCTNTATANCCGATTGAACCTAAAGCGAGGATTACTTTGACATTATTTAGATACGTNAACTCACGTTTCANATAGTCGCTACATGTCTTTTGTTCCAGTGCGGTTGGTTTGTTCTGGGGGGGAGCACACCGGACTGGTGCAGTTATATATGCATCTAGGAGTTTCATTCCGTCATCGCTACTGATTGCATCTGGTTGAGTGGCATAACCGGCTCTATAAAGAGCTGAGAATAAGAAATCGCCGCTNCTATCTCCNGTAAACATGCGACCAGTTCGATTTGCGCCGTGTGCTGCTGGGGCTAAACCAACNATTAGNAGTTTGGCTTTCGGNTCTCCGAATGATGGAACNGGTTTNCCCCANTATTCTTGGTCTNTAAAGGACGCTCGCTTTTCTGCTGCTACTCTTTCTCGCCATTCTACGAGTCTNGGNCATTTACGNCATTCTATTATGTCCTTATTTAGCTTTNATAAACTCATNAANTGCACCATAGCTTTTGTTCATAATCAGGCAACCNACTTAGCGAAGTTCAGTTATTTTTTTTGACTTGAAAAAAATGTCGGTTCTGCCGGTAACGTGTGAATTGTGGCNANNAAGACGAAATCTACGCAGTTGGAAAGNTCAGCAACTGTCGTTATTCTCGTTCGACATGGGCACACACCGACAACAGGGAAAATTTTGCCAGGCCGTACGAAAGGNCTNCATCTAAGCGATTTAGGCAAAGACCAAGCCGAGAAAGTTGCTTCATATTTAAGCTCTCTGAACAGTGTTAACGCTGTNTACTCCTCNCCTATGGANAGGACTCTTGANACTGCCAAGCCGATTGCTAAAGCTTTTGGCAAAAGAGTTCGTANGCATCAAGGGTTGATTGAGGCTGATTTTGGNAAGTGGACAGGTCGTAAATTGTCNGAGTTACGAAAGTTGAATGATTGGGANAAGGTACAAAAGAACCCCTCACTNTTTAGATTTCCTGGTGGGGAATCTTTTATGGAGATGCANTCGAGGATGGTATCAACAGTAACAAATATTTGTGAGAANCATAGGGGAGAAATNGTCGTAGCGGTTTCACATGCAGACACGATCAAAGCGTTTCTTACTGCNGCGCTNGGNACNCCTTTGGACTTATTTCAACGGCTTCNCATTTCTCCTTGTTCCGTTAGCCCAGTNATTTTTGGAGTTAAAAGCCCATTTGTTCTTGCCGTCAATTCAACAGGAGCNAATATTTCTNGTNTGATAGGACAAACCTGATAATGAGCCNGTCATTTCATTTCGGTCAGCTACAGCACTTCACTACNGGAACTNTTGGGCCCTCTGGGCAAAGAGTCTTTTTNCTTCAATTTGGTAACCCCGGNGACTTGGCAACACTTCAGCTTGAGAAGATGCAAGTGANAGCGTTGGCAGATTTCCTTGATCAACTTATTGGGGATGTTGAACCNATCANTCCNGAAGATATNCCTTTGNCNCTAGATCTAGTTGANCCAGTAACTCCAGATTGGGTNGTCTCNAGTATNGGAGTTGCGTTTGAGAAGGATAAGTCAGAATTTNTTGTTGTAGCTGAGGAATTAAATGAAGAGAGNNAAGAANCAGCTATGGCACAAATTCANCTGACACCTGGTCAAGTTAAAGCNTTTATTTTAAANGCGACTGAGGTAGTTAGTGCTGGTAGGCCTCCTTGTAACTACTGTGGCGAGCCATTGAATTATGCCGATGGCTGGTGTCCTTGTTCTAATTGAGCCATGGAAGAAGAGGTATCCCCCTTTCGCGACAGGCCTGAGATCGCTAGCGATGATGCTGTCAAGGTCCTTCAGAACAGCCAAATCGAAATTATTGGCAGAATGGCGTGGAGTTCTAATTCAACGTATCTAGTAGATGTCCTTGATGATGGGACTGACTTACAAGGAATATACAAACCATCAAATGGTGAGAGNCCTTTGTGGGATTTTCCGAGTGGTNTATATCAAAGGGAGATTGCATCTTTTCTGGTCGCNCAAATGATTGGTTGGGATNTCGTTCCTCCTACGGTTAAAACCGATGGCCCATTTGGCATTGGGTCNCTCCAATTATTTATTCCTTGCGATTTTGAAGAGCATTACTTTCANATGCTTGAAGACCCGAAGAATCATGNGATGTTACAGCGTATATGTNTATTTGANTTTGTNGCNAACAGCACAGACCGAAAAGGTGGTCATTGTCTTCGAGAGAGTAANGGAAAGATTTGGGGTATAGATAACGGACTAACATTNCATGNTGATTTCAAATTAAGGACTGTTATCTGGGACTGGGCTGGATTNGAGATACCTGAGGNNTTAATAGCTGANTTNGAGANTTTTATAGATCGCNCAGTTGGAGATGATCTTCTGCAANTNATAAGTATNCAAGAGCTTGAGGCTATGTTCTCTCGTACGAAATTNCTTCTAAAAAATGGTCGGTTTCCAGAAGACCCNACNGGAACCCGNTTTCCTTGGCCCGTAATCTAGNNNTTATCTCTTNATAAGATNNANATNGANTTNTNTATCANTATAAANGATNNTNAATTGCTTCNANNGCCCGNAAATAAGCTTTGNATNAGNATTNNAAGACCTNTATTGAAATNTTTTGGTATAAATATNGAAAAAAGCCGNTTTTCTCTACATTGAAATTTTAGGTGTGCTANTATTAGAGAATTCAATCGCTTGNGAANNCAAGCGATTTTTTTNGTGCCTGATTAANNTATTTCCTCATCAGGNTCNGTGAACCTTGATTCATCTGCATCGTTTCCTTTGTGGAAGAACNCAGCAAGCCATATAACNCCAAACCATGAAATNCCGATNACNAAGAGAAGCGCNGCAATATTNAGGGCTATATTCATTTCACGAAATCTANGNCTTAGAGAATTANTCCCCTATGGCTTCAAGAAGAGCAGGTAAGACCTTGTGCACATCCCCTACAATTCCCAANTCTGCTATTGAGAAAATAGGTGCTTCAGGATCTTTNTTAATAGCAATGATTGTTTTGGAACCTTTCATACCAACCATNTGTTGNGTAGCTCCAGAAATTCCAGCGGCAATGTAGACATCTGGTTTCACAACTTTGCCAGTTTGTCCTACTTGATAGCTGTAAGGCACCCATCCAGCATCAACGATTGCNCTGGANGCACCGGCCGCNCCNCCNANCTTNCCTGCTAGATCNTCGATCATTTGGAAGTTTTCAGCNTCCCCAAGNCCNCGTCCACCTGAGACGACTATTCCNGCTTCGTCTAGCTTNGGCCCGTCGGATTCTTCTACNAAGCGGTTTGTAACTCTTGCTGATCCAGTTGCTCCTAGATCTGGGATTGTTAGTGTTTCGANTGCGGCNGCGGANCCTCCGNCACTTTCNGCNGTGAAGGATTTTGGACGTATGAGNAAGATTCCNGGTGTTTCTCCAGTGAACTTAGTCTTGACATTGGTNGTTCCGCCGAATACNGGNTCAACACCAGTTAAGCCATCACTGTCNAGTANATCNACAATGTTGGTGATTACNGGTGCGTCCATTTTGACTGANAGTCGTCCAGCAACNTCACGNCCGCCGTATGTGGTTCCNAATAGTATTGCNANNGGTGANTCTTCGGTGGCTTTGGCAGCAACGGCTGCNGCTAATGCNGGTCCTGGTAGCCCATTATCNAGNTCGCCAGTAGTNAGTATTCTTGTTGCNCCATGNTCCCCTAATTCACCTGCTNCTTGTTCTGCGTCAGCGCCTGCGTGGAATACGGTGACTTCGCCTAGCTCTCTGGCTTTTGCTANCAGTTCAAGTGTNATTGAGGAAACAANCCCANCTGTTGTCTCTGCGTGTACCCATATATTTCCCATNATTCCTCCTATATAACTTTCATTTCTTGGAGAAAGGCTACGATTCGTTCATGACCGTCACCTTCATCTTCTATNATCTCACCAGCTTCTCGTTCGGGAGCGGGCTCGATAGAAACTATTTNTTGGCGTCCGCCCGCCCANCCTACGGTGTTAGTCTCAATCCCGAGGTCTGCGAGGCTTAACTCTTCAACNGGCTTTGATTTTGCNGCCATGATTCCTTTGAACGAGGGNTATCGCGGTTCNACAACNCCAGCAGTTACAGACACNAGGGCTGGNAGCGGACAGTCAACCTCATCGTAACCATCTTCTGTTTGACGTTTCACAGCNACATTACCGCTGTCAANGGTGACTTCTTTTGCGAAAGTGACAGATGGGAGNNCAAGCAGCTCTGCAACTTGNTCAGGAACCGTGCCCGTGTANCCGTCGGANGATTCTGTTGCAGCTAGNACTAAGTCTGGTTCCGTTCTTTGGATAGCTGCAGCTAGNACCTTAGCTGTGCTTAAGGCNTCGGAACCAGATAAGGCGTCATCGCTNACAAGGATGGCGCTATCAGCGCCCATTGCTAGAGCGTTATTGAGGCCNTTNCTCTCATTGTTTGGCACCATAGAAATNAGNACGACTTCNCCGTCATCTCCAACTANCTGAAGTGCCATCTCNACTCCGTACGAGTCGGATTCNTCTAGNATAAGTTTGACGTCTCTATTTAGNGTNTTTGTTTCTGGATCNATTGCACCGGGATCTGCTGGATCTGGAATCTGCTTTACGCAAACTGCTACTTTCATTTTTCCTTCTTTTCAGTTCTTGTTATAAGTCTGTATCTATTTATGACTTTACAGCAGGTTTTCGCGTATTCCATAACTGAAGAATGTGTGGAAAGTCACAGCTTGNCCACAAATTTCCTAGAATGGTNATGTGAAAATAATGTTCCTCGTAAATCCCGCAGCATCCTCTGTTACTCCGAGGACNCGAGTGGTTATCCAAAAGGCATTAGCTGCTGANCATGAAGTTGTGTTGGCAGAGACCATTCGCCGTGANCATGCAACACGCTTGGCNAAGCAAGCAGTTGAAGAAGAGTTCGATGTCGTTGTCGTTTTGGGAGGNGACGGGACGTTAAACGAAGCTGCCAACGGACTTATCCATTCNCAAACCGCNCTTGCGGTTCTTCCNGGTGGNTCAACTAACGTNTTTGCAAGNACACTTGGACTTCCAGATGACCCNGTCGAAGCAACAGGAATTCTTCTAGAAACCATGGATAAAGCTAACCCTAAATCGGTAGGTNTAGGTTGCGTTAATGGACGATATTTTTTGTTCCATGCTGGNATGGGCTTTGATGCGGCAGTNGTCGCTGAGGTNGAGAAACGTGGGCGCCTCAAGAGATATGCAAGCCATGCTTTATTTGTTTATGCGGCTGTNGATACATGGTTACGNCATTACGATCGCAAGCGGCCAGCCTTCAGGATCAAACACAGTGATGGGTCAGTCATACCTAGNTCTAAGTTTGCAATTTGTCTCAACACTGACCCTTACACATACCTTGGTAGCAAATCTTTGAAGTTATCNTCTGACGCTGGCCTTGATCAAGAACTCGTGACTATAAGCATAAACAGTCTCAGCGTCANCCGAATGCTNGGATTNGTCAGTGCTGCAATACGNGGTTCAACAGCCTTCCATAATTANTCATACATTGATTACAAATCTGATGTGTCAGCATTCGTAATTGAGGGACATAGACCATTNCCTTATCAAGTAGATGGCGATTATTTGGGTGAAGTGACAAGTTTAGAGTTTAGTTANGCACCTAAAGTGCTTGAACTGNTCACACCAAATCCTGAACTTANTGGCCTCTAGTNTTAGNAAAAANGCNTTTATTGCTCTTGNATTTTGNNACCATCGTGATTNATCGCAGAGTAACTTTTGCAAAGGCATGATTNNAGCNCATGAATTTTTAACTAGTTGANNCNTNGATGAACGCTTTCACCATTTGAACCTCATCAGTGATTATNGAATTTACTCCTAAGTNGACCTGTCTTGCGACNGCGCTCTGTTCGTTNACTGTCCATACGTTTACTTCGANATCGTTTTCTTTTGATATGNNCATGAAGTCTTCACTNACGAGTGAGTAGTGAGGGTGAACGGCTTGAAAATTATTTTCNGTGACNNTTTCAAATAGCTTNGATCTTTCCCAGNCCTCTTGNGCCGTCAGATACCCTAATNTNATCCNNNGNGAATATTNCCTCAGATTTTNNAGAATNTNTAGGTTAAACGANGATACCAGTAGCGGCGACGANGTTATNTTTNCGTTNANTTCNNATACGACCCTTTNGGCTAAACGTTGCAGGTCAGTGANAGGAGAAATNTTAAGCTCAATATTNAGCGGAATTGTCTTAAAGTNATTCAAAACATCATTTAGGGTTGGAACAAAGTTAGGTAGGCTCTCTAAAGTTGAATCCTCAATATCTATTCCCTCGCAAGTTTTGTCGTGATGAATTGCTAACTGGTTATCTTTGGTTAGCCAAACGTCAAGCTCTATAGAGTCAGCTTCCTGTTGGACAGCTGCATGGAAAGCTTCAAGTGTGTTCTCTCTATGATCAGAGCTAACTCCGCGATGGGCACAAACTTGAACCATGTTTTGAAATGTTACCTGACATATGCTTTCTCATACATTTCAGATTTTGAACAAAATTAACATATACCCCATGTGCCACTTGTCACACACTAAGAAAACGTGTATCGTCTAAAACAGATCATTAAGTAATGATCTCTTAGAGTCGCTTAGTGCTTTGCGGAGGGCCTGTGGCAATTCAAACAATACCTTATTATGACCGGCAAAGGGACTGGCGAGAATTAGCGCTTTGTAAAGACACCAGCCCAGAGCTCTTTTTCCCAATAGGCAACACCGGAAGTGCATTGGATGCAATTTCTTTAGCTAAGAATGTTTGCTCTAGATGCCCATCACAAGTTGAGTGCCTAGAGTATGCTCTTGACTCCAACCAAGATAATGGTGTTTGGGGTGGAAGATCAGAGGAAGAGCGAAGACTCATTCGCAAACAGCGACGCCATTAAATAACGTTTGTGTTTAATCAAGCTAATGAGCTGAATCTTCACCTAATTTTGGTATACGTATACGGGCGACAGTTCCGGTTGGGTCATTAGGGGATAGTTTCACGTTGCCCCCAAGATCCGTCTCGATTAAATTCCTAACGATCGTTAATCCTAGACCAAAATTCTTTTCGTCAAAAGTTTCCGGTAGCCCCCTTCCATTGTCCGTCACGGTAATCTGAAAAGTGTCATCCGTTGCACCAAAGTGGATTCTGACCTCAGGTTTTTCTTGACTGAGGGAGTCCTTGAAACCATGTTGAATTGTATTTTGCAAGAGCTCATTCAAGATAACTGCCAAGACTGTCGTCTCTGACGATGGGAAAGCGATGGTGTCCCCTTCAATCTTGAAATCAATAGTCATTTCAGGGCTCGTTAGGCCCTCTGACAGCAGTCGCACAAGAGGTTTGATGACATCATCAAAGCAAATACTTGTTTCGGGATTATGAGAGAGGATCTCGTGCACAACAGCAATGGAGCGAATGCGTCGGACGGAATCGTTGATTGCTTCTTGTGCTTCCTCTGCTACTAATCGCCGAGACTGGAGGTGAAGCAATGATGAAATTGTTTGCAGATTGTTTTTTACTCGATGATGGATTTCTGCGATGGTGGAATCTTTTGACCTGATGAGATTATCTCTTCGTCTCAGTTCAGAGATATCTCGGATGAGGAGTAGCGCTCCGGTCATCTCTGCCTGTTCTATTAGAGGAATCCCTTTCAGGGTGACAGTTTGGCCTCCTAGAGATATTTCATCAGATTGAGGTCGTTGTGTGGAAAAGATGAGTGGAATTGATTCGCAGTTGAGTTCCTCCACTCCAAGCCTTTTCCCTTCCACTTGGTCTACCTTTAGTCTGCTCAAAACCGAGACTGAATTTGGCGAAGCAAAACGGACATATCCCTTTGCGTCTAGTTCTATTACCCCATCACTCACTCTTGGTGTAAATTCGGTTTCTGCCTGAGTTTCTTTAAATGGATATTTTCCTTGTGAAATCATGATGCCCAATTTTCTAAATAGTGAAAAGTAGGTCATTTCTAGCTCTCCTGCGACTCGTTGGTCATCCGGCGAAAAGTCACGTGAGAGTACGGCTATGGCTTTACCGTTGAAGTTGACAGGAACACACAAGGTCCTGATTCTTTCAACATTGGTCTGTGATAATAGCCCTCCGTCGATGCTTTCTAGTGTTTTGCGGGCTTGGTCAAGAAAGGGACGTTCACCTGGCTTGAAGACCGTTCCTTCCATTTTGGTTCGGTAAATGCTTCTACTTGTGGTTGGTCGAACATGAGCAACAACAGTGTAAGCAGATAAAGGAGCGTCGGCCTCAGGTACACATAATAGCAAATCAGCGAACGAGAGGTCTGCGAGAAGGTCCCACGACCGTATAAGGCCGTCAAGGTAATCCAGTTCGTCTCGGTTTAGTTTCTTGTCTAGGGCCGTGAGATCATTCATGGCTTGCCGGTAATTGAAATAGCCTAGGCTCCGAAGCCAATTTTTGGTGCAGATTGTGAGCCAATATCAATGAAAGTTATTCTTGACGCTGGAACTCCAACCTCTCGACCATCTTTATCAGTCAGCCATAAAGTCCCTGATGAAGCCTCAAGTGCATTGTCAATTTGCGACTTGAGCACAGATAGTTCTGTATCCTCAGCCATTTCAAGTTGGATTTCTTTGCCGGCTTCTCCGACCCCTATTCGTATAATCATTGTTTCCTCTCCTAGTTATTAAAGTATTTTAAGTTCTTCGTTGTATCTTCTTGTTGGAGCTAGTTCTATATCGATAGTCTCAACGATTTCAGCGAATACCTTCCCAGCTTCACTATCCGGTTTAGTTGCAGCTAGTGGTTTCCCTGAGTCAGACCCTTCTCTTAATTCTTGAACCAAGGGAATCTGACCAAGCAGAGGGACCTCTAAACGATTAGCTAGATCTTCTCCTCCACCGTGGCCAAAGATGTAATAGCGTTTATCATCATCGCCTGTAAACCAAGACATGTTCTCAATCACGCCTTTGACTTCCAAATTTACATTCTTTGCCATATAAGCAGCTCGCTGGGCGACCTTTTGGGCTGCTGGTTGGGGTGTTGTCACAACATAGAGCTCGGAGCGTGGCAAAAACTGAGCCAGCGATAAAGCGATATCCCCTGTTCCGGGTGGTAAATCAATCAACAAATAATCAAGGTCGTCCCAGAAGACATCGGTGAGGAATTGCTCGAGAGCTTTGTGTAGCATTGGACCTCGCCAAATTACTGGCTGGTCTTCACGTGCGAAGAAGCCCATTGATATAGCTTTTACGCCGTGCACGCGAGGAGGTATCAATAAATCATCGATAACGGTTGGAGGTTTATCAATTCCTAACATACGAGGTATAGAAAATCCCCATACATCTGCATCGACAATTCCTACGCTTTTCCCGCGATTTGCGAGAGATATTGCAAGGTTTGCAGATACTGAAGATTTTCCAACTCCCCCTTTGCCTGAGGCGATGAGCAAGACACGAGTTTTGCAAGATGGATCGGCGAAGGGTATGACCCTTCCCTCGGCATGACCGTGTGCTGGTTGGGACCCTGCTGTAGATGCAGGATCACCGTGGACTAGTTCGCGTACTTTTGCGCGCTCTTCGTCACTCATCACACCGAAATTAACTTGAACTTTATCGATTTGATCTGTTTCTAAAAGAGCTTCGCTTATGTCATTCTCAATTTTTGCTTTGAGCGGGCATCCTGCAATAGTGAGTAGGATTTCGACAGTTACCTGGTCGTTATCTACAGATACACTTTTAACCATTCCTAGGTCAACGATGCTTCGGTTGAGCTCCGGGTCCTGAACAGGCTTTAGAGCTTCATAAATTTCTTCGGTTTTTATAGTCATTGATTATTTCCGATCCTTTCTCTAGTGTATGCCCTTTCGAGTCTTGATCTCAACGCGTGCCGTCATAGTTGAATTACTTTTTAGGTCTGAAATTAAGTGGTTAGATGGGTTTGGGCCTACTTATTCTGCGCAGGTCAAGGAAGAAAATAAATTGTCGACTTGCTCCGACACTTGGCTCGGCACTTGTGTGGTTTCTAATTCGATGATCTCTAAAACAGTTTCAAGATCACCGCATGCCGTTTGTGAATCAGTGCCCGAAATTAGAATGGCGCGGGTGAGAAGCACCTCAATGTTTGTGGGATTTTGATTTACTGCGAAATTAATTTGGCTTANNGCTCGTTGGTANAGTGCCACGTCACCTGTCTGAGCCAAAAGCAAAGCTTGTCGACTCAATGCCTCTGGATTAGNAGGGTNGTCTTCTAAAATAGCACGGAATAGCTTAAGGGCGCTCACACTTCTTTGNGCTTTATCGCTCTGAAGAAGGTAGTTAGCTGCTTCGAGNGCAATTCGGGTGTTCATTTCTAATTCGTTCAGNNAAGGTTGTTCAAAATTTTGTAGAAGGTCATATTTTGACTCTGCATATACNTTCCCTATTAANCCTTGACTGTCAAGAACGCTTCGNAATTGAGAGGTAATTTCNAGTTCTTGGAGTTCCTGAAGCTCAATAAGAGCTTCGGAAAACCTTGACTCATCAGATAATGCGATGGTTAAAAAAACTATTGCATCAGCAAATTCTGGATTTAGGATACGAACCTCTCNCCAATCTCTGATCTGTGGATCGCTATCTTCACCTGNCCTGTAACGCAACCACGCTCTGTATGTCAGTGCTTCAGCATTGCTCGGTTGATCTTGAAGCACCTCATCATAAANTGAGATCGCTTCATCCCACTTGTCGGAATCNCTNAGTAGCTGTTGTGCCTCTTGGAGTTTNGTTACAGTACTTTTTCTGATACTCCCAGTTATTGTCTCTGAACCNGTTCTCTCGCCNGATGAGTTTGCGATCGCNATACCTGAAATGAGCGCTANTACAACGAGGAAAGNAACTGTAAACCAAGTTTTCTTTACNTTCTGAAGTNTCGATTCCTTTATGCTANGNGTCTCTTGTTTTGTTAACTTAATAAGTCTTCGTTTATAGTTTCGAGATAATTGCGCATAGTCTTTCTCAGTGAGATCTCCTTTGGCCAACTCNCTATCTAGGTCNTCTAGCGATTTGAGAAGGAAATCCTTTTCTTTTTCNGAGCTATTGTGAGCCATTTNNCTAATTATGCGTCGAAATCATTTNGTGAAGCTTCNGAGTCAATNCGNTGAACTTTACGTATTTCTCGGATTTGCTCTTCTTCATCTTTTGTTAATTCAATTCCNGTANAGTCTGANTTTCTTCTAGAAAANGCTAATACCAAACCACCNAGTGCAATCCCAACTACNAGGAANGGGGAAATCCAAACCAACGAATCAAATCCCGACGAACTCGGGTTTAGNTTTACCCACTGTCCGTATTGTTCNACATAATAGGCTCTAATTTCTGAATCGCTTCGTCCTTGGTCTACTTGTTCCTTTATTTCAGCTCTTATTACCTGCGCTATAGGAGCCGAACTNTCNGAGACTGGCTGACCTGAACATTGTGGACAAGCTATNGTTGCNGCTANTGAGGCGGCTCGCTCAGATGACGTCTCTGGATNCCNTGCATCAAAAGAGCCAAACAAAAGGGCAACNAGCGATACNAGCGCGAGNAACACCCAAGATAGGGTTCTTGGCTTAACCTTCACTAGCATTCNATGCCTGCCACTAATTTTTCATATGTAATGGGGCCAACAATCTTCTTTGCTACTAATCCATTTGGTGCGATTAGGACTGTCTCAGGTGCAGTCATCACGCTGTAATTAATTGCTACTCGATTGGTTCCTTCGTCAAGAAGCACTNGCCAGTCTCCTCCATATTTGTCNAAGAAGCGATCAATNTCTTTCTTGTTGTCGTTNAATGCCACAGATACAAGCTTAGTNTTGCATTTGACANCNTTACTTGAGAATGCNCCTTCGTTATGGAAAGCAAGCAACTCGTCGTGTTCAATTATGCATCCCGTACACCAACTTGCAAAAAAATTCACAGCGACCCATACCTGATCTTTAGGAATCAGTGCTCGATTCGCAATTANNACATCTTCTAGGTCAAATTCTCCACCANTAACCGTTTCCGCTTGAAACAAAGGAGCTGGTTGACCAACCAAATCAAAATTAGGTTGATTTGATTGTGNGCCTCTNGTCGCNAGAAGGACTACAAAACCTATAGATACAANCGCGAAAAGAATTAGTCCAGATTTNCCTAAGCTCATCTTNCTATCTCTTCTGCNTGCACACTAGATTCCTTTTCCNTTACTACTGTCTGCTTTCGCTTCGTTGAAGGTATTGCAGACAATGCGCTGCCAAANAACATTACGAATCCACCTACCCAAATCCAAACAAGGAGAGGCTGTTCAGTTANTTGTATGACTATAGATTGGTCATCTTCTTCCGGAGGGTCAAGAAGTGCTATTTGAATATCCTTTGTNGATGAAGTCTTNGTNGTAGGCGACGGAACCAATTGNCCAGAAGCAGTGAAACGCTCAATAGACGGTTGGAGGATGTCNNCNTCAATCCTTATTTGGACTTTTTCTTGTATNCGGTTTGAGTAGACAATCTGTTCGGAAGATTCGTAAGTGATATCTGNGCCACCNAAAGTGACCGTCTCTCCGGGGNCTAATGTAAANGATGATTGAGAGACATAAGACGAGCTAGCTATCAGCCCAAGAGACAGCATGACTACACCCAAATGAACTANCATCCCGCCATTAGATCTTCCNACAAAGCCCCTCATTTTGTTACGGCGAATAGACAGAGCTAAATGACGNATAGCGCTCGTTCCTGCGAAACCCGCAAAACCAAAGCCCAGCAANGGGATGAGTCCTCTTGCTCCNACTAAGACTGCGATCACAAGAGATAGNGCNCCACCCCATGCAGGCCATTCAAGTCNNTCTCTGAGTAGTTCTGCACCTGCNTTTCTCCATGGNAGTACAGGAGCAATAGCCATTAGGAAAAGTATGACGAANCCTATNGGCATNGACATTTTCTCGAAATACGGTGCNCCAACGGANATTTGGCGGTCNTGAGTTGCTTCCACTATCAGTGGAAAAATCGTGCCTAAAAGAATTACAAAGGCAAAAGCTCCGAATGCAAGGTTATTTGCGAGAAAGGCACCCTCNCGAGACAAAGCTGAATCTATTCCACCTTGTGATCGAAGCCGGTCCCCACGCCAAAANATCAGTGCTAACACNACTAACANCACAAGTGANAAAAACCATAATAACCAAGGACCTATTCCCCCTTCGGAGAAGGCATGCACAGATGCGATAATTCCGGATCGAGTNATGAATGTACCGAGGATTGTCAGCAAGAAGGTTGAGCAAACTAAAGACANATTCCAGACTCGAAGTAAGCCCCTNCTTTCTTGAGCNAGGACAGAGTGCAGGAAAGCAGTTCCTGTTAACCACGGAAGTAGAGACGCATTTTCAACAGGNTCCCAACCCCAGTACCCTCCCCAGCCNAGAACATCATAAGCCCACCAAGCTCCAAGTATTATCCCAAATGTGAGGCATGCCCATGAGAATAAAGTCCAACGCCTNGTGATCAGTAGCCAACCTTCGCCTAACCTCCCAGTTATAAGTGCAGCTATTGCAAAGGCAAAAGGTACTGTGAAACCGACGTAACCNAGGTAAAGAATNGGGGGGTGGAAAGCTACCAATATATGATTTTGCAAAAGTGGGTTTGGCCCTGGCCCATCGTATCCCACTGGTGGGTCAAAGGATTGAAAGGGGTTNGCNGGGCCGAGCATGAGCAATGCAAANAACGCTGTAACNANGAACATCGTAACTAAAGCCCATGACACCATAGGATCTGAAAGCCTATTAGAAAATTTCTTTGCAACAATAGCNAGGTAACCTGCTAGCACNAGACCCCANAGAAGTATTGACCCCTCAAGGGCTGACCACATNGTNGCGACGTTATAGAGAGGTGGNGTTAANGAGCTGCCTTGTTCAGCGACATATTTGATAGAGAAGTCTCTTGTNATTAATGCCCTTTGCATAGCAAAAGTTGATATTGCCATTCCTGCAAAGGCAACCCAAGCATATTTGGCGCCTACCGCTCGCAAACGTTCTCTGGATTTTTTAAGGCCNGCGACTATAGTCAGCGATCCAGTCAGGGATGCTGCAAGAGTGAGTACTACGCCCATGGAGCCAATTACAAGGTTCATAACATTCCTAGGAGTCAGGTACTTCCGGTATTTGCCCCCGTTCCTCTGCATCGTCTAACCGNTCCTCACGGTAGTCGTTATCATGCTTTACCAAAATCCGATTTGTTGAGAACCACCAGCCATCATTGGCGCCGTTTGGGAATACGAATCCNGGTTNAGGTAAAGGNTCTTCATTCCATTTGCCTTCAAGCACCACAGGTATGCCTTCATCAAAGAGGTCTGGAGGAGTCCCNGTGCTGACTACNTCAACAAGCACGCCATCAAAGGAGATTGTAAAGAAGGTGTATTCGTTGCCNTCTATGATTACNGTCTGGTCTGACGTTGCGCTNGAAATTGGTGANCCNAATATNTGAAATCGNCTGTCTCCNAGTTCAGATCTTTCCTGNACTGCCTCGTCAGCGGGGAGAAAGGATTGACTGTTGGTTATNAGAAACCAGACAAGNACAATTACAGCAATAGCTATNGCTAGTAAAGCAAACAGNGGAAGCCATTTNGGAGCCAGTCTTGCTTTTGGAACTCTAGGAGAGAGGTCCATTTGAATATTTTGTTCGTCCATTTCTTACCCTAATCNGTTGATGAGGTCATCCACCTTTGACGATCTTTGGGAACTTGCCGNGTTAGTTGCTTTCCTTTTCTGANNACNCTCCACGCATACATAGATAGTGAAATTAGGGAAATAGACCATCCCGCTATCAGATAACCGAGATGAGTCATTGAACTTCGTCCTTTGGTTGGTAATTTGNATTTCCATCTACAGAAATTCCTTCGTTTANTCTTTCTTCAATNACNCCTTCTATCCCATCTGTTTCTATCTCNGTAACTAACCAACCGACTCGAAATCGGTGGGTCATCAACCATANAAACGANATTCCTACGATTATGAATCCCAAGAACAATGTAAACAATGTGAGNTTTTCAAGCTTTCCATCTGTCAACGAAGACTTCTGATGGAGCGTNTTATTCTCCCACCATTCAACTGACCGGTTGACGATAGGTATATTAACTGCCGCAATTATCCCAACCACNGAGGAACGCTTGGCCCTNAGATCAGGATTNGCTGGAACTTGACGCAATGCTAGGTANCCTAAGATCATCAAAAATAGAACAAGGGTNGTTACNAGGCGAACATCTCCCCATTCCCACCAGGTATTCCANGTTGGTCTTCCCCAAATACTTCCGGTNACAAGCACTAGACCNCAAAATANTANGCCGATTTCTGCTGATGCATGTGCGACNGTGTCCCACCAACGAGATTTTTTCCANAGGTAAAAGACGCTACCTATTCCNGTGGTGATTATGGCAACGTANGCAAAGATTGCCAATGGGACATGAACGTATATCAGNCTGACNGCGTCGTTCATATTGTCATCNGCAGGGCTGAGGAGGAAAGAGAATATCAGAAGTGTTGGGATTCCTAAGAGCAAAGAAATTCCCATAAATCTGGTTCCTCGTGAAGTTGTGAATTCTTGCTTCTCTGTACGCTGCATTAGGTATCCTCTATTATATTCCCATATGTCAACATACCCACAAGTGTGTAGACAATAGCAATCACTGAGAGAAGTCCCAACCACGCCCATCCATCNGCGTTAACTCGTCCGAAAGCATCGCCGAAGGCCCTNGTTGCNCCGATTACGGCAGGCGCTAAAACTGGAAGGAANAGAACAGGCAATANCGTTTCTCGCACACCTANTCCAGAAGCAATGACTCCGTAGAGCGTNCCTGAACTTGAAATAGCAAGGGTTGTTACAACGGCAGAAACNATTACGAGAGGATAATCCACGACGGACATATCAAACAAAACGACCATGACTGTGAATAGCAGGGCCTCAAGAACAATTAATTGGAGGTATAGCCCTATCGTTTTGCCGACATAAATAGATGTTGGGGAGATTCCGGAGAGCATCAACCTATCTATCGCCGAATCAGAAGTCTCAACATCGACAGATCGTTGGATCGCNAGTATCGCTACCAAAAGGGTAGACACCCAAAAGAGNCCTGGTCCGGTGTCTCGAAGAGTTTCGGTATCCGCATCTAACGCGAATCCAAATAAAACAAGAATTAAAAGCGTGTAAGGGGCTATTTGATTAATCAGTATCCTTGAACGTAACTCAATAAGAAGGTCTTTTTTTGTAACTAACCAAGCATCACGAAACATATCTATCCTTCGCTATCCTGATCTGAATCGCTGACTATGCGACCGCCTTTAACAAACAAAGTTCGCTCTTGCGTTGATCCTATTTTATCTATCTCATGGGATGCGATCAGTACGGTGGTGCCCAGTTCACTGGCTTGAAGGATAGAGGAATTAACTAGTTCTCTTCCGTTACTGTCAAGACCTGAATATGGCTCGTCAAGAAGCCAGATGCTGGGTCTTTTAATTAGGAGAAGGGCTAATGACGTTCTCCTTCTTTGCCCTTCTGAGAGGTTTTGTACTTGAACGGAGCCCAATCGGTCGTTCAATCCAAAGAATTCCATAGCTTTATCAACTTCAATATCATTTGCGNCATAAGCACTCGCCCAGAATTTCAAATTTTCACTAACTGTAAGGTCTGGATAAAGACCTGTCCGGTGCCCGAGTAAACCAATGTGTGCCCTTAGTTCCATTCGCTGCGTGCGCAGGTCAAAATTAAGTACTGTCCCTATTCCACTTCGCATAGGAAGTANTCCAGCGCAAAGACGTAGAAGCGTCGATTTTCCNGCCCCATTAGGCCCCTTTATGAGTACGACTTCTCCCTGNCGTATATTCATTGTGGCGCCTGTCAAAGCAGGAAATTGCCCAAGGAAAACCATACTTTGTTCTAAATTAATTACCGTTGCCAAGATTAGCTCGTTTCAGAGACCGTTACTTAAAATCTACTGCGAGTATGCTATTTCCATCTATTTCTCGATATTTAGGTTCTTAAAAGTAATAATTTGTGATTGCGAGAAGTCAATAGAGTTTCTTTTCGCTAACGTCTTCTTTGATGTTTGTTTCAAAAGCATTCCAAGCACTTGGACGCAGCCTAATTATTTTAGGTGGATTGACTCTACTATTTGTTACATATCAGCTATGGGGTACGGGTGTTCTCACAGACCGTTACCAATCAGANCTTGAAGAAGATTTCACTGAATTAATTGAAGTCGCAGAAGAATCAACCTCCACAACTGATACACCCAAGACCAGTGATACTGATATATCTAACTATGCTGAGCTTTTGTGGCGACCCGAGGGTCAGGCCATGGCACAGATAGTTATTCCCAAAATGGGGTTAACANCAACCGTTGTCTCAGGAGTTTCCTCCGAATCTCTGAGGAGAGGTCCAGGGCATTTTCCTGACACTCCGATGCCTGGCATGCCGGGGAATTCTGCAATTGCTGGCCACAGGACCACCTGGGGAGCACCGTTTGGAAATATAGAAAAGTTAGAACCCGGTGATGAAATAAAGATTCAAACGATACAGGGGAGCTTCACTTACGTTGTGTTGGAACAGAATGCTGGGCGTGGCAATTTCATAGTGAGTCCAAATGAATTCGACGTACTTAATCAAAATTTCAACAGTTCGCCGAACAGATTAACGTTGGTTTCTTGCCACCCAAAACTTACGGCTAGAAATAGGATTATTGTNGTTGCAGAACTAATTGGAGAGCCAGCTGAGTCATTCCAAAGACCGGACTACTTAAGTCAGCCTCGATTTACATTTACTTTTGATGAGGAAGTTATAGCTGAAGCGTTAGGAGAGGATGGATTTGAAGATCTCTCACAAGATGTCATTGAAAGGGATACAAGTCTTTCGAATGAAGAGGAACCTGAAGTTGACATACAAGTTGAAGAAAGTAATNGCTCCGAAATTAGCGATGTGTCTACCACTCAAGAGAATTTGACCCCTACTACCCAACCGCAACAAGTTTCGGGTTTCGGTGAAGGTTTAAGTGGTGATCGGTCAGCAATAACTCCATCAATTACATGGGGATTAGCTTTGATAACCCTTATTATGACCACAGGGTTTNTTGCAAAGCGGTGGAGGCGTTGGCCAACTTACTTCCTCTCGTTAGCGCCTATAATTGCTGTAATGCTTGTCTGGTTCTTTAACCTTGATCGAGCATTGCCCAGCTATTAGTCGGAAACTATGCAAAANAAATATACGCAGTCCAAAGAACCTAACATGAGGAGCATAGGTTCGTTTTCGCTCAACACCATACCCGCATTGTTCTTGGCTCTTTGCATATTCTCAATAGCATTTGGAGCATGTTCGAGTACTGAGGAGGAGGACAAAGGATTTAGTCCCTCTATTATCCCAGGAGCACTCGCTAAAACCGGAAACGCTGACACCCTTGTGCTTGAGGGGAAAATTGTAGCTTTTTTGTATGAACTAAGTTCTGAAGATTGCTTTAATGAATANCGTCTAGTCGATGACCGGACAGGCGACATCTCAGATTTGACAACTATTGTCGACTGCCGGAGACCGCATGATGCCGAAATCTACGGTGAGTATGTGCACCCTGCGGGCCCTGGGGAACCGTACCCCGGGAGAACAGAAATCGAAAGATGGTCTGCAATAAAGTGTTTTGATGGTTTCAAGGATTTNGTCGGATCTGATTACGTTCTTTCTGATCTTGAAATTGGGTCAATACCTCCAGAACGAGAAGATTGGGAAATAGGCTTATACAGAACAACAGCATGTTACGTTTACGCTCCAGGAAGTCAATTGTCTGGATCAATGAGAGGAAGCGGNATTTAACAATGAANGATTACTTTCGGAACCAGCANTCAACGTCAACCGATTTAAANCAGAGAAGGTCNAGAGTTGCGAAGTATGTAAAATTTGGAAAGCGCATAGGGTACTCCCTCTGGCTGGTCGCAATCGTTCTTTTCTTTAGCCTATTTTTTAGCGATTTTGATGGCCCCTTGGTGGGGCTTCTACTTGCATGTCTCATAACAGGATGTGTGATCTTGCTGCCCTCGATAATTTTGTCATATGCAGTCAGAGCCGCAGAACGCGAAGAGTAGAATTCGTAGTAGATATTTAAAGTTTTTTTATCCGTTATCGCCTTCGGCAGGTGAGATATCAATTGGTTCAGCTGGAATATTTCCCGCAATTATGTCTGGAAGGAACTCAAGNAACCTGTTAGGCAAAGTTTGGACTTGTGCTGCTACTANATCATCAATTGACCACCATTGAGCATCGTCAAAAGCGGCAGCTTCGAGTGCNTCGAGCCCTTGGGGGTTCCATTCAGAGGATTCTGATGTGAGCGCTATATGGATACTCTCATCAGATTTGAAATGGTACATNGCAAAGTCAAACTCAACGTACTGAGTCCATATACAAGGCCCTACTTTGACATCACGAAAGCCACACTCTTCGTANAGTTCGCGGGCGGCTGCTTCTTGGCTTGTCTCTCCGGGCTCAATTCCTCCGCCGGGTATTTCCCACCATGTTCCTTTCTCTGGCCGCATAGGATCTGAGCCATGCATCAAAAAAACTCTGTTGGCNTTATCAAGTAGAACTACCCGAGCAGCTGGCCTGCGCAAGCTCCANACCATTAGTTTTTCGGGAGGTCAATAAACGGTGTTTCTTTTGGNTGCCCTGGTTCTTTNGGAAGACCAAGTACGCGCTCTCCGATNATATTNCGTTGCACTTGGTCAGTCCCACCATAAATTGAGGGAGCTGGAGAGAATGTNGTAACTTCGTGAACCCAGCCACCTTGATTGACTTCCGTTGACGCTAGCATTCCATCAGCTCCGATGACCATGTTTCCTACNTCGCGGAATTGGCGATACAACTCACTTACCATTAACTTGCCAATATTTCCTTCGGCACCTGTCCTATCACTATTTGCTTTTGCTCGGATCATATTCAGTCTGTTCACTTCCACAAGTGTATGCAGCTTCATCATTTCATCTCTGATTACTGGATCTGTGTCTTTACCTAGTTTCTGTGCAAGTTGACTTAACCTTTCAAAGAGTCTTGGTCCGATTGCTGGTGTTCCGCCGCTTCCTCTGGTGATAGATGAGAGCACATCGCCGACTTTTAGATCAAGTTGCCCAGCAATAGAACCTGGAATTGCTGATGGTACGGGAACTGTTCCACTACCAAGGTGAGATCGTTCAAACATCAGGGTTGAGTTTGCGACTCGCCAGCCATTAGATTTGCCACCAATCAATGCATTGTCATGCACTTTCCCATCTGTAATAAAGACTTCGTTGAAAAGTGCACGTCCGGTCATTTCTGTGAGTGGCCTGATGTCAACACCTTCTTGCTTCATGCTGAATGCGAAGTAAGAAATTCCTTGATGCTTAGGTAGATCTGGATCAGTTCGAGCTATGAGCATCCCCATATCAGCAACTTTGCCACCTGACGTCCATACCTTCTGGCCGTTAATGACCCATTCATCTCCATCTTTCTCTGCTTTGCATTGCAATCCGGCAAGATCTGATCCTGCGCCGGGTTCAGAGAAAAGCTGACACCATGCATGCTGGCCATTAAGAATTTTAGGGATGTATTCTCTGATTTGATCATCNGTACNGTGTGTGGCAATTGTGGGAGCTGCGAGCATCATACCNAGCCCTGTGGGTGGTCCCAAAACCCCTTTATCTGCCATAACGCTGAGTGCAACATGATTGAGGGCTCTACTCCAACCTCTTCCTCCAGCTTCTTCACTGAGCATGGTGTGCGTGAGTCGGGCGTCAGCCATAAGTTGCCACCATTGGGCAACGGTAAGCTCAGGATCCCAGTTTTGATCTATCCATTCACCAACCTCGGTCTTTACATCAGATTCAGTTATTTGACTCATCGGACTCCTCTTNAGACTCTCAATAGGTGTAAATCTACCNTATTATTCTATGTCATTGCTATTTGAATTCCCCTCCAAACGGTTTCCACGTTTGGGAACGATACTGACTCGATCTCCGTCATTNNGCACTGAAACATTTGCTCCATAAATGTTTTTGAGAGTTGCTTCTGTCAAAATTTCATGCGGCAATCCAGATTTAGTAACTTTGCCATTGACGAGAAGTGCCATTGACGTCCCGTATTGAGAAGCAAGAGTCAAGTCATGGAAAGCGCTCAAGACTGTCAAACCCAGCCGTTTCCGTTGTTGATCAACAAGTTCAAGGACCTCCTGCTGGTGACCCATGTCAAGAGCTGTAGTTGGCTCATCTAGCAACAGAAGGTTTGGCTGCTGAACGAGTGATCTCGCGATAATCACCCTTTGGCGTTCNCCTCCGGACATTTCTGTCACAAATCGATCTGCCATATCATGGAGATCCAAGTCTTCCATCACAGAGAGGCCNAGCGATATATCTTCCTGTGTGGGCTGAAAGCCTCTACCCAAATATGGGGTTCGTCCTAGTAGAACATAGTCGATGACTCTCACACGAGGGGGAACAACTGGTATCTGNGGAACAATTGAAACTATTTGGGCTCGTGTTCTAGGNTCGGTTTGCATTAGNTCCGCACCTTGGAAGTGGACTGTTCCCAGCGCCGGAATGATTCCTGCGATTGCTCGAAGCAAACTTGACTTTCCTGATCCATTAGGGCCAATAATGGAAAGCCAATCCCCCGAGTTAACACTTAACGAAACATTATTTACAACTTTCTTTCCACCNAGCTTAACTTCAAGCCCCTGAATCTTGAGAGGATTATATGATGCCATCTGACCTCCTCCTAAGCACAAATAAAAAGAAGGGAGCGCCAAAGAATGCTGTTACCACTCCTATAGGAAGCTCCGCAGGTGACTGCANAGTCCGCGCTAAAAGATCAGTGAGGATGAGGAAAGATGCTCCAATGAAAAATGATAGTGGGACTACAAGACGATTTGATGCCCCAACTACTAATCGGACCGCATGTGGAACAATAATTCCTACAAATGCTATGAGTCCGCTTACTGCTACTGCGGAAGCTGCCGCTAATGAAGCTGCCCCAATGATGATCCAGCGGACTCTACGTGGGCGAATACCTAGCGAAAGCGCCTCTTCTTCTCCGACGGCAAGAACGTCCAGTGCNCCTTTCATAGAAAACATAACTATTAGAGAAATCGCAGCATATGGAAGAATCATAATTACCTCATCCCAACCACTTGTGCTGAGGCGACCCAGNATCCAGCTATAGACTTGCCTTAATGTCGCTGATTCTCGCTGTTGGATATATGTTTGAATTGCAGTAAATAATGATGCNACAGCCACACCNGCAAGAAGTAAACTTGCAGTNCTCGTGGATCTTCCAACAGCACCCCCCACTGCTAATGTGATCGCCACTGCTACCGCTGANCCNAGAAAAGCTGCTATCGGTAGNGCGTCAANCATGCCCTCGCCATTGGTAGCACCGGAGACAATCGCAATAGTTGCGCCTAAACCTGCCCCAGCCGCTACGCCTAATAGATAAGGATCGGCAAGCGGGTTTCTAAATACCCCTTGATAAGAAGCTCCAGCTACTGCGAGGAGNCCNCCTACTATCAAGCCAAGGATAATCCTCGGCAANCGTACATCCCACACAATGGCTTCTTGTATCGTGGAGAGTCCTGAGTCAATAGAAATACCGGGAAGCCGGTCGAGAATTTCAAGAAAGATTCGGTCTGGTCGAATAGATACGGGTCCGTATAAAAGGCTGACCAGAATTGATNCAAANAGGATAAGGGAAGCCCCTGCAACTAACCNNNGGNTTAGTTCNGCAGGGGCTTCCTGCTGCTGTTNCTTCTTGTTATTANCCAACTGTTTCTANTGCTGTCATTTGCTCGACNGCAGTGGCGATTGCTTCTAGGAANTCCACAACTCTTGGCCCCCATCGTGAAGCAATATCATCGTCTAATTCAATAACCTTTCCTTCGGNTACTGCTGANAGNNCATTCCACCCATTTCGTTCAGANACTGTNTCTATGTNTTGAGCACAACACTTTGTATCAGCTAAGAAAATTAAGTCTGGATTTTGTGAAAGGATGTACTCTTCTGAAAGTTGAGGATATCCNGACCCTGCTCCTTCGGCTTCGTCAGCNATATTGGNCAATCCAAGCANTGCGTANACTTGACCGATAAATGTTGAAGANGTGACTGAGAANTANGTNGGGTCTANTTCNTGGTAGAANGTCAANGAAGCNCCATCAGGAGACANNGANNCTAGNCATAANCTCATCAATTCTCTGTTGCATTTCCTGAACCGTGCTTTGAGCTCCAGCACTTGCTCCTGTNGCTNCTCCGAGCTGGNTTATTTGTTGATAAGTATCNTCAAGNCTNNCCGCAGCGTATTGCGTCAATGAAGGTATGCCNACNTTTNATAATCCNTGTTCNATNTCTTCNGGAAGATACGAATGGACAACTAGGTCAGGNTCTAAAGCCAANATCGCTTCTAGGTTCGGTGTNAAGCCTGANATATCTGAGGTNGGGGCCTCAGGAGGATAGTTNGACTGATCATCAACNGCAATAACTTGNTCCCCAGCNCCGATAGCAAANANAATTTCAGTAGCTGTAGGNGATAACGANAATATTCTTGTTGGTTGACTCNCTAATACGAGATCACCAGTTGGAGTTTGAAGCGTCACNGGAAAAGCAGNNGTNATTTGNTCGNCGGCGTCANCTTCGNTCNTTGACTCCATNGGNTGGCTGNANTCAGNAGNNGNAGCNTCTCCAGTCGCAACTACTTNTGTNGNGGAACTCGANCAACTNCTNNTTAANNCAAGAGCNNNAANNANTGCTNTNAGCGGTANNNATNTTTTNANTNTTTTCATTGGATACCCTCCTCTCGGGTAGTAGACNAGACGCAGACTGGNTATCCAGCAACGAACNTGTTCTTACCTCGAGAATGTTCGTTTTGAGATGGACTCGACCGGGCTCNTATGCTTCTGCATTATTACCGTTGCGGGACAGCGCTGGGATTAAACCAGACTTCGGNACCACCACAAAAAATTATTAAATTTTCANANCGNAGTCTAGCANCTCNTNNACCTTGTGATGCCCTGAACNAATANTTGATCAAAGAATTTGGCTTAAGAANAACTTTGTTCGATCTTCAGNCGGATCGGTGAAGAAATGTTCCGGTGTTCCTACTTCTACGATCTCTCCACTCTCCATAAATATTATNCTATCTGCGACTTCGCGAGCGAAACCCATTTCGTGAGTNACTACCATCATCGTCATCCCGCCTAATGCTAAATCCTTCATAACATCNAGAACTTCTTTTATCATNTCTGGATCTAGGGCAGATGTCGGCTCATCAAANAGCATTATCTTTGGCTCCATAGCAAGAGCCCTTGCTATGGCGACTCTTTGTTGCTGTCCNCCAGANAGTTGTCCGGGGAACTTGGATGCTTGNTCGGGTATCCCTACCATCTCCAACAGCTCTTGGGCTTTTATTTCAGCATCAGCCTTNGGCATTTTGCGAACCCATTTGGGTGCCAAAGTTACGTTGTCTAGAACTGTGAGATGCGGGAANAGATTGAATTGCTGGAAGACCATCCCCACCTCNGAGCGAATCTTTTCTATNTTACGTAAGTCATTAGTAAGCTCAACACCATCAACTACTATCGTTCCTCGTTGGTGAGCTTCTAGCCTATTGATGCAACGAATCCAGGTNGATTTTCCNGACCCNGAGGGTCCTAATACAACNACAACTTCTTGTTCAGCAATCGTAGCTGTTACGCCTTTTAAGGCTTGGAAATCCCCAAACCANTTATCTACATTTTCGCAAGCGATCATGTCNNGTCGTGTTTCCTGTTTTATTTCTGAGCTCATTGGGCATTTCCTCCCGTTATTGCNAATACATTTACCTTACTTCTCATCTNNCTCATCTTTCACCTAGTCCCACTCGTTCTTCCAACTTCTGGCTGTATTTNGACATTGAGAAAGCGACCGCGAAATAGATTACAGAAATTAGGAGCAAACCTTCTCTTTTGACTCCAAGAAATTCTGTCTGCGCTGGAACGACGTATGCAGCGATACGGAGNATNTCAAAAGCTCCCACGATNGCAACGAGGGAAGTCTCTTTGAAAACACCAATTGCTTGGCCAACAAGGGGCGGTATGGAGACTCTGAGCGCTTGAGGAATGACGATAAATCCCGTTCTTTGGCTTGTCGTTAGACCGATTGCATCNGCTGCNTCATANTGCCCCCTCATCACAGACTGNAGGCCACCTCTNACATTCTCAGCTAAATATGCGGCGCTGAAAAGTGTNTACCCTGTGACGATGGCAGCTAGCTCNGCTATTTCCATTCCGGCAGGTAAGAACANGGGCAAAATNTTNGAAAAGAAGAACAGTATTGTAATGAGTGGAACCCCGCGNACTGATTCTATGTATACCGTGCAGAGCACTCGAGCTATTGGCATTGANGATGTTCGNCCAAGNGCNAGTAATACTCCGAGCGGGAAACTCAAAAGGAGAGTCANGACAGCCACGAATAGTGTTAAAGAGAATCCTCCNAGGTACGTGGGTCCTTGNAGATCGAGTGTTGANGGGGAATTAATTGCTGTNATCAACCAATGAAGGACNATGATAAATCCAGCCCAAAAGCTAACGAAACGTAACCTAGTTCTATTGTCTGCAGCAAAATTTGGTGCCAATAGCGCAGCCAAAGCTAGGAGCAGAAAACTTATTCTTACCTTTTGGAGCATCGGGTAGATACCAAAAAAAGCTGCAATCCAGTTAAATGCTGCGAACATCAAAAGCGCTATGGCAACCAATCGGCCTTTCTCACCGATTGACGGGTTTGTAAGCGGGTAAAGGATAAGGAAACCGAGGCCTATGAAAAGTAAGCCAATTGGAATGTCTGTTGAGAACACGCGTCCATAGTTAAAGTCGGGATCCCTTAATACGATCCAATTCAAAACGAATGGAGATAATAGCCAAAGACCCGAAAGAACAACCTTAGCTTTTGGAATTTGGACTAGGCCCCGTGCTACCCCTGCAAGCAGAAACGCACCAACTAAAAGCAAGAGCATCACAGTAAAAGGTAGTTTCGTACTCATAGCTACTGTTCTTCCTGATTCTGCTATGAGTTCACCATTTGTGAATGCATAGTGACCATAAGGGACAGTCCATAAACTAAAAACCAGCACCGCAAGGCAACCAAAGGAAAACCATATGGTTGGAACGTCAGCGGGAAGCATGCTTTTATCGCTTCCTACTTTTAGGAAACATCCAAGAAGCAAAAGGACAACTGTAGCTATCAGCCACCCGCCCCTAGCATTTGCGGAAATAGGCGCCAATAACGCAAATAATGCCGCTCCTACACCCAAGTTGAGTATCCATGTCCCTATCCGTTTCGCTTTTAAGACTCCATTTGATCGCCATATCGCAAGTGAAACACCTGTGAGGACCATTAAGCACCCAAGTGTGAACCATACGCGTATGAACTGATCAGCTGGATAGCCTTGAGCCATCAATAACCGCATATTTGTCGCTACTGCGGCCCAACGTCGTTCACCACTGAGGATAAATCCCAGCAGACCTTTGATGGAATAAAGCGCCAGGAAACCGAAAACTATTGTAAGAACTGAATTTGGCACGTTTGAAAACAAGTTCTTTTTCACCCATTCACTTGTAGAGCGCTTCGGAGTCTCGGGTACTTTAGCTGGATTTGATAGTTTCATTTCATCCATGTCAACGCTCCACGATCTTGAGCCGCACATTGAAGAAATTTACTGCTACAGAAATAGTTAAAGAACAAGCGAGATAGAAAAGCATCCATATAGCAAAGACTGAGAGATTCTTTCCGGTCTGGTTTCCAACAGTTTGGCCCACTTGTACAAGGTCGCTAAATCCGACAGCTATAGCCAAAGAGGTATTTTTGGTTAGATTAAGGTATTGGTTACCGAGCGGAGGCATCATTACTCTTAGAGCCTGTGGGAGGATAACAGTTCGTAAGGCAGTTGACCTTTTCATACCCAATGAGTTCGCTGCTTCTATTTGCCCTTTTGGCACCGCAAGAATTCCTCCACGAACTATTTCAGCTATGAACGCAGCTGTATAGAGGACTACCCCAAAGAAGACTGCTGCAAAGCCAATTGACATCGTTAGTCCGGATGGCCCGTATTTTTCAAATTTGCCTGGCTTGATTACCTCAGGACGATCGACACCGAACGGTCCGCCGGTTCTACCGTTCCCAAATTTATTCTCGAGGACTGAGAAAAGGTCACTTGAGGAATTAATCATCCAACTTGTTAGACCTGGCCAGACAATGAAAATGACAAGTATGGAGATGATAGATCCGACTCCTGCGAAGATTATTCGGAATTTATCGTCATCGTTTAATCGAGCTGCCCCTCCAGGTGTCCTTCGCGACTGGAGAAAGTTCTGTATCCAACGTCCGGCGATTAAAATTGCTGCGATTGATAATGCTATTTGAAGAAGCTCTTCGGGGATCTTTGAAATGCCATCGCTAATGGCTCCGAAGATGCTGCCTACCCAGGAGAAAATAGGGTGGATGAACCAACCTATGAGAGCAAAAGCTCCTAAGACACCAGAGGACCATAACCAAGGAAAGGTGTCTTGTCCTGTTTCATCATGCAACTTTGACCTCTGGTTGTATGCATATCTGGCTGCGATAGCTCCGAGAATCATGAAAACAGCCCATTGATAAAAACCGTCAGCTATAAATACTCGGGGTATTGACACGCCTTTGTTTGACCAAATCACCCAGTTATCCCAACCGGAATCGAACTCAAGATCCCCCAAATTTGCAAGGATCGCTCCGTAAAGGAGTATTTGGACAAGCAAAGGAATATTGCGAAGAGTTTCTACAAAGATTGCGCCAACTTTTTTCACAAGCCAGTTATTTGACAGACGGGCTAAACCGACGATCAATCCGAGCAGCGTGGCGAAAAAGATTCCTGCGGTAGCTAGACGGATCGTGTTTACCATTCCCACCCACAATGCTCGACCTCCTGTGGAAGGCCTAGTGTCGATACCCTCAGATAGGTTTATGCCTGGGTCAACACTTAAGAAATCGAAACCTGTTGAAATATTTCGCGCGGTGAGATTATCGCGGGCCTGGCTTGAGAGAAACCAGAGAGCAAAGATCACCAAGGCAAGTGCACCGATTTGG
>PATO01000014.1 GCA_002712415.1 Actinomycetota bacterium | reverse complement strand
GAGCGAAACCGGGAGAAGGTGGTCAGCTTCCGGGTCATAAAGTTTGGCCGTGGATCGCTGAAGTTCGTCATTCAACGCCAGGAGTCGATTTAATCTCGCCTCCTCCGCATCATGACATATATTCGATTGAAGATTTAGCTCAGTTAATACATGATCTCAAAAATGCAAATCCCGAAGCTCGAGTCCATGTAAAATTAGTCTCTGAGCTTGGTGTAGGAACTGTTGCGGCAGGAGTTTCAAAGGCTCATGCAGATGTGGTTTTAATATCAGGGCATGATGGGGGAACAGGGGCATCGCCTCTCACCTCTATCAAGCATGCTGGAACGCCTTGGGAACTAGGTCTCGCTGAGACTCAACAAACTCTCTTATTGAATAATTTACGTGATCGAATTGTTGTTCAATGTGACGGCCAGTTGAAAACGGGCAGAGATGTAATGATCGCTGCACTACTAGGAGCCGAAGAGTTTGGATTTGCAACAGCCCCACTTGTTGTTATGGGTTGTGTGATGATGCGAGTTTGCCATTTAGATACATGTCCAGTCGGTATTGCTAGTCAAAATCCGGACTTAAGAAAAAAATTCGCTGGACAGGCTGACCATGTGGTCAATTTCATGGAATTTGTTGCAGAAGAAGTGAGAGAGCTTTTAGCTGCTTTGGGTTTCCGAACACTCAAAGAAGCAGTTGGAAGGGCTGAATGTCTCGATGTCACAGATGGTATTGAGCACTGGAAAGCAGAAGGGCTTGATCTTTCTCCAATTCTTTATCAACCTCCGTTAAGTTCTGAAGCGATTCGATACTGCAATGAGGAACAAGACCACGGTTTAGACCAAGCGCTAGATCAGACACTCATACAACTTTCTGAAGGAGCTTTAAGGCACGGGGACAAAGTCAACTTGGAGCTCCCCATTCGCAATGTTAACCGCACTGTAGGAACAATGCTTGGGTATCACTTGACAAAGAAGTGGGGTGGTGAGGGATTGCCAGATGACACGATACAGGTGAAATTCAATGGCTCAGCCGGAAACAGTTTTGCAGCATTTGTACCAACGGGCATAACTTTGCGTCTAGAGGGTGACGCAAACGATTACGTAGGAAAGGGGTTAAGTGGAGGGCGCGTAATTTTGTATCCACCAAGTGAATCAACATTTAAACCCGAAGAAAATGTTATAGCCGGAAACGTCCTACTATACGGGGCAACCTCAGGAGAAATGTTCATTAGGGGACAAGTTGGTGAGCGTTTCGCCGTAAGAAATTCAGGGGTAACAGCAGTAGTCGAGGGTATCGGGGACCACGGTTGCGAGTACATGACCGGTGGAAAAGTTATTGTTTTAGGTCCAACAGGAAGAAATTTCGCCGCTGGAATGTCCGGCGGAGTTGCATATGTCTACGATCAGGACGGGACTTTCCCATCAAAAGTAAATTCTGAACTAGTTGATCTTGAAGATTTAGACGAGAACGATGCTTCCTTCATTAGAGAAACATTAGCCATGCATAGTCTTGAAACATCTTCCTTAGTCGCCAAAGAAATAATTGATTCTTGGCCTAGGGCAAGTTCTAGCTTCGTTAAAGTTATGCCAAGGCACTACAAGCAGGTGCTAGAAGCAATGGCTAATGCAGAACAGTCAGGTGCAGATGTGACTGCAGCAGTTATGTCGGTAACGACGAGCGAAAGGAAATAGATGGGCGACCCACGGGGATTTATCCGTCATGGCAGAGAAATGCCTCAGCGTCGGCCTGTGCCGGTTCGTATTCGTGATTGGAAAGAAGTCTATGAACCGTTCAGTAACGAAGCGCTACAAAAGCAGGCCTCTCGGTGCATGGATTGTGGTATACCCTTCTGCAATAATGGTTGCCCTCTAGGAAATCTGATACCAGATTGGAACGATTTGGTCTATAAAAATAATTGGCGAGAAGCTATAGATGCACTACATGCAACAAATAATTTTCCCGAATTTACAGGACGCTTATGTCCAGCTCCCTGTGAGGCAGCTTGTGTTCTAGGAATTCATGAAGACCCTGTCACTATCAAGCAAGTTGAAGTAGAGATCGTTGAAAGAGCCTGGAACGAAGGTTGGATAAAACCTGTTCTGGCTCATAAACGGACCGGCAAAAGTGTCGCTGTCATAGGCTCAGGCCCCGCTGGTTTAGCAGCGGCTCAGCAACTATCACGTTCCGGCCACGATGTCACAGTCCTTGAGAAAAGTGACAGAATCGGCGGTCTTCTTCGTTATGGGATACCTGAATTTAAAATGGAAAAGCAATACATTGATCGCAGAATAAAACAAATGGAAGCTGAGGGAACAAAATTTGTTACAAACGTAAACGTTGGTACCGATATCAGTTATCAAGAAATCCAGTCTGGCCACGATGCAGTTATCTTAGCCATAGGCTCCACGAACTGGAGAGATCTACCAATACCTGGTCGAGATTTTGATGGGATTTACCAAGCCATGGAATTCCTTGAACCAGCCAATCGAGTGCAGGAAGGGGATTATGAAGACCATCCCTTCTCAGCACTTGGTAAGGACGTAATCATAATCGGGGGTGGCGACACTGGCGCTGATTGCCTAGGAACGGTTCATCGCCATGGGGCTGCTTCTGTTAAACAATTTGAGATTATGCCAAAACCTCCCGAGGGCAGAGATCACAGTACCCCTTGGCCAACATGGCCTTTAATGATGCGTACATCATCTGCACATGAAGAGGGCGGAGAAAGAATCTACTCGATTAATACAACACAGTTCATTGGGGAGAATGGGGCAGTAACTGGACTGGAGACAATCCAAGTCAAAAAAGAAAATATTGATGGCAGGTTAGAATTCGTGGAAATCCCGGATACCACGGAAATCCATAAAGCTAATCTGGTGTGTCTTGCTATGGGCTTTGTTGGCCCTGACTCATCTTCGTTGGTAACAGAACTGCGAGTAGAATTAGACGCAAGAGGTAATATTGCTAGAGACGCTAATTGGATGACTAATGTTGACGGATTATTCGTAGCAGGCGATGCAGGCAGGGGTCAAAGCCTTATCGTGTGGGCTATAGCTGAAGGGCGATCTTGCGCCTCGGCAGTTGACAGTTGGTTGCAAGGAGTCTCTCAACTCCCAAGCCCTGTTACACCAAGCCTTCAGCAAATGCGGTAGTCATTACCATTGAGGCTCTGCGTCTATAAACTTTAATGCTGCCTCCATGAACGAGAAATTCTTAGGAGTTGCAAAGTGGTCGACACCTTTTAATTCTAAATATGTTGCATTCGGCAATGATTCTAAGAGTTTCGTAGCCGGAGCAGCAAAATCATTTTCGCCAATTACTACTAGAACGGGGCAATTAACTTCTCTTAGTTGATCTACCGCAAGTGGTGACTGAGGAGAGTCTATGAGTTCTTGTATTGCTAATCGGTTAATATCGACGGCTTCGGACAACTGGTTAAAATAACGAGATTCAGGGTTACTAGGATTAGGCTTCCCTTCGATCCCATCACGAATATTTTTATATCTAGTCTTATCTACTGAGAAGAGGTTATCTCCGATCCCAGATAGTACGAGTTTACGAAAAGTATCAGGGTTCTTACTAGCGACTGTGAGGAGCAGCCGTGCGCCTAGTGAGAAACCAATTGCATCTACAGGGGGCGTGGAAATGGAGCTTAAAACTGACTCATAACATTTCTCGTAGGTCATGTTACTTGCAATGTGGTAACTAGCTCCGTGGCCCGGAAGGTCTGTAACAATTGACTCTCTATTAGCATCTTGGACCAGATCAAGCCAGCCGTTCTCACCCCAGGTGCGTGCCCCTGATGTCGCCAGCCCATGCACAAATAAAATTGGTGGGAGCATATTCATAATCCGATACTAATAAATAGAATTAAAAACACATTAGCCCCGAGTGATTTCTCTTAGAGAAACCCCACGGGGCTGTGCAGTTTAACGTTTCCAAAGTCATCCCCTGAAGGACTTCTAAGGTTTGATCCGAACCTTTCGGCCTTTTGTCAAATTCCTTCAACTCGAGAGTTGTGGTTATTTTGACGCTTAATCCCTTCCGGTCTTAAGTCGGATCCATCAGCCTAAGCTGATGGCGGTCTGGTTGGGTTTCCGAAGATCGCCTCCCAGTGATTACCCTTTAGGATAATCCCGTTAAACCTGTTCCGATGGCTGTCACATTTCCTTAGCCGTACCTTCCCGGATTTCGATGCTGCCACCGCTTCCGATTAGATNTTGCTAATTCTTTGTGCCGTTGTCATCGGCGTATNGATACATTTACATCTTTTTNGATTGNCGTCAAGCGAATATTAGAAATCCTCAACATATCCACAAATAAAANNGNAAAATCCACATTCTTGTGNNGGAACCCACATGTTTTCCACAGGATTTAATNTNCGGGTTTATGAGGATGCAAATATCATTTCTGNATTTTCAAANCACTTGAATTCAATTCCGTTCNAAAATGGGTCATACAGAAACATGGACCACTGTTCTCCAGGNGTATTCTTAAATCGNANTTTAGGTTCAAGAGCAAATTNAACTTCTAGNTNNNGTAGTCGCTCTGCAAGTTGTTCCCAAACAGGTTTCGTCANGANTACGCCGAAATGNGGAATGGGGATATGGTCACCATCAACGAGGCTNAGAGGAGAAGTTNGNNGNGGATAGTCGANAATTAGATGAGCGCTAAGTTGATGTCCGAAAAAATTAAAATCTANCCATNTTTCATCNCTTCGCGCNTCTTGTGCCCCTAGTGTGTTGACGTAGAAATCTNGAGCCACCTCTAAATCCGCTACCGCAAACGCATAATGAAATGGTCTAANTTCTGCCATTCCAGATTCCTCTANCAAGGTACACAGATTTTAATGCTGACAAATTATCAGTCATTATTCCATCGACACCCAAATCCAAAAGNTACTCAATTTCTTCCGGTTCGTTAATAGTCCACGCATGTACGGCTTTGNCCANATAATGTGCCCTTTTCACGAATTCGCNNGTTATGAAAGGAACTCCTTTAATCTTCGATGGGACCTGTGCGCAATCTCCAAATGGCGAAGNAANAAGNGATNTTGTAAATTTGGAAATTTGNAACTTTGAAATCGATTTTGGCCCCATGCCAGTGCATAANTTTGGGCCTATTAATTTCGCAATCCTTTTTATNCTTTCATCAGAAAATGATCCGACACATACTCTATTAGNTGAATTAGTTCTAACAATTATCTCAGCAAGTGGCTCNACCGCACCGTCATGTTTGGGNTCAATATTAAANTTAGCATCTGGGAATTCTTCTAATAATTCAATNAGTANCGGGATCGGTTCAGTTCCACCAATTAAAGCGTGAGANAAATCAGAGAAGTTAATTTCCCCTANNTTTCCNTTNNTGTTGGTTACTCGNTCTAATTTNTCATCATGAAAGGCAACTAGCTGTCCATCTTTGGTCGCATGTACATCAGTCTCCATGTANCGGAAACCTAAGTCATAAGCACCTTGGAAGGCCTTTAGAGAGTTTTCTGGGAAATCCAATACGCCACCTCTGTGGGCAAATGCAAGTGGAAAGTCAGATTGCAAAAAATCCTTATCTNGCACACNTGAACGCTATCACATCNNAGTTAAATTCTTTGAAATTTCTANTAGCCAACACGGTTTGATGATGGATTCTATAGCGTATAAGTATGGAAAGACGTACGAAGATAATCGCAACTATTGGGCCAGCAAGTGATTCTGAATCTGANCTAAGGAAGATCATNGANGCCGGTATGGATGTTGCACGATTAGGTCTTGCTCACGGCACCTTAGATGAAGCTATTGAGCGATATAAGCGAATACGCCAAGTTGCTGCAGATTTATCAAAACGNGTCGGAATTCTTGTTGANTTACCNGGACCAAAGATTCGGTGTGCAGCTTTTAGTGACGAAGGTGCTGAATTACTTAAAGACTCTGAGATATCAATCGTGCCCGGTAATAGTGGATCGAANGAAAAGACAATTGAAGTTGACTACGAGAGTGTCTTGGANGATCTATTGCCTGGAGACGTAATNCCTNTTGGTGATGGTCAAGTTGTGGTNAGGGTTGAGAANGTCTCNGCTTCAGCTGTTACTGGAGTGGTTACAAGCGGAGGACGTCTTCATGGTAGACCTGGCATACGTATNCCATCCGAAAGNTTAAGTATGCCNACTCCTACTGATAGCGATCTCAGAAAATTAGANGCTTTCGTAGAACTCGGTGTTGATATGGTNGCNGTTTCATATGTGCGATCTGCTCATGACGTACGACGCGTTGGGACAGAACCGCACCCTCGTGGNCCCTTGGTNGTTGCAAAGATTGAAACCCGAGCNGCGGTAGAGAATCTTAAGGGNATAATTGAAGCCTCGGCAGGCATTATGGTAGCTAGAGGGGACCTTGGAACTGAGTTTGATCTTGCCGACCTACCACATTTACAAAAGAAAATTATCGCTGAATGTATAGCCGGTGGTTTACCAGTAATTACTGCAACTCAAATGCTCGACTCAATGATACAAAATTCCTCACCTACAAGAGCTGAAGCTTCAGATGTCGCAAATGCTGTGTTTGATGGTACTTCAGCCGTTATGCTTTCGGGCGAAACTGCAATAGGCGAGTTTCCTGTTGAATCAGTACAAACAATGTCCCGTATAGCCCAGCGTGCAGATGAGGCTTTCGATTATGAGAGGTGGGCTGAACGAGTAGCACAATTGCGTCAAATTCCTGAGGATGAACCATCATCTGCGGGCTCCGAAGGAATAACTGACGCGATGACTTTAGCCACGTGGAGAGCTGCGAATGAACTTGATTTGGCGGCACTGCTATGTATCTCTGGATCGGGTTTTACTGTTCGGTCCATGGCTCGGTTTCGACCTAACGTACCAATCTTGGGAATGACGATGGATGAACGGACAGCTCAGCAGCTAACCCTGAGTTGGGGGGTGACTCCATACACAATTACCGGTGAGTTAAGTTACGAAACACGTATTGAAAATGCAATCAATGTCGCAATTGCTGAAGGCCATGTTAAAGCAAATGACTTAATCGGGGTGCTAGCAGGTATAACCGGCGATTCTCCTGCAACAGACGTTCTAAGAATCATGAGAGTCCCTTAAAAAATATGAGTGAAGTAACATTTAACAAAGGAAAAATACCCGAGACAAAGTTACCTAATGAGGAGCCATCTTTTGAACAAAAGATGAAAGACTTACGAGATAACGAATCTGACGATAAACGTTCTATGTTGCTAACTCTTGCTTCTAAGAACCCAGAATCAATAGCNATCTGGTGCGTTTTGGGATTATCTTCGACTGAAACGATGGAATCTTACGCGTATTTCCGTGTAGCGTATCATCGCGGTCTTGACTCATTACGGAAAAGTGGATGGCGGGGTTCAGGTTTCGTGCGCTGGGACCATGAAAGTAATCGGTATTTCTTATTCGCCCTTAATCAATTATCAGTGATATCGAGAGAGATTGGGGACTATGCCGAGGCAGAACGATGCAGCCTCTTCCTCCGCCAACTTGAACCTAGTTGGGATCAGTTGCAAATTGATTCACTGTAGATGAATTTCTCAGGGATTGTTCTCAATGGGGGTTCATCGTCTCGTATGGGTCGTGATAAAGGAGAAATCCTTTACAAAGGTAGACGACTTATTGATATTGCCATTGAGACGCTTCTTGCAGCTGAAGTGAAAGATGTCGTTATCGTAGGAGGCGAAAAGAAGATCCACTCATTGGAAGCGAATATTCAATATTGTGAAGATTTATTCCCAAATGAAGGCCCTCTTGGCGGTGTAATAACCGGCTTGAGAAATATCAAAAGTGACATAGCGGTTATTCTGGCATGTGACTATCTGGAGATTGATAGCTCAGTAGTTCTTGAATGTGTCTCCAAACTTAAAGCTAGGAGCATGGTCTTTCCTTTGTATCAAGGGAAAGAACAGTATTTATTTTCTGCGATCCGGACTGAATGTGTTGAAGCTCTTGAGCTTCAATTTTTGAAGGGCGTTAGATCAATCCAGAAAGCTATAACCTGTTTAGATTGCGTAACCTATGAGTCTGCATACCCAAAGAAACTTCGAAGCGCGAATACGCCATCCCAATTAAATGACGACTAGTCTGGAGAGTCAGACTTATAAAGGAGCATCTTGACTGAAATCGAAGAAATATCTACAGATGAACTGGCTAAGTTAGATTTGGAAAATATCTGCCTCGTAGATGTTCGTGAGGAATATGAATTCATAGAGATGAGAGTTCCGGGTGCCCTATTGTTGCCCTTGGGAGAAGTTCCAGAACACGTTGACAAATTTCCCTTGGATAGACCTGTTTATTTGATCTGTGCGTCTGGCAATCGATCAAAAGTGGCTGGAGACTTCTTGTCAAAATTTCATATAGAAGCTATTAATATCGCAGGAGGAACGAAAGCTTGGGTTTCTTCAGGACGCGCGTACAAATACGGAGATGTAGATCTACCGCACTTCTAATATGGATTCTGAACTAATTGATACCGAAGTCGTTGACGACCAAGCTGGGTTGATTTCTATTGTCAAAGAGCTAAGCAACAGTGACATTTATGCCATTGACACTGAATTTCACAGGGAGAAGACTTACTTCGCAAAGCTTGCCTTAATTCAATTGCGATGGAGTGATCGGTTGGTAATAATAGACCCACTGAATTTAGATCTAAGCGTATTGTCAAAGATATTTCACTCAAACTCGGTTGCTGTCTTCCATGCTGGGTCACAAGACCTTGAGATCCTTCATCGAGCGGCTGGAGCAGTTCCTAGGAGTGTTTTCGATACCCAAATCGCTGCTGGATTTCTTGGTATGCGAACACCATCACTATCTTCACTCCACGAGAATTTGCTGGGAGTGAAGTTAACAAAGGGTGATAGGCTGACCAATTGGTTGCAACGACCATTAAAAGAAAGCCAACTTCAATATGCTGCTTCTGATGTTAGGTACCTTCTTGAATTGCATCAAGTGCTTACAGAACGTCTCATAAAGCTCAAAAGGTACGATTGGGCAGAAGCGGAATTTGTAACGTTTTTAGAGAAGCGTCAGAAATTGATTGATCCAAAAGATGCATGGCAGCGAATTAAAGAAGCCAAGCATCTCAATAAACAAGCTCGAGGAGTAGCTCAAGCCTTAGCTGAGTGGCGAGAATTAGCTGCCCAAAAGAATGACATCCCAAATCGTTACATTATGTCCGACTTAGCATTGGTTGGAATTGCGCAAAGAAAACCTACAAAATTATCGGATTTAAAAAATATTCGTGGTTTTGATTACGCACAATATCAGAAAGAAAAGGGTCAGCATCTTCTAAAAATCGTTGAAAAGGGTCTTAAGGCTGATCCGGTCCCAAGCCTTAAAAGTCGAAAGAAATCTTTGCCCCCTGAGATGCGACCAGCGATTACTTTACTATCTGCCTGGCTCGCACAATTCGCAACTGACCAGAACATCGATCCTGCTTTATTGGGTAGTCGCTCTGATATAGAGGACCTATTGAGAGGCGAAAGTGATAGCAGGCTTCAGGTAGGGTGGCGTCATGAAGAAGTAGGGGAGCAGGTTGACAATTTACTACAAGGAAAAAGTTCGCTTTCATTTGAGAATGGACGTTTAGTGATTGAGAGTAGAGGAACTCACGCGTAAAGCGCACAAACTGAATCATCACGACTAGAATAGTAATGATCATCCCCTTAGATACTTGGCTGTGTGGAGGAATCATGAAAAAGGGAAGACATCGAAGGTACGAAGAGGCTAGAGCCTTAAAGCAACAAAATGACCAACTTGATGACCTATTTGAGGAGGATGAAGGACCTTGCCTTGAATGCGATGCTTTGCCCGGTCAAGATTGTAAAGAGTGGTGCCTTGCAAGAACAGAGTCAATNTAGCNCTAGCANGCTGGTANCCCAGTAGAGATAAAGTTTCTTCATNCGGCAGCTACAGGGATATGTTTTCTTTGCCCTTCCGGACCTCGATGNGTTTTGTAGAGAGTTGTGCGCTGAATGAGTTCTCTACCTAACGGCTGACANAATTCTTCGAATTGGCTTTTGCCTAACATTTGTCCATGCTTTGCTCCAGCTGCNCGAGAGATATTCTCACCATTTAATGTGCCACCAACATCATTTACTCCAGCTTGAAGCATCTGCTTCATGCCATCTAAACCAATCTTCACCCATGATGCCTGAATGTTATCTATGTAGCCATGATAAACAATCCGCGCTATTGCATGGACGAGAAGATTTTCTCGGAAAGTTGGTCCGCGTCGGGCTCCTTTTCGAAGGTAAATTGGAGAAGCCATGTGAACAAAGGGTAAACCAACAAATTCAGTGAAACCTCCAGTTTCCCGCTGAAGTTCTCTTGTCCTAATTAAGTGACGCGCCCAGTGAATTGGCTCTTCGACACTTCCGAACATCATTGTGACATTTGATCGTAATCCGATTTCGTGTGCGGTTTTATGCGCCTCCAACCACTCCTCAGTTGAGATCTTATCTGGGCACAATATATCCCTAATTTCATCGTCTAGAATTTCAGCTGCTGTTCCAGGTAGTGACCGAAGCCCGGCATCGTAGGCTCTCTTCAAGTAACTACTTAAAGGCTCACCTAGACGTTTAGCGCCCTCCGTAACCTCTAATGCTGTAAACCCATGAATATGTAAATCAGGGAGTTCATCGTGTATCGCTTGGCACATATCAATGTAGTAATCACCATCAAAGTCAGGATGGATTCCACCTTGCAGGCAGACCTCGGTAGCTCCATTTGAATGGGCCTCAGCAGCGCGAGCTATAACTTCTTCTAAAGAATGTAAATATGGTTTACCGCGTAAATTAAGAGAAAGCGGTCCTTTAGAGAAACCACAAAATTTACACTTAAAAGTACAAACGTTCGTGTAGTTTATGTTGCAATTTGATACAAAAGTGACTGCATTGCCGTTAACAGTTTCTCGAAGGGAATTAGCGTAGCTCACAATAGTGTGTACCTCTCCGCCTCGAGCACTAAATAACTTCACTATTTGCGTTTCGGTGAGATCCCGACCTTCAGAAACTTCGTTAAGGATTTCATCAATCTCTTTCGAAGCTATGGGCCGATTTGAAAGGAGGTTGGCTGGAGATGTTGAGGAGCCAGAGTACCATTGCGTTGAATCCTCACCTACTTGAGCTACCTCAGCACCGTCGTCCACGTTTGTAACAAATTCGATCTTCTCCGGAAATATCGATCCAGGGTCGTCTCTACCGAGGAACTCACTATCAGAACGATCCATAACGGGAAAACGCAATTTCTCGTCAATCCACTTTCCGGATTCTTTGACGAATTCAGGGTAGACGGTCAATCTAGGGGCAAGAAAATATCCGTTATCTTCAGAAGCAGATCGTAAACGTTCTAGTGATGGCCATGGACGTTCGGGATTTACAAAATCTGCAGTTACTGGTGATACGCCACCCCAGTCATCTATCCCTGCTTGAAGGAGAATAGCGAAGTCATCGGAAAGATTAGGTGGGGCCTGGAGGTGGATATCGTTAGGCAGCAGTATTCTTGCTAAAGCTATTGTTTCAAGGTATTCACTCTCTGCAGCTGGCTTTTTCTTATACATCATCGTTCCAGGTTTAGGAAGGAAGTTCTGAACAATTACTTCTTGAATATGGCCGAACTCTTTATGTAGGTCAGCAATGGCTTTAATAGTCTCGATTCTGTCATCCCTAGATTCGCCGATGCCTACCAATAATCCAGTCGTAAAAGGTATGGATAAATCGCCGGCATCTGTAAGTGTCTGAAGCCTTCGCTCAGGATCTTTGTCGGGGGCCCCCCGATGGCAGTCAAGGTCTGCATTGAGCGATTCAATCATCATGCCCTGTGATGGGGATACTTCACGCAACATTGACAGTTCTGCTTTTGAAATCGCCCCAGCATTGGCATGTGGCAGTAGGCCTGTTTCATCAATTACTAACTGAGCCATTGCGTAAAGGTAATGTATTGTGCTTTCGTATCCTCGTTCGTCTAACCATTCCCGCGCTGCAGGGTAGCGTAACTCAGGCTTCTCTCCTAAAGTGAAAAGTGCTTCATGGCAACCAGCCAGCGCACCTTGGAAGGCAATTTCTCTTACTTCGTCCGGTGAGAGATACGGGGCTTGAACTCTTGCCGGAGGTTGAGCGAAAGTGCAGTATCCACACTTGTCTCTACAGAGATGTGTGAGTGGTATAAAAACTTTTGGTGAGTAGGTAACTCTTGACCCAAAATTGCGATCGCGGATACCTTGCGCTTGATTCATCAAGCTTTCAAGAGATGAAGTGGATATGGTGCTCATCTAGTCGCCTTGAGGGGAGATTCTTCTGAAGATCGGCTAGCTATTTCACTTGGGGTTACCTGGATATCGCAACGCGGGCATAAGGTTATTTGTGTTAATGCCGTTCCGCACTTCGCGTGAGTGAGAATAGTAGGCGGATTACCATCTGCGTACCATTTATCTCCCCAATGCATTAAAGCAATAAGTGATGGTGATAGATCCTTTCCTTTTTCAGTCAAATAGTAGTCATTGCGTATGGGATTACTTTGATATGGGCGTTGGACAATAATTCCAGCACTATCAAGTTTGCTTAATCGGTCACTTAATATGTTCTTCGCTATACCAAGATCTTGTCGAAGTTGTTCAAATCGTCGAACTCCTCGAAAAAGATCTCGCAGGATTAAGATAGTCCATCTGTCCCCAATAACGGACAAGGTTGAATCAATAGAACATGATTGGGATTTATTATGCACAAAGCGATGCTAGCAGGTAGGTTTCAAATTGCAACTTACTCAGTGAGTGAGTTCCCTTTTGCCGATAGCGTTTCGAGTAGGTTTTCGAATGAGTTCTCAAAGGCTTCCACACCCTGTGATTCAAGCAAATAAGCAACTTCGTCTAAATTAATGCCAAGATTCTCAACCTCACGAACAACTTGTTCAGCTGCATCAAAATCAACGTCTACCGTTCGTTTAAGAGTTCCATGATCAACGAAAGCTTCTAGAGTTAAATCTGGAAGCGTGTTAACTGTATTAGGGCCAATCAAGGAATCAACGTAGAGGGTATCTGGGTATTGAGGGTCCTTAGTTGAGGTAGATGCCCAAAGTGGTCTCTGGAGTTTAGCCCCTCGTTTCTCCAGCGCTTTCCAACGGTCGCTTTCAAAAGCTTTCAGAAAAGATCGATACGCTAATTGCCCCTGAGCAACTGCAGTCTTTCCCTTTAGGTCAATAGCCGTCGCTCCTCCAATGATTTCTAAGCGTTTGTCCACCTCGGAATCAGTTCGGGAAATGAAGAAAGAAGCGACTGACGAAACATCTGATAGGTCGCCTTCCCTTTGTTCGAGCCCGCTTAGATATGCTTCAATTACTTGTTCGTATCGATCCACAGAAAAGAGTAAGGTTACATTGACCGAAACACCTTCGGAGATCATCTGTCTGATAGCAGGTATCCCTTCCAATGTCCCGGGTATTTTTATATAGATATTGGGTAGATCTAATTGATTATTTAAGCTTCTTGCAGCTTGAATAGTGCGACGGGTATCTCTTGCGAATCTTGGATCAACTTCCACAGACACGAAGCCGTCAGTGCCGTTACTCTTTTGATAAACGGGATTAAGTATGTTGGCTGCTCCAGCAATATCAGTTATGACCAATTCCCAATAGGCTTCTTCAACGGACCGATCAGATAGGATTAGCTCCTTGAATTGTTTGTCATAAGCATCGGATGTACTGATGGCCTTTTCAAATATTGAGGGATTTGAAGTGAGGCCTCGAACACCACTATCAACCCATTCCTGTAGTCTTCCAGAGGTAATCCACTCACGGCGCAAATTGTCTAACCAAGGACTCTGTCCAAAATCGTCATAAAGCTGAAATAGCAATTAGTTCCCTCCCTTTTTAACTTCTTTATTAATATTGCCCGTATTGACTCCAAGGGCATCCATGACTTGATTGCCTGGAGCAGATGCGCCGAAACGATCAATTCCTATTGATTTATCGGCATATCGAGACCAACCAAGGGTTACTCCTGCCTCGACAGAAATCACCTTCTTATCAACGGAATATTCGTCCCACATCTGTATTACAGGTACGAATTGTTCTGCAAGTTCCCAAGAAGGGATTGACAATACATTTACCGTTTCATTGGTAGCGTATTCCATGCAAAGAGAAACTTCTGAACCAGTTGCTATGAGAGTCGTATTTGCTTCACTGTCTTCCTTCAAGAAGTAAGCTCCCTTCTGGGCTTGCTCAACGTTTGTTTCAGCTAGTACTGGTAAGTTCTGACGTGACAATATCAACGCTGTTGGACCATCATGATTCAAAGCAGTGATCCAAGCAGCCACAGTTTCTTTCGCATCCGCCGGTCGTATCACCAGTAAATCCGGGATAGAACGGAGAGACATAATTTGTTCAATAGGCTGATGTGTCGGCCCGTCCTCACCGACACCAACAGAGTCATGTGTAAAAGAATAAATAACCTTCGCCTTTGATAAAGCCGCAAGTCGAATTGCTGGCCTCATATAATCACTAAAAACTAGAAAAGTCCCACCGACAGGCACTACACAACCATGCAAGGCGATTCCGTTCATAACAGCTCCCATCGCATGCTCACGAACCCCATAATAGAGCTGTTTCCCAGAAGGGGCGGATGGCGATAATTGCTCACAATTCTTTAAAGCTGTACCAGTATTGCCGGTTAAGTCAGCGCCGCCAGCAATAACGGAGAAGTCCTTCGCTATTTCCTCAAGACAAACTCCACTTGCCACTCTGGTCGCCACATTTTCTCCCACGCTCTTTTCATACCGATCTTGGATAGAGGACAGGTTCCAAGTGCCCACATGATCTTCAGCGCGCCAGGTGTATCCCTCCGCTTCATGTTGATATCGTTCGCCCGCCGCCCTATACATATCCAATACCTCAGCAGGTACGAAAAAAGATTCCTCTGGAGGTAAACCCATAAGTTCTTTAGCCTCAATAATTTCCTTATCTTTAAACGCATATCCATGGGCACTGGGACTGTCAGTAAGAGTGGGTGAAGGATGTCCTATATGCGTTCTTAGAATAATGATTGTTGGTGAGGTTGTATTTGATTTACCATCAAGCAACGCATTCTCGATTGCATCCAAATCTTCCCCAGATTCACCAAGATCAATGACATTCCAACCGTACGCTTCAAACCTTTTGGCAGCATCATCTGCAAGGGACAATTCAGTAGGTCCATCAATCGTTATATGATTATCGTCATAAATACAGATAAGGTTTCCTAGTTGTTGACTGCCTGCAAGTGAAGCAGCCTCATGACTTACCCCCTCTGAAAGATCACCATCTCCGCAGATTACAAAAACATTATGGCTTATGTTCTCGGCACCGAACTTTTCTCTCAGCCAACGCTCTGAAATTGCCATACCTACCGCATTAGCGAAACCTTGACCCAGTGGCCCAGTTGTGACCTCAACTCCTGGTGTGTGGCCGACTTCTGGGTGTCCAGGAGTCAAGCTACCTAACTGTCTAAATTCCTTGAGGTCCTCCAAAGTCAAGCCGTACCCAGTCAAATGAAGCATTGCGTATTGCAAAATTGATGCATGTCCTGCACTTAAAATAAACCGATCACGATTAAACCAAGCAGGGTGCTTAGCGCTGTACCTTAACACACGAGTAAACAAAACATGAGCAAGAGGTGCAAGTGCCATAGCAGTTCCCTGATGGCCAGAAGCAGCTGCATGCGGGGCATCCATTGACAATCCTCGAATAGTATTAATACCTAATTGTTCTAAATCGCTATCTGTCTTAATTCCTGTCATATCGCTCCCATCAACGTGTATACATTAACTTGCAAGAAGGTATGAAGTAGGAAATTAAAATTAAATTTCCTATTCACCAGCCTTTATGGTTAAAGGTACAGTGATCGGTTCATCCTGATTAAGGCGACAGTGGGCAGTAACTATTCCCGGATTAGCTAATTCTAACTCAGCCCTAATTAATCTATATGCAAACAAACCTGGTTCTATCTGCAAGGGTTGTACATTACGAGCAATTTGGTTTTCTTCAGAGTGATAGGTAACTTCTAAGACTCCAGATCCATTTGAGGTCTCATCACTGTGAATAAGGACTACCAAATGTGGTGCAAGAGTGAGAGGAAAGGGCTCGGAAACAGCAATAGTAAACTGAACACCTGAAAGATTTAAACGTGTCAACCCATCATGGTTCTCAAACATTGATATATCATCAATAAATAAAGCCGCTAAAATTTTCATAATGCCCTACTTTTAAAACTACTATTTCCTAAGCAACTGTGGCAAGTGACAGGGTTGGTGGCATGGGCGAACAGGCAATGATATGAAATCTTTAACCGAATTTGAAAGCAAACGACTGCTAAATGAGTTTGGATTAGTCTCGTGCAAGGAATCAGTAGCCAAAAGTTTTGAAGAGGCCTCCTCTGCTGCCTCAGAAATCGGTTACCCAATTGTGTTAAAAATATCTGGCGATGGAACCGAACATAAAAGCGAGTTGGGCGGAGTTAAGTTAGGAATAAACAATGAGGCCGACTTAAGTCTTGCCTACAACGAGATGCAAATAAACAATAGTGAAGTTAACGAGTTCCTAATTTGTGAACATATCACTGGAAAACGTGAATTCATAGCCGGCTATCATATTGACAAAGACTTCGGTCCGACACTCATGTTTGGGTTAGGGGGGATCTTCGCAGAAGCATTTACCGACGTATCATTTCGACTGTTGCCATGCCCAAGGGAAGAATTATTGCGGATGGTACATGAGCTAAAGTCAAATGCTTTACTTAATCAATTCCGAAGCGAACCCGATGTTGACCTCGAAGCTCTTGCCGACATCTTAGAAGCAATTGCAGAATGTGGTTTAGCGGACCCTTCAATTCAAGCTATTGATGTTAATCCGATTTTGATAAATGGGAATCGGCCAATCGCTGTTGATGCACTTGTTATCAAATTATGAATTTCCAACTAAACTTAGATACTCTATTTAATCCCAAAGGAATTGCAGTTATCGGTGCTTCCACGCATCCAGGGAAATTTGGTTTCGTTGCTCTCCATAACATCCTCGCCGCCGGTTTCGACGGGAATATTTTCGCAACGAACCCAATGACTCCAGAAATACTTGGAGTGCAAACTCTAGAGTCTGTTAAAAGTATTCCGGAGAATTCTATTGATGTTGCAATGATTTGTTTAGGTCCTGAACAGACAATTGCGGTCCTTCCGGAATTAGCAGAAAAGGGAGTAAAGGCCGGATTTGTGGTATCGGGTGGATTCCGTGAGAGCGGCTTTGAAGGAATTGAATTAGAGAAGGAATTAGTCGAAGTGGCTAACTCGCTTGAAATAACTATTGCCGGGCCCAATGGGCAAGGTTTCGTTTCGACACCCGCGAATTTATGTTCTCAAATTGTTTCCCCGTATCCACCCTTAGGGAATATATCTATTGCAAGCCAGAGTGGGAACATACTTTCAGCGATGTTAAATCAAGCTCGCGCCAGAAACATCGGAATAGCGAGAGCCATATCAATCGGTAATCAAGCTCAGGTAGACATAGCAGAATATATTAGATACTTCGGAAAAGACCCAGAGACAAAAGTTATAGTCTCCTATGTTGAGGGTTTACCGAATGGAAGAGACTTNTATGACTCACTAAAGGAAGTCTCAGGTGGCAAACCGGTTATCATTATCAGAGGGGGTACAACTNCAGATGGGGCGAAAGCAGCCTCAAGTCACACAGGGTCGATGGCATCCGATCAGAAAATTTTTGAAACTGCAGTCACTCAAGCCGGTGCCATATTAGCTAGTGACCCTAATGAAGCATTTGAATTTGCTGCAGCTTTCGCAACAAAACCGCTACCTAACGGTAGAAAAGTAATAGTAGTGACAACTGCTGGTGGGTGGGGCGTAATTACTGCTGATGCTATTTCTCGGTCAAGACTGGACTTGATGGAGCTCCCGCAGGATCTGAAAGAGCAGATTAATCAGTACTTACCGCCTCGCTGGAGTAAGAACAACCCAGTAGACCTGGCCGGTGGGGAAACCAGAGATACCATTCCTAGTCTTATTCCCCTAATACTCGGACATCCACAAGTNGATTCGATGATTTTCTTAGGAATTGGAATCCAAGGGAATGTCGCTAGAACATACAAAGAGAGTCCAGTAGCAACCGCTGAGACAGAGAAAATGGCAAATTTCCATATTTCTCAAGAAAAGCGATATGCGGAAGCCATTATTCAATCATCAAAAGATTTCGGAAAGCCAGTATTCGTTGCCACAGAAATCGGAATAACTGACACGCATAATGCTGGGCCAAAAGCCCTAATAGATGCGGGTGAAACGTGCTTTAGCTCGCCGTTATCGGCAGTAAAAGCCCTAGAAGCTATGGCGAACTTTTCTCATACCGAACATGAGGGTTGTTAACAGAGATGAGAATTTACAACTAGACTCAAACCGTGCTTCAACTCTTCAAAAGAATTACACTGCCCTTATTAATACTGGCGGTCTTGATCGCGTTGTTAAATTTCAAAGACCGCTTTGGGTATGAAGAGATTATTATCGAGGAAGCACAAGGTATTGAAGGAAGGCAATTAGGGACACCGGTGTTTTCCTTGCGGCGTGCACCAGAACTTCTAACGTCTCCTTTGGCAATTCAGCAATTGCAAGAAGGTCTTTCACAGTTAGTCAATCTCCTCCCAGAGGCAAGTTGTTTTGAGCTTTCAGCTGATGGAGAAAAAATTTATAGTTTTCAGGAAAACATTCCGCTAAACCCGGGTGCCGTACAAAAAATTATTACAGCTTATGCAGCGTTGCATCAGTTAGGAGATAGCTTCCAATACGAAACAGTCATAGCTGCAGAGCGGGAAACAGATGAGGATGGTTTGCTACGAACCAGCGATTTGTATATTTTCGGGAGTGGAGATCCACTTATCAGAACAGATGCGTATATGGAGTTACTACCGGATTCTTATAGTGATATTCGAACCAGCGCCGACGAGCTCGCAGATCTAACAGTTGGAATGAATGTTCTTTTTATTCAAGGAGCAGTAGTTGTTAACGAAAGCAGGTATGACGAGGAGCGTACAATAGTTGGTTGGGACCAAGAATTAAAGGATGCAGACAAAATTGGTTCATTGTCTGCTTCTCTCTTTGATGGTGGCTTTGATGGATTGAAACAAAATTACTCACAGCAACGAGGTGAGAATCCTCTGCCACTCATACCTAGCGCCAATCCAGCAAAACGATTTGCAGCGAATTTTGATGATCTACTTGAGGCTCGCGGAGTCATAATTCTTAAAGTNGCAAATGAAGTAAACAACGTTGAGCANGATTCCCTTGTAGAAATTTTATCNATTNAGTCACCNACNTTAGATAAAATAATCGAGCAGATGCTCACGAACGACGATAACGTNACNGCCGAAATGATCCTTAAGGAAATCGGGTTTTCNAGNACAGGGCAAGGATCAACAGGTAGTGGTTTAGTCTCNTTGCCTGAAATNCTTGCTGCTAATNANCTACCGAACACAGGACTTTTGCTTATCGATGGTTCTGGTTTAAGTCGTGATAATCAGGCTACATGTGGNTTATTTCAAGAAATTCTTGAAGACAGCGAATATGGAACANCGATAGAAANGGCACTTCCANTAGTGGGNGTTGAAGGNGTAGTTAGTGACGTATTTCTNGGAACNCCATTTGAATCAAACNTAGTCGCTCATACNTNCTTTGANACAGATCGNGGAGCNCTNGTAGGTTCCTACACTACATCTGAAGGAATTGAGGTGCTGATTACCTTCATCGCTAACTANGATGACAANGAAANTGCTGAAAATATACATNAGAACTTNATNAANGGACTTGTTCCGNTATTGAGCGAATTTACAGGTGGTAAAACNCTCGAAGAAATGGGGCCAAGGTCNACCATTGAGTGAAATNCTGNAACAGGCTATGTTTCCTTTGGGATCAGTTCTTTTCCCTGGNNGCATTATGCCACTNAGGNTNTTTGAGCCAAGATACTTGCAATTATTTTCTGAATTAACNGAANAGGACTNCACGTTTGGAACATGTNTAATAGAAAANGGNCATGAAGTTGGTGGCNAGGACAGCCGTTTTTCTTACGGNACNCTATGCAAAATCACTGACTTNANGGAACTAGGGCAAAATCAACTTGCTGTTCAGTGTTTAGGNATAAAGNGAATATTAGTAANAAAGTGGCTACCTGATAATCCGTATCCTGTTGCTCAAATAGANGAACTGGATGCGAGCGAAAATAAGGANTTCCAACTNAAAGANGAAATAATTGAAGAACTCGANCGTTGTTATGTGCTTCTNGTTCAAATGGGAGNCATNCNAGCAGAAAGCATGGATATCAAAGNCTTAGNGANAATAGNTTTATNTACGGCGTGTGCTNTGGCTCCATTAGGCCAGTTAGACAAATATAAATTGCTTGCGGCGGAGAGTGAAAACGATCGTTCTAGGTTGCTGTTGTCACAAATCACCTCTGAACGTGAAACACTTGCAGCTATGNNTAGACTTCAANNAGATGAAATTTAACAGTCAATTCCTAATGAGTAGANATAATGAANATTGAGCAGGATNTAATTTCTGAAAAATTTATTGAATTACGTTCNCTTCTAGTTCGGTATGCCAAACAAGAAATTAGGGACCCCATNACAGCACTNGCCAAATGGGTATCCTTGGGTCTACTAGGCATGCTGTTCTTNGNGGTNGGCACTGGTTTTGGCGCNNTAGGATTGCTTAGGNTACTACAGAATGAATTCTCCCTATTTNATGNNTCTCTTTCTTTNCTGCCATACGTATTNGTATNNGTAATCTTGTTAATTGTGATANTAGTTTCACTGAAAGCNCTGAGGAGNCATAATGAAGTCCGATGATTCTGGAANCATAACGCCAGCAGATATTGAAGNAAAGCTNAAAGATTTCAAAAGTGAACTCCTATCAATNTCAGGTGGNTTTTCNNTNCTGCANAAGGTTGGGCCATCAGCAANGNCGCTTCTAGGGATNTTGNTACGAGGTANTANNAAGCGTAAACGNAANNGTCAAAANCAACCTATTGTCCAAATTCAACTATTTCCGAATGTGAAGAAATATTTTCGNGATTCAAACAGTGAAAACNACACCTGACANCGAAATGCTTCAANAATGACGAACAGAAANAGNGTTTTGCTAGAAGGNGATATGTTATTGCTTGTAGATCCGAAGGATCGAAGATANCTATTGACTNTAGANTCTAATGCNGAATTCCATTCGCATTCTGGATACATATCTCATGAGGACNTAATCGGAAANGAAGATGGAGNNAGGGTCAAGTCTAGCGGTGGGCTTGAATACCTTGCATTACGNCCAACTATGTCGGATGTAATTTTAAAAATGCCACGTTCTGCTCAGATTATCTACCCAAAAGATATAGGCCCNATTCTAATNGCTGCTGACATTGCNGAGGGAGATANAGTNCTTGANTCNGGAGTGGGCTCCGGCGCATTGTCAATAGCACTATTGCGAGCGGGAGCAAACGTAACCGGAATTGAACTAAGNGAAGANTTTGCACAAAGAGCNCGTAAGAATGTCGANGCTTTNTTTCCCAACCAAGNGATANATGGACGNTATGAAGTATTAATTGGAGATGCTTACGAGCAGCTAATCGGNNCTGATTATGACAGAATCGTGNTGGATCTTCCTGAACCTTGGCGTGTTATNGATCANGTNGAAAACTGTTTACGGCCAGGTGGAATAATTGTTTCGTACTCGCCNAGCATCATNCAAGTTTCANNGCTTACNGACAGGCTAAAGAGAGACAATTATGCAATGACCAAAACGCAAGAAATACTCTCTCGATCATGGCACGTAGAAGGAAGGGCAGTTAGACCCGANCANAGGATGGTNGCCCATACAGGTTTCATTACGAGTACACGATTCCTTGGNNAGTAATAGCTTCAGCTAAACCTCAAGATAGATGCATTCCCCAGGGCACTCTTCGGCAGANTCAATNGTAGCTTCNTCTTGACCATCNGGNACAACAGCNAAACCCTCAGGGCCACCNGGGTCAGAAAAGACTTTATCACCCTCNACGACGTANGCTAANCCATCNTCAAGAAGCGTAAANACATCAGGGGCAATTTCTTCACAAAGACCGTCGCCGGTGCAGAGATCTTGGTCAATCCAAACTTTCATTTAAATCCTTNGTACTAGTACAANCTAATTATGTACAAATGTTATAAGAAATGTGTGGATGTTNAAACACTTTTTNNCGATAACTAGNNAACATCANAAAAATTTCAAATATNAGNAGTAGGCATGGCTATTAGCGCTNAAGGCTTCTACGATAGAAANATGGCNGTNAANGATCTAAAACGACAATTGGAAAAGTCNCAAATCGAGATAGAAGAACTGCGCACGAGGCTCGAAACACTTCGAGAACGAAACAACAAATTATCGGAGACTAACTCNCTAGCCCCNAANCGTATTGCGCTTCTNGAAGAAAGGCTAAGAGACTCAAAGATACTNCTATCAAAGGCTGCAAAGGAAAATGACAAACTCATAACGGCACTAAACGAAACTCGGAATCAAATTGCTTCACTCAAGGTTGAAGTATCTAAGCTAAGCCAACCTCCAATAGGCTACGGTACTTTTTTGAAAGCAAACGATGATGGCACAGTAGACGTTGATTCAAATGGAAAGAAACTTCGAGTAAATCTACATCCTGATATTGACATATCGGGCCTGGTCGAAGGTGACGAAGTCGCGTTAAATGAATCATTAAATGTTGTACTTCATCGCAGTAACGATAATTTGGGTGAGATAGTAACTCTGATTGAACTCCTTCCCGATGGTAATCGGGCGCTTGTTAAAGGAAGAGCCGATCAAGAAATGATCATGAATTTGGCCACAGAAGTTAAAGAACTTCATCTAAAGCCGGGAGCATCTTTGCTTGTTGCAAGTAAAACTAATGTGATCGTCGAGGTAGTAAACAACCCAGAAAGCCAAAAGCATCTTACATACGAAGTNCCAGAAATAACNTACGNCGACATCGGAGGNTTGGATGAAAAGATCGAGCTAATCCGTGANGCGGTCGANCTACCTTATCTTTATCCNGANCTCTTTTCTGAACATAAACTTCCAACACCACGNGGNATATTGTTATATGGNCCACCTGGCTGCGGGAAAACACTTATNGCCAAAGCNATCGCTAATTCACTAGCTACTAAATCTNTNAATAAGNAACCNGAGAANANTACTAAAAGCTATTTCTTCAACATCAAGGGTCCTGAATTGCTCAATAAGTATGTTGGTGAAACTGAACGACAAATNAGAGTCATTTTTGAAGANGCAAGAGAGAAATCAAAAGATGGNTATCCCGTAGTAATTTTCTTNGATGANATGGAATCTCTGTATCGCATCAGGGGAAGTGGNATTAGCTCAGACATGGAATCAACTATCGTTCCGCAACTACTCGCAGAACTCGATGGNGTTGAGGAACTGAANAATGTGATNGTTATCGGNGCTTCAAACAGAGAGGATCTNATNGATCCNGCTATCTTNAGGCCNGGGNGANTAGATATAAAGATACGAATTGATCGNCCAGACCACGATTCNGCAATAGCAATTTTTGCACAATATCTAAANTCAGATATACCAATCGCAGNTAGTTGCATTGAAGANNTGGGTGGNGGTGANATTGATAAGGCAATACGCGTAATGACTGANAAAATAGTCGACGAAATGTACGCCACTGAAGNGCGAAATGAATTTCTGGAAGTCACCTACCAGAATGGNGANAAACAAGTCATGTACTTTAAAGATTTTGCATCAGGAGCAATGATTGAAAANATCGTTCGGNGATCAAAAAAACATGCGATNAAGAGATTCATTGACAACGGNCAAAAAGGCCTNACATNTGACGACCTGATGCGTTCAGTNAGAGAAGAGTTTAGCGAACATGAAGATCTACCNAACACCACAAACCCTGANGACTGGGCGAAAATTTCTGGNAANAAAGGCGAACGAATCTCNATGATANGGCCGNTANTAAATGCTGAGATAGCGACAGAAAGCACCCAAACAATTTCNGGTCAATATTTATAAATGGCAATCCCTAAGATCTGTGGCATCGAAACCGAATATGCAATAATTCAGCCAAATNTTGGCGAACAAAANCCAATACATGCTTCANCAGTGTTAGTAAATGCTTATGCAAAACAAGCTGAANNATCGCCAAACAGTGGAGTTGCNTACACGGTAGAATGGGATTTTAACGANGAGACTCCGGGTAATGATGCAAGGGGTCTCGCCCCCATAGGGTCGTTACCGCCTCTAGTGGAAACTCATCTTGTAAACGCAGTATTGGAGAATGGCGCAAGATTTTANGTAGATCANGCGCATCCNGAAATCTCGACACCCGAGTGTATTGATGCCTTGCAGGTAGTNAAATACGATCGCAGTGGGGANAAAATTCTTGAAAAAGCNATGNCACTTGCTAANGAAGNCCTTCCACCAGATGAGGAAGTGATTGTTTATAANGACAANTCTGANGGNAAAGGNAATTCNTATGGCTGNCACGAAAACTATTTGGTCGATAGATCTACTCCGTTNGGTGACATTATTTGCCATGCCACCACACATTTNATTACTCGNCAGATATTTACAGGNTCAGGNAAAATCGGNGTTGAAGCTACTGGGATTGATTCCAATTCAATCAAATATCAATTGANTCANCGCGCCGATTTCTTCGAAGAAGAAGTAGGTTTGGAAACGACTCTNAAACGTCCCATCATAAATACTAGAGACGAACCACACGCAGATGCGACAAANTATCGGCGCCTGCACGTTATCTGTGGTGATGCAAATATGAGCGAANNCGCAACATTTTTAAAAGTTGGTTCCNCATCTATNTTGCTTGCAATGATTGAAGANGACTTTCTNAGTAAAAGAATCATCTTTGACAATCCCGTCCGGANCATCAAAGAAGTCTCGCANGACCTNTCATTAAAGAAGCATCTAATTCTGAACGATGGATCAACCATTACAGCCTTAGAAGCTCAATGGGAGATTCTTAATTCTGCTNCNNCGTATGTCTCAAGNGGNGGAGGAGAGTTTACTGGAGGNGAGGTNGCTNATGAAATTATCGCTACTTGGGAAAGGATNTTAACNGGCTTNGAGAATAACCCTGNAAGTCTTCGTTTAGAAATAGATTGGATTGCAAAGAGGCTGCTNNTNGAAAGCTTTGCAGAGNGGCATGATNTNTCATGGTTNGACCCTCGGGTGCGGTTGCTTGCCTTGCAGTATCACGATGTAAGGGAAGNNAAGAGAATAACTGACATTATNGGNTTGAAAAAAATAATTNCAGATANNGACGTNNTNGAGGGNNTTGATAANCCNCCTCANGANACAAGAGCTTATTTTCGCGGANTATGTTTACAAAAGTGGCCNGAGTCAATAGTTTCGGCTAANTGGGATTCGCTGGTNTTCAGATTGGAAGGTGNTCANCTCAAGNGAATTCCAATTCTTGACCCAAGCGAAGGAAGCTTCGAGAAAGTNCAACTGNTACTGGAGCGNGCAACTTCTCCGAGCCAAATGATAGAAGAAATAGAGTCATCTAATAAATGACTAAAGTGCTGTNAGCAGCTAATGTNATANTAGGAGTAACNATGNCTGAACAAGAATATTCAAAAGAGCAGATACCTAACGAGGANTCNGACTCNTCGNTTAATGAAGAGGTGGCAAGNCAGAACCAANCAAACTCCGAACTTGCNAGCGAACTTGATGGTTTATTAGATGAGATAGATTCTGTGNTNGAAACAAACGCAGAGGAATTNGTTAAATCATATGTGCAGAAGGGCGGACAGTAGTTGCCACGCTTCCTTACAGGTACTATTAAAGGGTGACACTACCTAGTTTNTCAATCGANGATGATCCNGGTCCAAACTTTGCTGCTCTTATAAAAGNGTACGGAATTGAACCACTTAAGTTGCAGAATCCGGTTGATAATCTTGCCCATGGGACAACATGCGTTGCTATTNGATTTNAAGACGGNGTCATTCTCGCNGGTGACCGTCGTGCTACAAGTGGNCACCACATAAGNCATAGAACGCTNGATAAAGTTTTTCAGTCTGATACNCACTCTGGAGTTGCTATTTCTGGAGCNGCAGGGCCTGCNATAGAGATGGTGAAACTATTTCAGCTNCAACTNGAACATTATGAAAAAGTAGAAGGAAAACAACTNTCACTNGAGGGGAAAGCGAATCAACTNAGCACCATGATNCGTCAGAATNTACCAGCAGCTATGCAAGGAATGGTGGTAATCCCTCTATTTGCNGGATTCGATACGAGAGAGNAAATCGGGCGCATNTTCCAANACGANGTNACTGGTGGNAGGTANGAAGAGAAGTCTTTTGCTACNACCGGATCTGGNAGNTTACATGCNACAACAGTAATTAAACTAGGTTTCCAATCNGAATTATCTTTATCANACGCAACTGAGTTAGCTGCAAACGCNATATTTGAAGCATCAGAAGAGGACTCNGCCACAGGNGGTCCAGACCTCATACGGGATGTNTTNCCTANCATTTCGTCNATAACGCAAGATGGCTTCTCTNCTGTTCCTCATTCCGATGTTTCCGCAATATTTAACAGAATCATTGAAAATCGAATATCACGAAATGNNGACTTAAAATGAGCATGCCGTTCTACGTNAGTCCAGAACAAATGATGGAAGATCGTGCTGATTANGCNCGTAAGGGCATCGCAAGAGGCAGAGCCTTAATTGCAGTCTCCTTCAAGAACGGNATNTTAATTGTTGCCGAGAATCCCTCAAATACNTTACATAAGGTAAGTGAAATCTATGACCGTATNGCTTTCGCNGGCGTGGGCAAATANAACGAATTCGATCAATTACGAATTGCTGGGGTCCGNCATGCCGACTTAAAAGGNTATTCATTTAGTCGCGATGANGTTGATGCNAGAAGCCTTGCAAATCAATACGCCCAGATGCTCGGACACATTTTCACACACGAAATGAAACCAATGGAAGTNGAAATACTTGTTGCAGAAGTNGACTTTGAGGGAGACAATCTGCGCAATCAAATGTTTCATATTCTCTACGACGGCACTGTGAAGGATGAAAGTTCGTTCGCTGTCCTAGGCGGTGAAAGTGAAGAAATCTTTGCAAGATTTGAATCACTTCATAAAGACAATATGCCACTTAAGAAAGCGNTAAATGCNTGCATTGANGCTTTAACTGCNGGGGAGCGTGANATNGAACCTGATGATTTAGAAGTAGCTGAACTNTCNATTCAAAATGGTAGAAGAGCATTCCGACGAATAGTNACCTCNGAAATTCAAGGGCTTATCAATTAGTCGTCCGTTATACAAATCNTCGAAATTTCATCTAGCGTATGAGATGGAGACTTGATGGAACGTCGNATTTTTGGAATAGAAAGNGAATATGGGGTAACTTGTGTTTCCCCCAACGGACANCGTCGCTTGAGCCCAGATGAAGTCGCACGGTATATGTTNAGAAGAGTGGTTGCCTGGGGNCGAAGTAGTAANGTTTTTTTGGAAAATGGTTCTCGNTTGTATCTNGACGTCGGGTCCCACCCAGAATATGCGACACCAGAGTGTGATTCGGTATACGACGTNGTAACNCACGATAAAGCAGGGGAGAGAATCTTAGAGCANCTTTTNCAAAATGCTGAGAAGCGGCTGCGAGAAGAAGGCATAGACGGTCGTTTATACCTGTTTAAAAACAATACTGATTCAGCAGGGAATTCATATGGTTCACACGAAAACTATTGCACCACACGCAGCGANGATATATCTCATTACGACCANGTGCTTATTCCNTTTTTTGTTACTCGGCAAATTTATTCNGGNGCTGGGAAAGTACTGCAAACAGCCAGAGGTGCGACGTATTGCATCAGTCAAAGAGCNGAGCATATATGGGAAGGTATNTCTAGTGCTACTACTCGAAGCAGGCCAATAATAAATACACGAGATGAACCNCATGCNGATGCAGATAAGTANAAAAGACTTCACGTAATAGTAGGGGACTCNAACATGAGCGAATATGCGTCTTTCCTGAAAGTTGGCTCAGCTTCACTNATTCTTAGAATGCTNGAAGAGCGGACAGTGGTAATGGGTGATCTAACACTTGAGAACCCTATTCGAGCAATACGAGAAATAAGTCAAGATTTCACATGTAAGAGAAAAGTGCGNTTAGCNAATGGGCGAGAGCTGAGTGCACTAGACATACAATCNGAATTTCTTGATAAAGCTATAAAGTTTTCTGAGAGACGANANCTTTCGAAAGAAGAAACNCAAACACTGGCAATGTGGGAGCATTGTCTAANAGNACTTAAAANNGACCCACTNNCGTTGCATAGAGAATGTGATTGGGTTGCNAAATTTCACCTAGTAGACAGATATAAAAGTAGGTATTCGCTTGACTTATCTGACCCCAAGATCGCGTTGCTTGACCTGCANTACCATGATGTNGACAGATCTAGAGGCCTTTTCTATTTAATGCAGCAATCCGGGCTAGTTNAACGTATATGTAGCGATAAAGCTATTGTTAANGCTGTNACAAATCCTCCTCAAACTACAAGAGCAAAGCTGAGAGGGGACTTTATTAAAAGAGCAAANGAAAAGAATCGTGATTACACAGTTGACTGGGTTCATTTAAAGNTAAATGATCAAGCACAAAGAACGGTTCTATGTAAAGACCCTTTCGCATCAAGTGACGAAAGGGTAGAAAAGCTTATTGAAAGCCTCTGACAATGGCACTTTAGAGTTAGCGTAAAGTTATGGCAGCAGAAAAATTAGAGAGAATCCTAAAGCTTCTNGCCGANTTGCTGAANGCANCTGNNCCATTAACGGCTGACGAGCTTAGANCTAAGATAGGTATGTACCCTGANAANCTTGTTGCNTTCAGGAAGCAATTTAGNAGAGACAAAGCAGCACTAAAGNAGATGGGTGTTCCNTTAGATGTGATTTCAGTCGGTTCCTCNGCGAAATCAGCAGAAGCATATTTCCTTGANAACAAAAGATATTACTTACCGGATCTTGATCTTACCGATGCGGAATTGTCTCAACTTAATTATGCCTCTAACAGTATNCACCTANTAGGAGANCTAACTGAAGANGAAGCATTACGCAAGCTTGGAGGTTATTCAAANCAGAGTGTGGATCTANGTGCTTCAGCGTCNATTGGCGACGTCNATACATTCAATAGGCTTTTTGAGGCTCTTTCGGAAAGAAAAAGAGCTTCATTTTCTTATGCTTCGAAACAGAGAGTCATTGAGCCCTACTTACTACAGTTTAAAGGGGAACATTGGTACTTAACAGGAAGAGAAATTGAAACAGATTCAGTAAAATCATATCGTACAGACCGTATTTGTGATTTATCCATCGATGATACATTCGATGCATATTCTTTGCCCGACTCATTCTCTGGAGCAGATTTCTCATACTTTTCCTATGGTGATGACGACGCAGTTGTAGCTAAAGTCTTGATTGATAAATCTCACGTTCAATGGGTGGAAAGTAATCTTGACGTCCCAATAGAACTAAATGAGAATGGTGACGGAATAGCAGAATTTGTAGTAAAGAATTACGAATCTTTCATTAGCCGAGTGCTGCTTTTATTGGACCATGCGGAAATACTGGAACCAGATTTTCTTAGGCAGAAGCTAATTGAACGACTGAAACGCCTTCAGGATAGTAGCGAGGGGAGTAATGCTTAAAGCTACCGAAAGACTTGAACGTTTGGTTTCAATGGTTCCTTGGCTTATAGGAAACAATGGAGCAACGATTGACGAACTGGAAGAGCGGTTTCAGTATCCGCGTGAAACACTTTTAAATGACTTGACAAAAGTTTTATTTTTTGTTGGTCCGCATCCGCATACGCCGGATAATTTGATTGAAATCAATCTTCAGGACGACGAAGTTTGGATTAGTCAAGCGAACTACCTCGCTCGACCCTTGAATTTGACATATGCGGAAGCGTTCTCCTTACTAGCTAAGGGAAAGATGCTCCTGCAGTTAATTGATGAGAATTTAGCTCATTCATCTTTAGTGAGTGCCTTGGACAAAGTGGCAAACTGTATCGGAGCTAATCACGAGCAAGTCGTTGTAGATCCAGGTGTCAGGGATAGCGAAATTTATTCATTAACTCATAGCGCATTGCTGAATAAAAAGAAGATATTGATTAGATATTATTCGTTCAATGACGACTACTCGAGCGAAAGAGTAATCCAGCCGTTAGGTTTGGGGATAAACGACCGGTATCTCTACCTGAGGGCTCATTGTGATACGGCCAATGACTTTAGAACTTTCCGAATGGACAGAATTATTCATGCTGAGCTTTCTGAAGAGGGAATAGATACGGAGTTTTTAGAGAGTATGGACCTTGAGCCTATCCAGAATCCCATTGATCTTGATTTTCAGTTCTCTGAGGAAGGATGGGCAACTCTGCAGATCAAGGAATCAGACAGCTGGATTATCTCCAAGTATCCAACTACCTCAGTAACCGGAAAATCAAATAATATGCTTGAAGTCACTCTTCCCATCTCTTCAAACGTATGGTTAGGTCGACTTTTATTGCAGTTATGCCCAGAGACTATTCTAATTGAAGTGGCATCTGGTGTAGATATCCATGCAGGGCACAACCTGGCAAAACGAATTCTTAGTAGATACGGTTTTAATGAGTAACGACGATCAAAATCCCGAGACTGGTGCTTCTGACTGGATAGATGATGTCGTCAATCGTGCGTTGAAAAGTTCTTACGGATCTAACGAGGAGACTTTTGCCGAAACGGAGGACCAAAAAGAAACTGAAGACAAACAGAATCTTGCAAAATCCACAGAAACGTATCTACGTTACCCCTATCCCGATGAAGATGAGAGCGTCAATCTTCATGATGCACCTCAAGCAAATAACGAAGATGGGTCAGCGAGATCGGTTAAGAAGGCAATTGAGTGGCTTGTAGTAATCGTTGGAGCACTGTTGGTTGCTTTTTTGATAAAAACATTCTTAATGCAGGCATATTACATACCATCATCATCCATGACACCTGCGCTACAGGTAGGCGATAGGGTACTCGTTAATAAATTGAGCTATGAATTTGGAGAAGTCAGTAGGGGAGACCTTGTGGTCTTTAAACGAACTGAAGNTAATACCGGAAATAAAACAGACTTAATAAAGCGAGTAATTGCAACTGAGGGAGAGGTACTTGAGATATCTGGCGGTGAGATATTCATAACAGAGAAAGGGGGAAAAGACCGCAAATTACTGGTAGAACCCTACCTAGCTGAAGGTGTGACAACCCAAGGTTTTGCATTTGAGGGTCTTTGTCCAGAATCTGAAGCGAACACTTGCCTCATTCCTGAGAATTTCATCTTCGTCATGGGTGATAACAGGTCTGGCTCCCGTGATTCGAGATATTTTGGACCAGTGAATACCGACGATATTGTTGGACGGGCTTTTATAAGAATTTGGCCATTAGGCAGCCTTAAACTTTTGTAATATGTTGTTAAATAGCTACATTTAGATACTCTTTAAATGTGTTCAACATAGGTGGCGGCGAGCTTCTGATCATNATTCTTGTCATAATAATTTTTATTGGTCCCTCTAAACTGCCTGAAGTAGCAAACACGTTAGGAAGACTCTCGGCAACAATTCGGCGNTTCAACCAAAGTTTTCAAGACGAGATACGCGATTCTTTCGAGGACCCGATTGAAGAAGCTGCTCGTGAAAGAGGTAAACAGATTTTAAGGAAGGAATCAAAAGACCTTGAGAACATTGAGGTAGATNATACAGNCTCAAAACCAATTGACGGAGAATCAGATGTTGACAAAGAAAGGTAACCCTGAGGGGAGAATGCGAATCCTTGAACATCTTGGTGAGCTNCGATCAAGAATAATTCGTACTCTTATAGCTATAGCGTTCACAGGTGTTGCAGGGTGGATTCTTTACCCTTTGGTAATAGATTTCATCTTGCAACCCTATTGTGACACTTTGGATAGAGATTGCACGCTTCGTGTTGATGAACCGTTAGAGGGTTTAAATACCCGCTTTATGGTCGCTGCATATTCAGGCATTATCCTCGCTTTCCCAATAATTTTATGGCANTTTTGGAGATTTATCAGCCCTGGTTTGCATCNGAGTGAGAGGCGTCACGGCATAATAATGGTCGGTTCCGGTGCATCACTATTTGCATTCGGATGCTATCTNGCGTTTATGACGCTTCCCAGAGCATTAGATTTCTTGGTAACGATTGGCGGAACTGATCTAGTTACAGAATTTAGAGCGAAGGCCTACATCACATTCATAATAAAAATGATGCTCGCTTTTGGTGTTGGGTTTCAACTTCCCATTATTTTAATAACGTTACAACGTTTAAACCTTCTTCAGTACGAAACGTTAAGGCNTCAGTGGCGCTATGCAGTCGTTATCATCGTTATAGTCGTCGCAGTAATAACTCCAAGCGGAGACCCAATCTCATTACTCGCTCTNGCGNTACCGATGTATGCACTATATGAGTTCTCAATACTTTACGGCTGGTTAAGAAAACGAAAGCTGGCAAAAAACGCTGATTCCTATGCNTGACCCCAAAAGCAAACCTGANTATCTTGCAAACTGGCAATTCGAAACCCCAAAAGCATCCACATTAAAANTTGCCACGACTGANAGTGAGTTAATTGCACTCTATGAGAGTGGCGAAAGCCTAATCGGNCTTCAAGGCGGTGATCTCTACAAATCCCTCGGCGGTAGCGGAGTTGCTGGTTTGGAAGCTGATGGGGTGAACACTGTTGGCTTAAAACTAGACCTAGGGCAACTTGTCGTTGATNAATCAAGTTATCTATTCGCAAGTTACTGTAAGTTGTTAAAGCCGATGAAACCTTGGTCCACGATNTGGATAATCAACTCACCGNTTATCGGCCAACGGCGCATCTCACCCAAAAGTCATCCAGGGGATGGATGGCTAGACGTTGTTGAATTCTCTCTCTCATTTCGGCAATCCCTTAAGGCTTACAAACGCTCCTCAACTGGAGATCACCTCCCGCATCCCCAGATTAAAACTTCAAAGAAAAGAACATTTATGNTCAATTCAAACAGGAAAAGTAAAATTGTTATCGACGGAAAGAAAATAGGCTTCGGCAAAGAAGTCTCTATTTCAATAATCCCTCACGCAATCGGAGTAGTGTTACTTTGAGAATAATTTTGACCCCTCCACATATTTGATCTAGAAAAAGCCTAATCTCAGTTGTCGTGAGTGTTTACATTGCTGAAGAGTGGACAACTGAAGAATCGGACGTACTGAGAAGATACTTCACCAATCTTGATGAGCCGGTTTTCGCTCTCGTCAATCTACCTGAAGTCGTTAAGGGAGCTTTATTTGCCCGTTACAGTCGTTCGGCAAAAAGTTTGCGACGACTCTTCTTAGACGAATTTTTGGGAGATCTAGATATATCTGGAGATGCCTCTATCGACGCTACTATCGGCCTTGAACATGCTGAAAAGCTTTATCACAGAATATTTTTTGAATATGGAGATGACTCCGTCGCTCAATTAGGCGGCGTTCACCTAGCATGTGAACAAGCTTCAAATCTCCTCACCAAAGTCCTTGAATGGGGACGGTTGATGAGTTACCTCGAGCAATCAACGCGCTACATTTCGTATGACTCGCGTTTCGGAGGGAGATACAGGTATTACCGCGATCCCGAAATTATGGAATCTAGCTTTGGCGCCAGATATATAGGAGACATGGATCGGATATTTGATACCTATGCCCATCTTGTTCCACAAATGCAGGATTTCGTTCGTGAGCAATTCCCTAAACACCCCGATGATGGTGACTTTGTATACCGGCAGGCAGTAAAAGCAAAAGCTTTTGATGCCCTTAGAGGACTTTTGCCAGCAGCCTCTTTATCAAACGTGGGGATTTACGGAACAGGTCAAGCATACGAAGCATTACTTCTCAGAATGAGATCGCATCCCTTGCCTGAATCAAGATACTATGCAGACCTTATGCTCCGTGAGCTAAGAAAAGTCATACCATCTTTTCTTGAAAGAGTAGACAGAGAAGACAGGGGAGTAGTTTGGAGCGAATACTTGCAAGAGACACGTGAGGACACTGCTGACGTCGTAGCAGCCTTATTTCCAGAAGGATCAATCGTTGACCCTTCTCCAACTGTCAGGCTTGTTGACTTTGATCCAGAAGGTGAAGTAAAAATGATTGCTTCCATGATGTACCCTCACTCAACGATGTCAGAAGATCAACTTGAAAGACGAGTAGCTGGGATGAACCACGAAGATCGTATGGCTGTTGCTAGAGCATATGTGGGGGACAGACGTAACAGGAGACATAAACCAGGTCGCGCTCTTGAACGCCCATTTTATAGATTTGACGTCCTAGTAGATTATGGTGCTTTTCGAGATCTCCAACGACATCGAATGTTGTCAATGGATTGGCAAAACCTCAGTCCGCATCATGGCTACATATCTTCACCACTCGTGAACGCAGCAGGTATGGGGCCAGTTTACGAGGAAGCAATGGAACGTTCTGCAGCGCTATATGACTTACTCGTTGATGATTTCCCTGATCAAGCCTCATATGCCATCAACTTGGCATACAAAATTCGATTTAATATGAATATAAACGCTAGGTCAGCCATGCATTTAATTGAACTACGGACAACACCGCAAGGACACCCCTCGTACCGTGAGGTGGGACAAGAAATGCACAGATTAATAGCGGAAGAAGCCGGGCATACAGTTATTTCAGAAATGATGAAATTCGTTGACCATACAGATGAAACTGACCTTGAGAGGCTGCAGAGCGAACGAAGAGCTCAAGAAAAACGACAATCAACAAAATAAAACTCAGAATTAACGCCCCCATTGGCAATAAAGGCTCTATAGTCCTCGTTAAATAGGCTATTTATAAGGAAGTAAGTTGGCTGACGAAAAATCAGAACTTGAAGAAGAATATGAGGACGCTGAAGTTGATCTCGAGAGTGTTGACCCTGAAGACGATGCTATAGAAGATGTTGAAGACGGCGAAATATTTGATGATGACGATGAAGANTTCGAAGAAGATGCTTCGTTAGAAGAAGTCGCTGAATCAGAAGAGGACGAAGAGGATGACGAAGTAGAGGCCGATCTCTCAGCTATCTTGCAGGAGAGAATCTCAGCTGATGATGATGAAGACGAAGAAGAACAGAGTAGCGACGCCAAAGANAAATCAGCTGAAAGTTCAGATACAGATGAACCTGTGTCAGCTAAAGATGATGAAGTTCTATGCCAAAGCTGTTTCACATTAGTCTCTCAAAAAGCAATAGATGCCGAAGGAGCTTGCCCTAACTGCGGTGCAGAAATGTAATGCAGGAAAAGGAAAATATTTATGCCTGAATTTGAGTCAGCTCGTTTTGCAGCCAAATCAGACTATGAAAACTTTCAGCAACTCTTCATATCATCACGAAATGAAGCTGATACATATAANGCTGCAGATATCTGGTTCGCACTCGAGGCTTTAGAGGCTCCCCCTTTGCAGATCTTCAGTGACTACCTAGAGTCAGAAGACAAACTCATTCTGATAGGAGAATATAACAACGTTCCGGTTGGATTCATGCTTGTCCATCTATTTCGCATAAATGACGATATTGCTGCGCGTGTTGACGAAGTCTTTGTGCATCAAGATATGCGTGAGGTNGGGGTAGGAGAACATTTAATGGATGCTGCTATTAACTGGGCAAAAGGCAATAAAGCAAAGCACATACTAGGCAGGACTTTTCCTGGTGATAGACACATGAAGAATTTTTACGAGAGATTTAAAATTACTGCTAGATTGATTGAAGTTTCAAAGAAGCTTGATTAAGTCAATGTAAAGACTTTTGCAATCTGGGGTATTCGGTCTCCATGTTTTTTGATGCTTTGCTTAAGCTCTTCAGAAATTTCTGTCGGTAGTCCGTCTGGAGTNATCTTCTGCCGCACTGGTGAAAATGCGACAGCTTCTGCAACGATTGACCATCGATGAGCGGTAGCTTCTGCATTTAGCGCTTTATTTGCTTGCTCTATAAGCCTTGTTGTTATAGCTTCGGGGAGTTGCGCACCAGCTTTAGGTGAACGAGAGCTTAGATTGAGAGCTCGAACTGTCTTTTCTTCTTGAAGTGCCTCCTCGATGGAGTTGAGCCATTTTTTGTGATCTTGATCAATTCGTTCATTGAGTTTNAATTCGAGTCGTTCTTTAATAGCTATTGATTCTGATGATTTAGCCCAACGAGCTGATGAAGCTACAACTGATCGGAAGTCTTGCAGGTCAATGTTTTCAATATTATTCTCGACTGCTGTTGCCTTATCCATCCACTCAGCCATCTTGAGTTGTTGATTNAAATTCTCAGCATAATCAAGTAGAGCGTCTGGAAAGCCTTCGGGTAAGTCCATCTTTTCAATAGTTCTCCGCAAATTTGGAATAGTATTTCCAGAAAGCTCCTTCGCTATCGGCTTTTGTAGTTCAGGAAGAGATTCAATGTATTCGTTGCGGTATTTTTTGGAGGGTTTAAGTCGTTTACCTCTGGGACTACGATATGGCTTCCGATCTTTTCTGTCGGTTTTAGCTTTTGAGCTCCTTGACTGTTTTCGATCCTTAGGTTGTTTATTTTTTGGCCCAACTCTTGAATCTTTTTTACGTTTCCGGTTACCGCCTTTTTTGACTAAGGAAGTAGTAACACCAGCCGTTTCTTTTCCTGTGCCTAAGAGTTCTAAAAGTTCCGGTCCATCTTTTTTGATCTTCTGAGGAAGTACTGCGGTTATCTCGATCCCATCAATCATAAAATCTGCTTCTACTTTGAGCACATCACCAATTTCGACATTCGACGGAAGGAGAGAAGCTTTTATAGTCCCTTTAGGTTCTTTTGCTCCAGCAGATCGCCAAGTGTAGGACGATTCCGTTGACTGACTAGTTATTTCTATATCTAATCGATTTGGCATGGAACGAATGGTATCCGTTTAGATGACATCTGACACACTCGTTAGACGAGATATGCTTATGTTGTATAATGTAANNAANTAGTAGGGGAGCTTGGTAACAGGCTGAGAATGCGAAGGCAGACCCTTGAACCTGATCTGGGTAATTCCAGCGGAGGAAATCATGAAATTTATCTATAANTTACTGAAGATTACTGTTCTCACATCTTTAATTGTGTTTTCGTTAACTAACTGTTCGAGCGACAGCGACGAGGCATCTGAAAATCAAGTGAAGCAGAGTTGTCTTGATGATTCAGGACTGACCGAATTTGAATTGACTGACGAAGCGAAAGATTCAGTCCGAGGGGAGTCAATAGATCTGATTGTATACGATGCGTTTCTAGCACCTGAAGGTGCCTTTGAGCGTTTCAAAGATGAAACAGGTATAACTGTTAACATTCTTACTTCAGCAGATACAGGAACTATGGTCTCTCAAGCTGTCTTAACCAGTGGGGATCCGGTGGGCGACGTCATGTTCGGTATAGATAACACATTCCTCTGCAGAGCACTAAATAACGATGTATTCCTTCCCTATATACCAAGCACCTGGGATGAACTTTCAGAACCTCTCAAACTAGACAGGACTGGAAGGGTAACTCCGGTAGATTACGGCGATATCTGCCTCAATTACTGGGAAGGTCGCTTTGAGGCGCCTCCGACAACTATCGCAGATTTAACTGATTCAAGATTTTCAAGCGAATTTGTTACCCAGAATCCTGAAACGTCTGCTCCAGGAATGGGCTTCTTGTTATCCTCAATCGCAGTTTTTGGTGATGATTGGGAGAACTTCTGGACAGAACTTAGAGCTAACGATATTGCGATTCGTTCTGGCTGGAGTGAGGCATATTACGAAGATTTCTATAGTGGTGAAAGAAATATTGTAACGAGCTACGCCACGAGCCCTGTTGCAGAATATATATTCGCTGACCCGCCCGTTGAGTCTCCACCAACAGCAGTAATTGCTGATTCTTGCTTTAGATCCATTGAGTTCACAGGCATACTCAGAGGCACTGATAGCCCGGCAGCATCTGCACTCCTTGTCGATTTCCTAACATCTGTTTACTTTCAGGAGCTGATCCCCGAAACGAACTTTGTTCTTCCAGCAAATGAAAATGCTGAACTTCCAGAGGTATTTAATTTATTTCTTGAGGAAATACCGAATCCTGTTACGATTTCTCCTGACCTTATTGATGCTAATCGTAGTATCTGGACAGAGCGTTGGACAGAGCTAGTACTTCGTTGATGGTTAATACATGATCTCTCGTGTATCAACGAGGTCAAATAGAGCAAATGTAGTATCTGTAGTAGCAGTATTAGCTTTTTACCTGATTTTCTTCTTCTATCCAATTGGGAAAATACTGTCCATCGGAATCAGCCTCTCTTCTTTTGAACAAGCTCTGACCTCAGTATCCGTACGGAAAGCGCTTTGGTTTACGATATGGCAAGCCACAGTCTCTACGGCATTATCTGTGGCAATAGGGCTATGCATATCCAGTGTGTTTGTAAAGTCAGAATTTAGATTTAAAAGGTTCTTAGAGAGTTTAACTTTTGTTCCCTTTGTTATGCCTACGGTCGTTGTAGCCTCNGCATTCATTTCAGTAAACGAACTACTAACGCTTGATGGTACGCCATTAAGTCTGCAGGGGAGTGCATTGGGAATAATCGTTGCTCATATCTTTTTTAATACCTCAATAGTCGTCCGAACATTGACAAGTACCTGGCCCATGATTGATTTTGAATCAGAACAAGCCGCTCAAACTTTGGGTGCTAGCAAGTTNCGGATATTTTTTCAGATCACTTTACCGCAACTTAAGTCTGGATTGATGTCAGCAGCCTCGCTAGCATTCCTATTTACTTTCACCTCATTTGGGGTAATNCTAATTCTTGGTGGTTTAGGAAAAGCAACTGTTGAGACAGAAATTTGGCGCTATGCGACACAACGAACTGAATTTGAAACTGCTGCNGTATTAGGCATAGTTCAACTTCTAGTAGTGGTCGCAATGCTTATAATAAATAACAAGTTTCTGGNGACTGACAGTAGAAACCCTAACCTTCGATCAAAAGTTCAATATACGCACCCAGTTTCAAAATTTCGCAAAGCAGCTAATACAGCATTTATTCTCGGGTTTTTTGGTTTACCATTCGTTGTCTTGCTAGAGCGATCACTCAGCACACCAACCGGACATTCCTTTCTCTATTACAAACAGGTCCTTTGGGAAAGCTCCGATGANCGCTTTGCCATATTTGGGACGAGGAAAGCCATTTTCAATTCNTTGATATGGGGATCTTTGGCAATGGTAATAGCAACGNTCGTGGGCTTACTTGCCGCATACTTATTAACGAATAGGTCAAAATCGATTTCGCAATTTTCAGGAGTTTTTCTCCTGCTTCCTTTGGGCGCATCAGGTGTCCTACTAGGATTTGGAATTCTGATTTCACTCAACACAGGGTTTTTCAATTTTCGCTCAGAGTGGTGGATAGTGCCAGTCGCTCAAGGTTTACTCGGAGTAGGAATAGTTGCAAGAATTAGCTCTAACGCAATAAAGAAAATCGATCCAACTATCAGGCATGCCGCATCAACCTTAGGTGCTTCATCACTTATTATTTGGCGAAAAATTGATTNCCCAATAATTGCAAAAGCAGTTCTTGCAGGTTCAGCATTTTCATTTGCCCTGGCGCTTGGTGAATTTGGAGCNACATCTTTTCTTGTTCGACCTCAAAGACCAACAATCCCTACAACAATTTTTAGCCTATTAGGACGTCCAGGTTCGTCTACTTTCGGACAAGCCATGGCTTTAAGTGTAATTCTTGCGGTGATAACTTGGATTGTAGTTTCATTGCTTGACAGATCAGGATCGTTATCAACTAATGAGTTTTAATGGATTAGAAATAGCTGAATTGTCAGCAGAGCTTGGCGGGAAAAAAGTGCTCCAATCGATCAACTTCAGTCTGCAAGAAGGCAGTGTTTTAGCTATTTTAGGGCCTAGCGGGTGCGGTAAAAGCACTCTTCTAAAAGTAATAGCTGGAATCTTGACCCCAACCGATGGGCACATCTTTTGGAACTCAGAGGATATCTTAAAGACGCCAGCCCACAAGCGGGGAATAGGGCTAATGTTTCAAAATAATGCTCTATTCCCACACATGAGCGTCCATGACAATATTCGATTCGGTTTAGAAATGCTACCCATACCAAAAGATGAAGCAAATGACCGAACAGTTGAACTACTTGAGTTAGTTGGACTTAAGGATTACGGAAATAGATCTATTGATTCGCTATCCGGAGGCGAGAGTCAGAGAGTCGCTTTAGCCAGAGTTTTAGCGCCGGAACCAAAACTTGTTCTTTTGGATGAACCGTTCAATTCACTAGATAGATCCCTCCGGCGAAGTTTGGTTGATCAAGTCTTTGAAATTCTTCGAGCGAAAAAAATTACTTCAATACATGTCACGCATGAAGGGGATGAGGCCTCCCTATTCTCAGATTCAATACTATTAATCGAAAGCGGTCAGATTATAAATCATGGAACTTTTGCGGAGATTGTTGATTTACCTATGAATGTACTGTCCGCCGACCTACTCGGATTACGAACGATATGGGTGCCTGATGCTCATTTCCGAGATAACAATTGGTTCTTTTCCACACCCTGGGGCGTCAAAGAACATAACGGACAAGAGTCGGAAAGTTATCAACTTTTGTTACGACCTGATCGTATTCAATTATCGAATGATGGACTCGAAGCCATTGTTACTAAGACTTTCTATGCAGCAGGACAGAAGTATATTCATTGCAGCATAGGCAACTTAAATAATCTTACTGTGTTGGTGGATAATGATATTTCTGTAGGGGAGTCAATATATTTAGCAGTTGATCTGGATTCTATTGAAGTCTTAGAGGCTTAATGTTATTGCTTGAACTGTTCGGCAATTAATCGATAGGAATTCTTTCGTTGCTCGTGATCGTGGCAAATGGTCACAATTAATAATTCTTCCGCTCGGTAGGCATTTGCTACGGATATGAGTTGCTCATGTACTCTCTCTGGAGTTCCGATAACCATGGGTCGGCTAGGGGGGAGCACGGTTAGTGAGTTTTGGCTTTCCTCATTACTTGTTTTAGGTATTGGGCCACGTAATCCATCTTTACGCCATAGTTCTAAACTCTCTAGCATTAGTGCAACTTCTTCTTCAGACTCCGCACAAAGAACATTTACACCGACTGAAACTAGTGGATCGCTAAGCTCAAATGATGGGCGAAAATGTTTCCGGTAAAGGTTGCAAGTCTCAGCGCCATTACCGTTGATGAAATGGGCCCAACTTAAAGGTAATCCGCAATGAGCAGCCACACTCGCAGAACCTTCACTTGAGGCTAGTAGCCAAAGTTCAGGCATCGTCTCGGTCATTGGTAAAGCTTCAACACCTGCAAGCGGACCAGTTTCAATAGTTTCTCTTCGTAACAGGGTGCGAATCTCAATAACAGATTCTAGATATCTATCAGACCCTGAAGCATTGTCAGAATTCTGAAGAGCGTAAGCAGTTCGTGCATCGGAACCGGGAGCTCGCCCAAGTCCCATGTCAATTCGATTTGGATGAAGTGCCTGCAATACTTGAAAGTTTTCTGCGACTTTAAGAGGGGAGTAGTGGCTCAACATTACGCCACCTGATCCGACACGAATCTGGTGAGTATTTTCTGCTATGTGCCCAATTAGAATCTCAGGGCTTGAACCAGCTAGACCATGCATGCCATGATGCTCAGCAACCCAGTATCGGTGGTAGCCGAGATTATCAACGAACGTTGCCAAGTCAATGGAGTTCCGCAATGCTTGAGCAGGGGATTTACCCTCAGGTACTGGTGTTTGATCTAGTACTGAAAGTCGCACACCACATATTCTCATTAATGTGTGGGGAAGTCACATCAAAGGAATAACGGATTATGCGATTTCTATTAGATGGATATGAAAACGTCACTTGAAGAGCTTGAGCTCAGCGATATAAGATCTTGAAAGTCAAAAAGCATCCATATCGTTAAATTTGTGATAATCATATTAGAGATCAACTCTAAAAGGAGAACCATGAAACCTAAACTATTACACGCGTGGGTCAGTAACCGAGCAAACGATTTGAGGATGATGATGCTCGTATACACTGCTGCAACAGTCGCAACACTATTTCTAATTCGAGATGCATCCAGCTTTGGTGGCGAAATGCAATTTGCAATTGCAGCAGCGATTGTCTCATTCGGCGTCAATGCAATCGTCTGGTTTGACGGAGCTATCGCTGATATTGGAGCGAGCACATCATCAATGGACGAAGACCTATCGAATTCGGAAATGGGTAAGAACTTCAAGAAAGCCCCGTTCATCATGTTTCGACTGATGGCTTTATCAATAGTGGTTGTTAATTCAGTGGCACAGATAGTAGCGCTTTACGCTTAATTAGATGGCGGTAATGCCATAGGGGCCAAGTTAAAGAGAATACATAAACGCCGGAAATACATGTTATGTAAAGTAAAAATTACTTACATATACCTAAACTGGGGGCTTATCAAATACTGAATAGAACTTTCACCTTTTGTACATGTGGTTTATGATTAAAATGTTTCTGCAACACAGGGGGTAATATGCTGGAAGAAAAGTGGATTACAGATCGAATCCCAACTGAAAAATTTCCTCACTATACACGTGCTAATGCTGGAGAAGTACTCGCCGACCCAGTTACGCCACTGGGGTGGACTTTCGGCTGGGAGTCCGGGATAGTTTTGGGTTGCCGAGACGGTTTCGTCTCCTATGGAGTGTTTGATGCTGATGAGTACGGTGATCCTCCTGAAACTTTCGGTCTGTTTGGAGGCTATTTCTATAACTGCCTCACATCCGCAAGGATGATGGGTGTAAGAATGCCTGGCGTGACTCCTGAGGCTATAGATGATGCATATTTCGATGCTCATCCAGACGTCCCACCTTATGTTGCTGAGGATTGGCACGAAAGCGAACGTCATAGTGAGAAATTAGCTGAAACTGGTGCGTACTTATTGTCAGCAGCTGAACATCCACCTATTGAAGAGCACAAGAAAATTGGTAATGAAATTCGTGCCTCTAGACCTAATTTGAGTGAACTAGACAATCAAGAATTGTTAGCAAGGGCAAGGTCTTTACAACCTCACCTAATATCAATGTTTGAACAGCATGTGTGGGCCTCCCTAGGAGCTTCAAATGGGCCTGGCATTTTAGGCGCATTATTGGGCGAAGTGGGCAGGTCTGATGATGTTGTAAAACTTTTATCAGATAGAGGATTTTTTGATAAA
>PATO01000013.1 GCA_002712415.1 Actinomycetota bacterium | reverse complement strand
GAAACGTACCCATTTGCGACTGCGCCAACATCATTATCTATGGAAGAGGGGGTTATGCGCTCACCCCATTTCAGATTTAGGTGATAAGCACCTTCGTGCCCTATTTTCGGCTCAATATCCACTTGCGTCATTTGGCGTATTAGGTCCGTTCCAACGGTAGTTTGTGCCCACCCCTTCATCTCTGAAACATCCATATTTGGCACATTAATATTTAATACAGATGCCTCCTTGGGAAGATTCGTGCACATTTCCTCTACTGCTAAGGCTGCGATTTCGGCGGCGCTATCCCACTTTTGATTTCGTAGCATTTCTTCGATCCCTTGCCCCATGTAGCCACCCTCATCTACAGCTTGGCTAACAGCAACTCCAGTGATTCCTCCGTTTCGTGCGGTGAGGCAGGCACCTATCGTTCCAGAGTGATAAACAGAGCGTCCTACATTAGCGCCGGGGTTTATTCCTGAAACTACGAGATCAAATGGATCTCCGAATGCGCCCAGTCTTGCGAACATAACACAAAGAGCAGGTGGACCTGTTATTGCCCATGCTTCGTCGATTCCTTCTACGCTTGCTTTATGCAGTTCAGGTTTAATTAAGTGCAATGCTCCGAAGCTGGACGAAGCACCCGAATATTCAGTATCTGGAGCTCCAATAACAACTTCGCCGAACGGAAGCATAGATCTGGCAAGGATATGGAGGCCTATGGAGTCAATTCCATCATCATTTGTTACGAAAATTCTCATACGTTGACCTTAGACGTTTAGATCACTGCTTTATGTGAATGAAAGATGAATGATGGTTTAAAGGTCAGTTAATACATAGAGACGCAAAGGCACGAGACGAACTGCTCTATTCTGTATCTATGAATTGGAACTCATCAGATATAGACCGTAATGAGCTTTCATTTCGGTATACCAAATCCGGCGGTCCCGGTGGGCAACATTCAAATAAAGTCAACACTCGGGTTGAGTTAACATGGAGTATCACCGACACGGTTTCGTTTTCTGATACGGAGAAGGAATTGCTTGTTCAGCGACTTGGTCCCAAAGTAAGGATAGTAGTTTCAAAATACCGTTCTCAAAAGCGGAATAAGGACTTAGCGTTACAGAAATTGACATCACTTGTAGAGAGAAATCTTAAAACGGAACCGAAGAGAGTTCCATCAAAGCCAAGCGCATCGAAAAAGAAGAAGCGCGTGGATGATAAAAGAAAGCGCGGGGCACTTAAGCGTCAGCGTCGTGGCGATGATTATTTTGATTGACTTATATAAGTAGATTTTTTACAAGACTCGTCCAAAGGTTATTCGCTATATATTTATAAGCTTCGTCGTTAGGGTGAAACCGATCCTCGGCCCACATTCCCTCTCCAGTAGGCCAATCCCACGCGTTGAAAAGATGGATGCCTCGGCTAGGTGCGAGATGGTTGATAGCTGATGAAACCATTGCGCGCTTACCTTTCCTAGCTGCAGAAACTTTACTTAAGTAGCTCCCGGGCGGTAGAGAATTAATCGTGCGCTTTGCATCGTTCAGAATGCTTTCTTTATCTCTTCTCCACATAAGATCATTGCTCCCAATGATTGTGGTGACAAGTGAAGGTTGAAGTTGGTAATCTTCAATAATTGGGAGTTGCCTTTCAACAACATCAAGGAAACGTCCACCACTCATTGATAAGTTAATCAACCTCCAATCTTTTCCTGTTCTCGTCCTCAAACGCTCTAGAACAATATGTGCATAGCTAGTTTGAGGTTTTGAAGAACCTATACCTTGAGTGACTGAGTCTCCTAAAGCAATCCATAGTGGTCCATCTCCGGATAAATTAGCTTTATTCCATTGATCCCAATAGGCAGCTCTCGGTTCTACAGTGGCATTAATTGAAGCAACGCCAGTTGAGAAACGACCCGCAATACTTGAAAGGTCAATAGTTCTCTTTTGTCTTCGCAAATGGGGGAGTTGCATAATGTCGTCAGTGTTGGCTATTGCGTGATACCAAATCTCTCTAAACCCCAACCTCTGATTGCATTCCCCCTCATTAATTTGTAAATCTCTTCATCATTTAAGCCGGCTTTTGCGACAATTGAGGTAGCTACGTCTTTCGTGTGGGGAAAAGTAGAGTCGGCGTGAGGATAATCAACCTCGAAACAGATCTGGTCCATTCCAATTAAATCTCTGTTAAGTAATCCAACTTCATCATCAAAAATGCACCCATAAATATGGTCAGCTATGTACGAGGATGGCCGATTAGGCAACATGACACCAAAATCGGAGGAATTATCTCGCTCTTCCCATAGTTTATCCATCCGCTCAATAACATAGGGCATCCAACCAACCTGCCCCTCGGCGTAAGCAATCCGAAGGTCAGGAAATCTATCAAAGACCCCTGAAAGAATGTAGTCACAAAATGACCCCATGGCATTTGAAAACGTAATTGTTGAACTTACGGCAAAGGGGGCGTCTGGGGATGTCGCAGGCATTTTTGAACTAGACCCTATATGCATATTTAAGATGGTCTCGGTATCTGCGCACGCTTGGAAGACAGGGTCCCAATGATTATCAGCAGCATGAATTGATGGCAATCCAAGCGGGTGTGGGTTTTCCGTGAAGGCTATAGCATGGCTTCCTTTATCAGCGCATCTCCGTATTTCTTCAGCGGCAAGTAACGGATCCCAAAGAGGAACTATCGTCATTGGGATTAGTCGACCTTTACCGTCTCCAGCGCACCATTCGTCGATCATCCAATCGTTGTAGGCTTTGACACATAACAAAGCAAGTTCTTTATCTTGCCGTTCTAAGAAAGCTTGGCCGCAGAACCTAGGGAGTACGTTAGGGAAATTTACTGATGCCTCTACGTGGTTTGCATCCATATCTTCCAGCCGTTCTTTCTGTTTCCAGCAACCTGGACGAATCTGGTCAAAAGTAACCGGTGTTACATCAAGGCTGTCAAACCCCACTGCGGCCGAGAGCTTTGGAAAGGGATAGACCAGATCGTCATAGATCCACCAGTCACATTCCTCTCCATCCTTCGCACCCTTTTCATATGAGAAGACGCCACCTTCAAAATTGAAAATTGCTCGGTCNCTCTCGACTCTCGGGCCCTTNTCTTTGTATTTNGATGGAAGTCTTTCAACCCAAAGGTCGGGAGGTTCNACAACATGATCGTCAACGGAAATAATTTTGGGAATTTCAAGCATNTTTACTCCTANTNACAGGTTAGCGAATAAATTAGNATCGGAAAATTTAAAGGCTATTCACNATCCTCAGAGNTTTGAACTGTGNTTGTTAGGTCTTTGATTAGCGTTTCTANTTCGGTGATGCTCACAACNTCATCTAGACGAAGTCGGATTGCAGCTAGTTCTCTTGTCAGGAATTCACTATCTGANAGAATNCGGCTGTTTACTTCTCTGTCTCTCTCCGCAAGTGCTCGGTCGCGCGCGTCTTGTCTGTGCTGTGCCAGAAGAATGAGTGGTGCAGCNTAGGCAGCTTCGATACTNAATAGTAGGTTAAGAAGTATAAAGGGGTATTCGTCCCATANCCCTTTNGAGCCTGCCACTGCGTTAAGAGCAATCCATGCGATAACCACAAGTGTTTGGATGATGAGAAATTTTCCTCCACCCATTCCTCTCGCAATGGCTTCCGACCATCGGCCAACTGTGTCTCGATCGGAACCCGAGCCTAGAGATCTGCTAACTTTTCCAGGAATTGTTACTGCGTCATCTCTTATTTTCATTAGTCCTCTCCTTCAGTCAGGCGGATGATCACATCATCAACTGTGACTACTCCAACCAATCGGTGCATTGCATCAACAACAGCGACAGCCAGTAAGTCATATCGGGCTAGGATTTTAGCTACTTCTTTTTCTGATGTTTCTGGAGTCAAGGTCGGTACATCGTTATCAATGCAATCACCCACAGTGCATGTTGGAGGCTCTCTTAATAATCTCGCGAGGGTGACACTTCCTAGATATTTTCCAGTAGGCGCCTGAATTGGTGACTCGGTTATAAATAGGCGAACTGATATTGCAGGAGGGAGATCAGTGTCTCGTAGCCTGGCTATGGCATCGGCAACCGTTGAATCGGGAGTTAATACAATCGCTTCAGGGGTCATCATGCCTCCTGCTGTATCTTCGTTGTATTTGAGCAGTGAACGGATTTGCTGAACGTTTTCGGGATCCATTTCCGCAAGCAGCATTTCTCGCTGGGTTGGGTCTAATTCTTTAAGAAGATCGATTTCATCATCTATTTCCATTTCCTGGAGGACTTCAATAGCGTCAGCTGTCTCAAGTTTGTTGAGTATTAGTGCCTGTTCAGATTCAGGTAACTCCTCAAGGAGATCAGCCAGCCGGCTTGCCTCAAGAGCTGCAGCTAATTTGGTTCGTCTGCCTTCTGGAATTGTTTGAATTACTTCAGCTGCATCTGCCTTGTGGAGCTCTCGTAAACGTGCCAAGTCACCTGACACTTGGTCAGAAGTGAAAGCAGGCCCGATGGAAGCCCAATCTGCAACCTCAAGGTTCCGTTTCCGTAATCTCCCTCCCGCAGAGAACGCAACTTTGTTCGTAAACCATTTCCCATCATTTAATCCGCTTTCGGTGAAACCAACATCGCTGATGCTTCCACTTTCTAAGCGGGTGGCGTAGATATCTTTGGTGAGGAGCATTTCTCCATGACGTTTTTTAAAAATTCGCAAGTCAAGAGTTCCACCCCGCAAATGAAGCCCATCTCTGTCAACCGCATCAACTCTTGCCTCATGAACAAAAATCAGTCTTCGGTCAACTGACGCAACAAACCCTCGTAGATAGAGCCTATTTTCACTGGCTGCTGGAACAAGCAAAATGTCCTGTATTGAACCCAGAGTGCTCCCATCTGCGTCAAATAATGACTTTTTGACAAGACGAGATCCCCACAACGTTTGCTCATCGTCAGCCAAAGCCAGATTTGTATCTTGTTGAAGTTCGTGATCCGTCATGAGGTCCCTCCGTTCCTAGACTAGAAGAGGATCACATAGCTTTCAGTTATTTAATCTAATCTCGACAATCATTAACCCGATCATTGAAATATTGTTTTGCGGTTTACTGATATGAGACTTTCGGTAGCCTATAGCCATGGGAGATTGGGTTACGAGTAAGCATCAGATAATTGCTCATAAAGGTAATTCCTCNGGGTGCCCTGAGAATACAACCGCTGCTATAGAGTCGGCTATCGAGAATCAATGCACCATGGTCGAAATTGATGTGTCCGTGACGTCCGACGGATATTCGGTGGCGTTGCATGGTCCAAATCTTGAAAGTAGTACCTCTGGATCTGGGAAAGTAAGTCAGGTCTCCCTTGAAGAGTTGTTGAACTATTTTGTTAGAGGACAAGATGGCGAAATCACAGACGAAAAGACCCCATTAGTTGAAGACCTATTACGAAACTTCGGAACGAAGACAAAATGGAATCTGGATCTCAAAGAAGGTCGTATTCAAGAAAACCTAACCAAAGTAATTGATAACCTTGGTTTACAAAATCACATCGTATTATCTGGTTTAAAGCCTTCGGATGTAAGACGAACCGTTGTTAATAACCCTAATTTAAATGTGCTGGTGAATTTATCAAAAGTTGATCAACTTTTGGTGGCGCTAAAGTTTATTGGACCCCTCTATGTAAAGTACCGATTTAGGTCACTGAGTCAAGAGTCATCAGTTATCGCTATCAACATGCATTATCGATACATCTCGAAACACATAATAAGAGAGATACATAAGCTAGGCCTCGAAGTCTGGGTTTATACGGTTGATGATGCTGATTTATTTAGGGCACTGTTTGCGAATGGCGTTGATTCAATAACTACAAACCTTCCTTTGGAAATGAGAGATAGCTTTCACTTTTGAGATGATGTTCACAAAGCCCTATTGGGCTATGCTCTCAGTGCCCACAAAAGTACNGAGGAGTCATAATGGGAGAATTTGTTAACCTAGAAAATGATATTGAATCAGGGGTAGCAANNATACGTATTGAGCGACCNCCAATGAACGCAATTAGCATGCAGTTAGCTTCTGAGNTNCNGGAAATAGCTGANGAATTGTCAAGTAATCAAGATATTGGTGCTGTTGTNGTTTGGGGTGGTCCGAAAATATTNGCTGCNGGAGCAGATATAAAAGAGTTTCCAACATTGCAAAATAAACAAGAAGCTCATGAATTNTCTCTATTGTTACATGGCGCACTTCTAGCATTGGAAAATCTNCCTCAAATAACGATCAGTGCTGTNAACGGATACGCATTGGGCGGAGGNTGNGAATTAGCGATGGCAACTGATTTTCGATTTGCTGGNGAAAGTGCTGTGTTCGGGCAACCTGAAGTNCTNCTNGGTATTTTGCCAGGTGCTGGGGGGACTCAAAGATTAACGCGTCTGANAGGTATTACTAAAGCNAAAGAAATCAACTACTCCGGGCGNCAGNTTAAGGCTGACGAGGCACTGCAAATAGGTTTGGTATCTGCTGTATTCNCTGATGATGATTGCTANCCTCAAGCTTTAGAAGCGGCTAAATCATATGCNAGAGGTCCCAAGTCTCTCCANTTNATTAANANGGNGATGATGGATGGGCTTGCTTTACCACTTGATGANGCACTGAAGCTTGAAGCTGAGGCTTTTGGAGATTGTTTTGAGACTGAAGATAGATTAATNGGAGTCCAAAGCTTCCTTGACCATGGCCCAGGTAAAGCGACCTTCACTAGGAAGTAGGTTCAGTGGGATTGCATCCTAAACCTCGTGACTTAAATAAGGTCGTCACGGATGACCCAATAGAGCTGTCGTCAAAGGTAATTGATGAATGTGCCACGGTCGAGCCGACTAATAGAGTCACTAATAAACTCAGCGAGCTTGGAGATGATATAGCGATTGTTGAATCGTTCAGTCACATGGTCGCTTTTAGAACTGAAGAGGGGCTTGTCCTATTTGATGCAAGCGGCAAGCAGAGCGGAGTGGCAGTTGTTGATTCATTGCGAGGGTGGAATACAGATAGGGTTCACTCCTTGGTTTATACACATGGGCACTTAGATCATGTCGGAGGGTCAGGAGCTCTGATCGCCGACGCTGAAACTCGTAATTTTGAAAATCCAACTGTTTTCGGTCATGAAAATGTTCCTAAACGTTTAGAAAGATACCAAAGAACAGATGGTTGGAATACCATAATCAATCAGCGGCAGTTTGGTGGAGTTTCCCCACGTCATGGGATGGGGCTAACGACACGCTCTGCCTCCTTTGTGCCTGAAGATATGGCCTGGCCAGATGTTGTGTACCAAGACGAAATGAAGTTATCAGTTGGGGGTCTCGATATTGAATTTAGTCATGGTAAGGGCGAGACTGATGACCATACCTGGGCATGGGTGCCAAAAACTAAAACTTTAGTAACCGGTGATTTAGTACTCTGGGTTTTTCCAAATGCAGGGAATCCGCAGAAGGTGCAGCGGTACCCTCTTGAATGGGCAAATGCATTACGGGAAATGATGACTTGTGAAGCAGAGTTACTCGTTCCAGCACATGGATTACCAATTAAAGGAACAGAACGAATCAACAGAGTTCTAGGTGACCTTGCGCACGTTCTCGAAACCCTAGTAGCTGAGACATTGGAACTCATGAATGATGGATATCAATTAAACGATATTGTGCATATGGTTAAAGTTGACCAGGAGATGCTTGGCCTTCCTTGGCTACAGCCACTCTACGATGAACCTGAATTCGTTGTTCGCAACATATGGCGTATGTATGGGGGGTGGTGGGATGCTGATCCAGCATCATTGAAACCCTCACCAAGAGTAGATCTNGCAAAGGAATTATCTGTNTTGGCNGGTGGCGCCAAACAACTTGCGGATAGGGCAAAATTTCTAGCTGAGGAGGGTGACCTGAGGTTATCCTGTCATCTAATTGAGTTTGCGGCATTAGCGGAGCCTGATAGTAAAGAGATTCACGGTATACGTGCGGAAATATATCGAATAAGAAGATCTCAGGAGAGCAGCCTNATGAGTAAAGGAATCTTTGCTGCAGCTATGCGTGAATCTGAAAACATTACAGATTAAGAAACTCGAAGATGAATGATAACCAAGGGGAAAAGTCGGTAGGTCAAGTGCCTGTAAAGGTGAGGATTCTTTTGACGGCCTCGTTCTTTTCAGCTCTTGCTACGGTAGGCCAGATCACAATCGTCGGTAAACAGGTTTACGATATGACAGGGAGCGAATTAAATCTCGGCTTACTAGGACTCGCAGAATTCTTACCCGTAGCATTGCTTTCCCCTTTCACTGGACCTGTTGCGGATCGTTTTGACAGGAGGAAGGTCTTTAGTCTTGCTTTACTTGCGCAAGCAGTAACATCTTTTCTGCTTTTTCTCTATGTCGCCTCGGACCCTGATGGCGTTTTCCCTATTTTTGCTTTCATTGCACTTTTCGGTGTAGGAAGAGCTTTTGCTATGCCTGCCAGTCGCGCATTACCTATTGATTGGGCTCCGGACGATGTTGTGGAGCGAGTAGTTGCTTTAAAGTCAGTGGCTTTCCAAGCTGGGATTATTGTAGGCCCTGCACTTTTTGGGTTCATTTTCGTAGCTGGACCGTCATTTCCTTATCTAGCAGCTGTTATTTCTTACTGCGTTGCTAATCTCCTTTTGCTCACAGTTGGCCCATCTTCAATTCGGCGGCTGGGAACCACAGGTGGGAGGCAAGCTTTCAGAGACGCAAAAGAAGGTTTAAAGTTCATTAGAAAGAGCCCTGTTTTGTTTGGAGCAATTTCTCTTGATCTAGTTGCCGTGCTTTTGGGTGGAGCCGTAGCTTTGCTCCCTGCCATAGCAGAGAATCGTTTGGGTGTTGGTGCAGTTGGCCTCGGTTGGCTCAGAGCCGGTGTCGGTATCGGAGCAACGCTGGTAGCTGTGACCTTGTCGATCAGGCCTTTGAAAAGACATATTGGTAGATCTTTGATGACGGCAGTAGCAATTTTTGGTCTAGGAACGATAGTTCTTGGACTAACAAGGAGCTTTATTGTCGCATTTCTAGCACTGATGGTTTTGTCTGGTGCTGATGCGGTTTCAGTTTATATACGCGCCAGCCTTGTTCCATTAGCAACTCCTGAAGAGATGCGAGGTCGAGTGCTTGCAGTTGAAGGCGTATTTATTGGGGCATCTAATGAATTAGGGGCTGTTGAATCAGGGCTGACAGCCGCTGCATTCGGATTGGTTGGAGCTATTTTATTCGGGGGTTTTGGGACGCTAGCCGCAGTGGTTATTTGGTGGAAGTTTTTCCCTGCTCTAAGCAATGTAAAAAGCTTCTCGGAAGTTCGACCTCCTCCGAGTTAGCCTATTGGGTGAGAATTCTCTTAAACCAGCTATCACGCTGCTTAGAAAATAACTCCACGAAATGCGAAGGGAACATAGTGAAAGCGTGAGGTACTCGGGGGTAGACAATAAGCTCACAGTCATTGCCTGCCGCTTTCCATCGATTCGCTAGGAAAAGAGTGTCATCAAGAAGATGATCAGCTGTGCCAACACAGAATAACGCATCTGGTAATTCAGAGAGATTTGCATACATGGGAGAAATATCAGGACTTCTTCGATCTTGAATGCTTTTATCTGGAAGGTATTGGGAAGTAAAGAAATCAATAATCTCGGGAGATAGCACGTCAAAGTCATCTGAAGAAGGGCGACTTCCGAGCTGTGATGGAGTTCCACCCCAGTCAAAAACCCCGAATGTGAGATTCGCTCCAATAAATTGTTGCACCTCGTTCACATCAAAAGAATCTCTTGCTTCTATTAATGTCATCAAAGCAAGGTAAGCTCCTGCAGATTCTCCCCCGACAACAATTGAACGTGTCCCAAACTCTTCCCAAGCATTGTTAACTACCCATTTTGAAACAGAGTAACTATCGTCTAACGCTGCAGGAAATGGGTGCTCAGGAGCTAGCCGGTAATCAACTGAAATCACCGCAAGGTTAAAAGTATTGGCTATATGCCTATTTTCTACATCTCCCATAAAGGCCGCTCCAGCGACCATACCTCCACCGTGAAAATGTAGATACACACCTTTGATCTCACCTTGAGGTTTTAAGACCCTNCAGGGAACTCCTTCAATAGTTGTATCAACTGCGTGATCATCAAGCTCAAAAGTCGTCGCAGCGAGAGTATCTCGCATTAGTTGCACATACTGTATCGCTGTTAATTCTTCTGTCTCTTCTGAATTCGAATCTGTGACTCCGGCCCCTCCAAGTGCAAGTTGGAGTGACTCTCCGTATTCTTCCCAATCCTGATGCCAAAGTCCCATCTGATGCCTTTCTGACTTCCTATACATAAGATAGCTCTATCAAAACAACTATAAGTCATTAAATGGCACAGGCTAATGGCAGAATGTAGAAATGGATAGCGAATCAAACGATAGCGGTCAAGATAACGCCATGAATGAAAGCGCTATGTGGTCTTTCTTCATAGAGGGGCTTTCTGATACTGAATTACAAACTCTGCATGGTGAAATGCAACATGAAATCCTCCAAAGAGCGATACGGTCCGGTGATCACGAATCCATAATTCAGCAAGCCTTTGAAATTGGTTTTGACCGCTCGGGCTTAGGAGTTACCCCNTGGATCGAAGGAAAATTTCTTGTTTGCCCTGGAGCATTAGTTTCAAGAAGCGCAGGAAATCATCGGTGTCGTTTTGTTAGCGTAAATCAAGAATGGGTCTGGCAGTCAAAACAACTTATTACAGAAACGAAAAGGCCNTCTCCTGGAAATGATAAGGGCTTTAGAGCAATTGCTTTGATACCTGTAATTGAGGGTACGGCCGTTGATATCGTTACCGGAAAAATGCAGTCAGGCCTTCACAAAGCGGAAAAAGTCGCCTCATTTGAGGTAAAAGAGNAGCAACTTGTNGAAGTTAGTCAGCGAGTAATTTCAACTGAAGGCATGCATAACTNACTNCTATTTAATTCGCCTGACTTTTACGTGGTATTCCATGAAATGGGGAGCCGGCATCTTGATACTTTTGGTAGAGCTCAAAAAATTCNTCACCAAATGGGTCACCNCCACGTAANGGCATGCTCGCGCGNGCTATTGTAAAGTCCAATGGAGCCAACTCAATGGCGTAATCAAAATGCTNCTCAGATTCATCAATCATNTTNTTTCTNCGTAAATGCGCAGCCAANCTGAAATGGAGTCTGGCTTGAATTTCTTCATCGGATAGATCTTCAACTACGAAANTNGCATCTTCCGGNAAAGTTCCATCTCTAACCCATTCGCGAACTTGCTGCATATGACCTTCACGACTAACTCCAGTTATTTCACTGAAAGTGTCAGTACCAAACTCGCTTGCTGCAGGTCGCGAGATCCTCCCATCCTCGTCAATCCATAAAACTGANGGGACATTACTAATCGCATAAAGCTCAGTGAGTATGTGATCCTTATCCATTAAGACCGGATAGGTCACTCCCTTTGCTAACTCAATAATTGAATCTAAATTCTCGTCAATAGCAACAGCGACAACAGTGAATTGTTCTTCTTGCAATTCTTCATGGAGTTCCTGCCAACCTGGCAAGTCAAATGCGCAACCTCACCAACTAGAAAAAGCAACGAGAAGCCTTTTTTTNCCTGCCCAGTCGGAGAAAGCTCGCTCAACTCCTTCAATNTCTGGAAGGACAAAATCTGGCGCTATTTTTTCCCTAAGAGCGGAGGAGCGAAGACCAGCGGGTTGACCAATTGTAATGGCCTTTAATTCCTGAGAACTNAGAGTCGGGTGTCCAGTTAAATGCGCTACGGTGCGGAGATTGTAGCGCTCATTGTGTTTGATATTNTGCTCATGATTAACAGGGATGCAAGCATCATCTTTGCATAAACCCTCCGGTTTTATCTCCCANCCAAGNACATCTTTGATTTCTNCAGCATCTACGAATGGATCTCCATCNCTCCAATGCCCAGTAATTGACTTTACAGAATTAGTGAGAATAGTTATTTCAGAGTCGCTTTTCATGTCAGCCTCGAAGCCTTTCTGGCTTGATTGCATACAGCGACTCGGCGCCACTTACAGTAGCAGGAAGCAAACCCGAAACTTGGGGGAGTAACTGCTCGGCATAAAAGGCAGCTGTTTCTATTTTTGCTTGGAGGAACTCAGAATCGTTGCCCTCATCAATTTGTTTCTTCGCCTGCAACGCAGACTTTGCTAGAAGCCAACCACCGACAGTCGTCCCGAACATTCGTAAATAGGGAGTAGCTCCGGCCAATCCATCATCTGTGCTTGCGCCCCCTTTTTCAATTAGCCACTCCGTTGCTGCTTGCATATCCTTAACAGCATCTTCGAGAGGTCTTGCGATTCCCTTAAGGTTCGCCGAGTGAAGCTCTGATGCAGTTTTATTAATCTCTAGAAGGAGTTCACGGACCACATCACCTTTCCTCATGGATAGTTTCCGGCCCACGAGGTCAATAGCCTGAATCCCATTAGTTCCTTCGTAAATACCAGCAATTCGNATATCCCTATAATGNTGNGCTGCNCCAGTTTCTTCAACGAAACCCATACCCCCATGGATTTGAATACCTAGACTCGTNAGTTCGTTTCCAAGGTCAGTGCACCAACTCTTTGATAACGGGGTTAGAAGATCAGTCAACTCGTGACCACGCGTTCGTTCATCTTCATCAGGGTGATGATGAGCTATGTCAATGGATTTAGCATTTAGATATATCATGCATCTCATTGCTTCGATATATGCTTTCATCGTCATCAACATACGCCGGACATCTGGATGATCAATTATGGGAACGGATTCTCCTTTCGGAGTATCTGCTCTTCTGCCTTGCATTCTTTCTAAAGCGTAATCAAGGGCTTGTTGATAAGCACGATCAGCCACAGCAAGGCCCTCTAACCCCACTGCTAACCTTGCTTGGTTCATCATTGTGAACATGTACCGCATTCCGGAGTTTTCTTCGCCAACGATGTATCCAGTTGCCCCGCCATCATCCCCGAATTGGAGGACACAGGTTGGCGATGCGTGAATTCCTAGCTTGTGTTCAATGGACAGGCANTTGATATCGTTCTCCTCGCCAATGCTCCCATCATCGTTGATAATGAATTTTGGAACGATAAATAGGCTAATCCCCTTCGTGCCTGGAGGAGCATCTGGTGTTTTGGCGAGTACTAAATGGACTATGTTTTCTGTCAAATCATGTTCGCCCCACGTGATATAAATTTTCTGCCCAGTGATCTTATAAGTTCCATCATCTTGTAGTTCTGCTTTGGTCGTCAGAGCCCCAACGTCTGACCCAGCTTGTGGTTCGGTTAAGTTCATGGTCCCTGCCCATTCGCCAGTNATTAATTTNGGNAACCATGCGAGCTTTTGTTCTTGATNTCCATGTGCTGTAAGCGCATGGATTGAACCTTGAGTNAGCATTGGATTGAGGGATAAGGCCATGTTTGCTGCTGTAAGCATTTCGGTGACTGCTATTCCTACTAGCCAGGGAAAACCACCACCCCCATACTCCGGATCAAAACTTATCGCACCCCACCCGGCATCAACATACTGAGCGTATGCTTCACGAAACCCTGAGGGTGTAGAGACACTTCCGTCATCATTAAGTAAGCTCCCTTCGAGATCTCCCGTTCGGTTTGTAGGGGAAATTACTTCGTTGAAAAAGCGACTTGCCTCGTCAAGGAGCGAATCAAGTGCTTCTAACCCCACTTCGCTAAAAGCTGGCAGTTCCGATAANGAATTGACATTAACAACTTCCTTGAGTGTAAATTTCATATCGTCAAGGGGGGGAGAATATTCGCTCATCGCAGTCTTTCTTTTAGATTTTATTCTTCTTCCATGATGCTATGCAGACCGCAATATCCCCAACTTGTTTTAAATAATTATTTCACGGCCTATCTATTTGGAGAAGTCGATTAATGACTGCAAAGTATCAGAAATTTTAAACGTAAGATACGTATATGCATATTCGNCATGTTTTTGGCTCCGTTCATCATGTGAAGGTATATGATCAGGAGCACTTTCTCGGATTTCTTTCCCTTACAGTTGAAAAACCTAAATCACACGAACATTTTGACTGGGTTGGGCAGATACGTGGCTCAGACTATTTAGTGTGGGGCCTCAACTACAAAAAGGTACGGTTTGAGTTCTCACANGGCGANANTGTCTATGTCGTGGTTCGGTCAGGTGGGCGTGCGGTGCCTGTCAACCAATAACGGTTATTCGCTNGCGGTGATNGAAGCAACAATGGATTTCGCTGCTTCAGCTGGCGAGATTTTTCTATCAAGAACTTTCGTNACGAAGCTAGCTCCCAATTCAGATTCAAGAGTGACACTAGCTGTTGATCCGATCAANAATTCAATTCTGTTTTGAATTTCCATTACTAGTCGTTCCTTTCGACGTATCGCTATTTTCCCAGAACTACGAAGAAATTCTGCATGCGATTTGATGGCTTCAAGAACTTCGTCAGCGCCTGTGCCATCAAGTGAATTTGCCATAATGATTGGAGGCCTGTAGCCAGTCATTTGTTCAAGCCCCGAAACATGTCCTAAGTCCAACATTAGTTCTAAATCTCGCCTTGCATCGCTAGCACCTGGCCTATCTGATTTGTTTACGACAAAAATATCCGCAACTTCAAGAAGGCCTGCTTTATTTGCCTGAACAGCATCACCCATGCCAGGAGTAACAACAACGACCGTGGTATCAGCTGCACCCGCCACATCAACCTCTACCTGGCCAACTCCCACAGTTTCGATGATTACAGGCTCGTACCCAACGGCGTCAAAGAGTTGAATAGATGCTGGGACAGCTAATGCAAGTCCTCCAGAGTGGCCTCGTGTAGCCATCGAACGAATGAAGGATTCCTCGCCCGCAAGATCATCCATTCGTATTCGATCTCCGAGAATAGCTCCTCCAGTCAGAGGAGAAGATGGGTCAACAGCCAGGACAGCTAATTTATCGCCAGCTTCTGAAAACAGTTTCAAAAGCCTACCTGTCAAAGTTGATTTTCCTGAGCCTGGAGCTCCGGTGATTCCCACTACATGGGTATTCCCTGATACTTGATGCGCTAGCCCTGCAATAATTTCAGCTTGATCGCCGCCCCGTTCAATAGCTGTCAAAAGTTTTCCGAGGCTACGTCGCTCTCCTTTGACTGCACTCTTGAAGAGAGTAGTTGCTGCATCGCTGATCGATGAAGTCACGCTTTATCACGTGCAGAGATTGCATTCTGAACTGTAGTTACCACTTCTTCTGCCGAAGCGCCTGGGCCTAAAACAGCAGCAATGCCGGCATTCATTAATTCCTCAACGTCTTCGTCAGGTACGATTCCGCCGATGATTAAAGGGATATCTAGTCCAGCCGCTGTGATTGCCTCCGCCATTTTTGGCCCAAGTGTTAGATGGCCTGCATTATGCATAGAAAGCCCGATGGCATCCGCATCTTCTTCTTCTGCAGCTGCAACGATACTTGCCGTAGTCTGACGCAAACCCAAATAGATAACCTCCATGCCTGCATCACGCAAAATTCGTGCTACTACTTTGATGCCGCGATCGTGACCATCTAAACCTAATTTAGCGAGAATCACCCTTTGTTGATGGTCACCCATGTTTGTTCTCCTTCACTTTCGCTTTATTAAACTATTGCCTTTTCAACGTATGTTCCGAAAACCACTTCCATAGCATTGGCAATTTCTTCTTCAGTAGCGTAGGTCTTTACTGCTGCAATGATCGCAGGCATTAAATTACGTGCTGGGTCTGAAGCCACAGCAGTTATTTCGGAAAGGGCACTATTGACATGCTCTTGATTTCTTCTCGTTTTGACATCATTCAGTCGCTTAAGCTGATACTCCTCAGTCTCAGCTCCAATCCGTAAGAGATTTCTGTCCTCAGGGTTATCGCCATCGGTGAAATCATTTACTCCAACAATGATGCGTCTTCCAGAGTTCACTTCACGCTCAAACCTGTAAGCTGCATCAGCGATTTCGCCAACAAAATATCCGTTTTCAATCCCATTGAATGTTCCTTCAAGTATTGATCCATTTCCTAAGTCATCAAGGTGAGCGAATATGGCTTCAGCTTGCCTCTCCATTTCATCAGTCATCCATTCAACGTAGGGTGACCCTCCAAGTGGGTCAGCTACATTCACCACTCCAGTTTCATGAGCGACAATTTGCTGTGTTCTTAGCGCGATCCGAGCCGCATCTTCTGTTGGTAGTGCTAACGCTTCGTCAAAGCTATCTGTATGAAGCGACTGGGTGCCCCCTAAAGCTGCGGCAAGTGCCTGTATTCCAACTCTGGCTATATTAATTTCGGGCTGTTGAGCCGTCAGAGAGACACCTGCAGTTTGTGTATGGAATCTACACAGCATGGCCTTTTCATCTGTGGCCCCGTAGCGTTCTTTCATCCAACGTGCCCAAATACGTCGCGCTGCTCGGAATTTACCGATTTCTTCAAAGAAATCGCTATGGCTATTAAAGAAGAAACTGAGGCGTTTCCCAAACTCATTAACGTTTTGCCCAGCAGCGATAGCGGCTTCTACGTAGGANAACCCGTTTGCTAANGTAAAGGCTAGTTCTTGAGCNGCTGTGCTTCCCGCTTCTCTAATGTGATAGCCAGAAATTGAGATGGGGTGCCATTTGGGCATTTCGGCTGTGGTGTATTTGACCATGTCCGTCACGATACGCATTGAGGGGCGAGGTGGGTAGATATATTCTTTTTGTGCCTGGTATTCCTTCAGAATGTCATTCTGGATTGTTCCAGCAAGTTGGTGAGGTTTGACTCCAGTTTGTTCAGCGACAGCCACGTACATGGCTAGAAGTGTTGCTGCAGGGCCGTTTATTGTCATAGAGGTAGAAACTTGTGATAAATCGATATCAGCAAATAGGTCTTCCATATCTGCGAGCGTGTCTACTGCGACTCCGGCTCGTCCGACTTCACCTAACGACCATTCGCTGTCGGAGTCACGACCCATGAGGGTCGGCATATCGAAAGCAGTTGATAGTCCAGTTCCCCCATTTCGTAGAAGTTCTTTGAACCTTAAATTTGTATCTTCGGCTGTCCCAAACCCTGCAAACATTCTCATCGTCCATAGACGTGACCTGTACATAGACGGGTAAATTCCCCGTGTGTAAGGATATTGGCCGGGAAACAAGTCATCTCCATAGACAGGCTCAACCGGTACTCCTGACATGGTTTCAAAATTTGAGTCTCTCAACGAGGATTTTTCGTATTCAAGTTCCCATGCTTCTCGTGCGTTAAGTTCCTGTTTCTCTTCGCTTCCCATGACCTCTCCTTGCAAGCTTACGGATCCATTCTAGACCAATAAGGTAAAGAATTTTCCTTTTCAATATTTCAAAGTTACTGCCTTGACAGTTATGAGCAGTTATGAATTTAATCTACCCTGTTAGTCATTCACTAATTGTGGGGGAGACGTGTACAAAGAATTGTCCCAAGCATGGGAAGAACTTACTGCGGAAGGTTCTCAGTTCGAGTTAGAGGAAGTGAATGTAAGGGGAATTGATCTTCGTTGTTACAAGAATCAACCNGCGACTTTAAGGGATTTTTGGCTATCAAGTCTCAGGTTTGGTAACGCAGATTATTTAGTGTACCGAGATGAGCGCATTTCATATGAGGAAGCTCATGGACATGTCGCAAGTATAGCTAATTGGTTCATTGAGAATGATGTACAGGTAGGAGATCGGGTAGCGATAGCTATGCGGAACTATCCAGAGTGGATGTTAGCTTATTGGGCCTGTATGAGTATTGGTGCTACCTGCGTAGGTATGAATGCTTGGTGGGCTACCCCTGAATTGGAATATGCGCTNAATGACTCTAAACCAAAGGTAGTNATTGCAGATAAGGAGCGACTTGAGCAGTTGATTGACCTTCACGACTCAGATGCTTTTCCTCAGTTAGTCGGAGTTCGTGCGGAAACCGAATCAGCTCATGTTATTGAGTGGGATGTGCTTATAGAAAAGGGTGGCGAGATGCCAGATATTACGGTTGATCCTGATTCGGACGCATGTATTTTCTATACTTCAGGAACGACTGGCAGACCCAAAGGCGCACAACTTACTCATCGAGGATGCGTGGCCAATGCCATGAGTCTTGCGTTCGCTCATGTCGTTCAGTCCGTAGCTACATCGCGAGCACGTGTTACATCAACCAAGCTTCGAGCTAAAGATGTATCACAAACCTCTGCTCTTGTCATTACGCCTTTGTTTCATGTCACAGCTAATAATTGTGTTGCGCACTCCATCACGATGGCAGGTGGGAAGTTAGTGCACATGTACAAATGGGATGCTGGTGAAGCTCTTAAGCTAGTGGAGTCCGAGCAAATAACGACTATAAGTGGTGTTCCAGTTATGTCGAGGGAATTAATTTCCCATCCTGACTTCGAAGTAACTGATACGTCATCTTTAAAATCTCTTGGTGGTGGTGGCGCTCAATTGCAACCGGACTTAGTGGAAAAGATTGAGGCTACCGTTGAAACCGCTCGACCCGGCACTGGTTATGGCATGACAGAAACATGTGGAATAATAACGGCTATTTCAGCTGATTTCTTTCTTGATAAACCGGAAAGCGCAGGCCCTGCAATGCCATGTTTCGAAGCTCGATGCTTTGATGATAATGGAGTAGCAGTTCCCGACGGTGAGATTGGGGAGCTATGGGTTAAGGGTGCGCAAGTTATTAAGGGATATCTCAACAGGCCTGAGGCAACGTCTGAAGCAATAACCGAAGGTTGGCTGCATACAGGAGATATAGCAAGAATTGATGAGGACGGATTCATATTTATTGTTGATAGGAAGAAAGATATGGTGCTGCGAGGAGGGGAGAACGTATATTGCGCCGAAGTTGAATCGGCGATATTTAAACATGACGCAGTAGGTGAGGTATCTGTTTTTGGAGTCCCGGATGACCGCCTTGGGGAGGAAGTTGCAGCAGCAGTTTATTTAAAGGATGGTCACTCAATAGATGCAGATTTACTTAGAGCTTTTTTAGAGGCAAGAATAGCCAAACATAAAATACCGCAATATCTATGGTTTTTGGAAAGACCGCTACCCAGAAATGCAAGTGGTAAGTTTCTAAAACGGGAACTTCAGGAAACATTAAATTTGAAAGATGCAACTTAGGAGAAATAAACATGGAATTAGGAATATTTGGATCCTCTCGAAATATTGATGACCTTAAGAAGCAAGTTCAAGTGGCGAACAACCTTGGGTATTCAACATTTTGGACACCGCAAATCTTTAATCTTGATGCGTTAACGGCTTTGGCTGTTATCGCTGAATCGGTTGAAGGTATACGCTTAGGTACCTCAGTGATTCCAACCTACCCGCGGCACCCTATGATGTTAGCTCAGCAAGCACTAACGGTGAATCAGGTTTCTAATGGCCGACTAGATTTGGGTATTGGGCTATCTCATAAGCCGGTTGTTGAGGGGATGTGGGGAATATCATTTGATGCTCCTGTTGGGCACATGAGCGATTATCTTCAAATTCTTATGGCTCTTCTTCATGATGGAACGATTTCATATGGAGGGAAGCACTTAACCAGCAGAGGTGGAATTGATGTACCTGCGGATGCCCCTCCTGTTCTTGTAGCTGCGCTAGGTCCACAAATGCTGAAATTAGTTGGCAGGGTTGCTGATGGAACCGTTACTTGGATGACCGGACCGGAGACTATCCGGAATCATATTTCTCCAGTTATAAATGCGGCTGCGGAAGAGGCCGAAAGACCAGTTCCTCAAGTTATAGCGGCAGTGCCGGTCTGTATAACTTCCGATCCTGATATGGCTGAAGAATATGCTAAACGAGANTTTGGTTTCTATGGTGATTTGCCTTCATACCGTGCGATGCTTGAGCGCGANGGGNTNGCTAATTCTTGGGATATTGCATTAAGTGGTAGTTTCGAAGAAGTCGCTGAAGGACTTCAAAAGTACTCAGATAGCGGAGGAACCCAAGTTGTTGCGGCCGTTTATGGACCAGATGAAGCTCGCGAACAAACAGTTAGCGAATTAGCGAAATTGATGAGCTAATCAGCGGGGGGCCACAGAATCTCATCTTCCGTCTTGTGGTCAATAGGTTCACCCTTTTCACTCGTTAGTGCATCAAGTTCAATATCAATGTGGGGGAAGTGACAAGCAACCCAGTGATCTTTATTTCCAATTTGAACGAGCACTGGTTCCTCCTTTTCGCATATCGCTTCTGCTCTTGGGCACCTTGTTCTGAAACGGCAACCGCTTGGCGGATTGATTGCAGAAGGTAGTTCCCCCTCAAGTAGATCTACAGTTCCGGAATGCATATTTTCAGGGTCTGGAATAGCGGCTAGCAGAACGCGAGTATAAGGGTGAGCTGGTTTCTCGTAGATCAAATCGCTATCGCCGATTTCGCACATTTTCCCTAGGTACATAACTGAAACCCGGTCACTGATATTCTTCACAACCGATAAATCGTGACTGATAAAGATAACGGTAAGACCGAATTGACTCTTCATATCTTCAAGCAAATTAATTATTCTTGCCTGAACTGATACATCAAGTGCAGAGACGGGTTCATCNCAAATGAGTATTTGTGGGTTGAGTGCTAGCGCTCTAGCTATTGAAATTCTTTGGCATTGTCCCCCTGAATACTCATGAGGCTTTTTGGTTCTGGCTTCATCTGGATCTAGTCCAACACTTTCGATTAGAGCGCTTGTCTCTTGTCCCAAATCACCCCAAATCTTTGACCCTTCATTTACGATTTCAAAGACATTCCTTCTAGGGTTTAATGAGCTAATCGGATCTTGATAGATCATCTGCAATTTTGGTCGTATTTTCCTTAGCTCTTCTTTAGCTAGGTTCATTAATTCAGTACCTTTAAACAGTACTGAGCCTGATTTTGGCTTTGGAAGTTGAATGATCGCCTTAGCAGTTGAAGATTTCCCACATCCGGATTCACCGACGATCCCTAAGGTTTCTCCGGTTTCTAAGTCAAAGCTTATGTTTGAGACAGCGTGCACAAAATCTTTCTTGCTGCTTGGGAACTCAACAACTAAATCCTCGACTTTAAGTATTATATTTTCTGACTCACTGCGGAGGTGGTTCTTGCCTGAACCTGCCATTACTTCAGCACCCTTCTTCGTGAAATCTTCAAACCTGCCGCTGTATGGCCTTGAGCAGCATTCTTTTGATAGGCATCTTTGTTCTTTTCGGTGCCTACAGGATAGAAGCAAGAATAGCTATGTCTTCCTTTCACTGTCACCGCAGGTTCTTCGTTAATGCAGTTTTCTTGGGCGTATACGCACCGTGGAGCAAATTTGCACCCCACGGGGGGGTGTACTAGGTCCGGAGGGGATCCTGGTATTGGGATGAGCCTTGTATGCTTTGGATCTTTCAAGCGAGGTATAGCCGCTGTGAGTGCTTCAGTATAAGGGTGCGACATTTCAGTAAATATCTTTTCTGATGGAGCATGCTCCATTACTTTGCCACCATACATTACAAGGATTTCGTCTGCGCGACCTCTAGCGACTCCTAAATCATGAGTGATTAGGATCACAGACATCTTTCTCTCATCTTGGAGCTCTTGGAGTAGATCTAAAATGTATTTTTGGACCGTCACGTCTAGAGCCGTAGTTGGCTCATCAGCTATTAATAAATCAGGTTTGATGGCTAATGCAATCGAGATCATAACTCTTTGCCTCATCCCACCTGAGAGCTGATGGGGATATTCACTGAATCTTTTTTCGGGATCAGGGATGCCAACTAATTTGAAAAGATTAATTACTTCTTTTTTTGATTCTTTTTTTGTCAAACCTTGATGAAGTACTAAAGGTTCTGCTACTTGTTTTCCTACTTTCATGACTGGATTTAAGGATGACATGGGGTCTTGGAAAATCATCGCTATGTTAGTGCCCCAGAATCTTTGTCTTGATAAACCAGCAATTTCTTCACCCATAAATTTAGCTGAGCCTTCTTCGATAGTGTTGCTGTCAGTTAATAGACCCATCAATCCTCTATTTAAAACAGTTTTACCAGAACCAGATTCACCAACTATGGCGATTGTCTTACCCTTTTCAAGGGAAAATGAAACGCCATTTACTGCCTTTGCGAGTCCACGTTCTGTTCGGAACCCGACTTTGTAATTCTCAACCTCCAATATTGCTGAATCAGTCTTAGTCATGGGTGACATAGATGCTCCTTGTATCGAAGACGTCTTGTAACCTGTCACTCATAAAATTAAAGGCGGCTACTGTAAGGAAGAGAAAAGACATTGGGATAAAAGAAACCCATGGACTTGTTTGGAGAGTTGAGATATCTGCTCCAAGAAGGATCAATTTGCCCCATGTACTGGAGCCTTGAACTGATAAACCAAGAAACGCCAATGTGCCTTCACCTACGATTGAAATTGCTACTACAACCATGGCTAAAGTAATCATTGGGATAAGGACATTGGGAAAGAGTTCGCGCAGCAGAATACGCGAACGTTTTGCACCAAGAGTCGTTGCAGCTGTTACGAATTCTCTTTCAGAGAAAGTTAATGTCTGAGCTCTTGCTAATCTTCCTATCGGAGCGATTGATAGAATCCCAAATGTCAGGGAGATGGTCAAAAGAGACCTGTCCAAAATCGTGATAATAAGAATTGTCAAAACGAGTCCAGGGAAACTGAGGCTCAATAGAAATAGACCAGACACGAGCTTATCAATCCAACCTTTGAGAAAGCCTGCAAGCATTCCTAAGGAACCCCCTATCAAAAGTCCAAATAATGTTGTGAGTCCTCCGACTGCTAATGAAATTCTTGCACCATATATAGTTCTACTGAATATGTCTCGTGCATCCTGATCAGTCCCAAACCAGTGCTCTGAGCTAGGAGAATATGGGGGAATAGTTGGTTGTTCTTCTAGCTTTTTTGTTAAGGGGTTTTCTTGTTCTTCATATTGGACAAAATTCTCTCCGGGGTCCTTCAGTGGAAGCACTGGAGCGAGTAGGGCGAACATGCTAATCACGAATAGCCAAACAGCACAGAGCCAGAAACCAAATCCAAGTGTTTTCTTAGCGGCTTCTGCGCCGGCTTCAGCCACTTCACTTGACTCATTTACTTCATTTCGAAGTATCTCATCCTTGTTGACGCTCATAGGATAGTTACTTTCTTTTGCTGACCTTGTTCTGTATTTCTTATCCGTGGATCAAGAACTGAATATAAAATATCTGCCAAGTAGTTGAGAACCATAAATCCACATGAAACCAGCATTACTATTGCCAGCACTACGGGAAAATCATCGCGAAGAACAGCTTCAATGATTGCGAGACCTATACCTGGAATTCTGAAGAAACTTTCAACGACTATTGACCCACCAATCATGAATCCTACATTGATTGCTAAAAGAGTAATAAGCGAAAACAATGATGATCGAAGAGCATGAATGTATAGAACGCGTTTTCGCGGCACTCCTTTAGATTTTGCCATAAGAATGAAGTCCTCGCGAAGAGTCGTTATCATGTCAGTTCTCAACAGTCTTGCGTACTGTGCTGCTGCCCCTATCCCTAGGGTGAGAGCTGGAAGAATCAGTTGAATAAGTCTATGGTCGTGGCTGAAACCCCAGAATGGATCTATTGCATTGTATGTGTCAGGTAACCAGTCGAGTTTGACTGAGAATACGTAATAAAGTAGAACAGCTGTTGCAAACGATGGAAGAGATATAGCGGCGAATGAGGTCATCGTAAGGCCTTTGTCAATGCGGCTATTTGCCCTAGCAGCTGAAGTGACAGCCCAAGGAATGGCCAATCCCAAAGCAAATAGTTGTGCGATAAACATTAATTCAAGTGTTCGAGGAAGTCGCTCTTTTATTAGGTCGCTAACTGGCGGTTGACCAGTGGTACTGAATTGCACTCCAAAATCGCCCCGAACAAAATCCCATGCCCAGCGCCCCCATTGCTCTGGCACTGACTTGTCAAGGTGGTATTCAGCTTTTGCTGCTTCAATAATTTTTAAACTCTCCGGACTTTCAGTATCCCCTGCAATTGGCCCAAGAATATTAAATAAGGGGTCGCCTAAGAAGCTCATCGATCCAAAAGTGACCATTGAAATCAACACCAGAAGCAGACACAAAGCTAAAAACTTTCTCACTATTCGCTGCAAAAGAACCCCTCTATCTGTCTTTAAGAGTCAAGACCTATTAGTAGTCTAGCGTTTAAACTGTGCATGAGGACATGCTAAAACTTTGATGCTTTCGTATAAGGCGAACAACGGACCTCGGAAATACATAATCCCGAGGCCCGTTGGGCACCGATCAGTCTTCAACTATAAACGTTGTATTAAACCAGACATCTCCGTTAATCAAGCAATCAAGAGCTTTCCCATTAGGAGCTGTGACTCCGCAAATATTGTAAACAGTATCTCGCACTGCTACATCCCAGAGTGAGTGNNTATGGAATATNTATAAGAAGGNATCNTTNATTCTNTGNGANANTTCTTGNTAAATCTCNATTTGNGGCTCTANNTCAGTCTCNAATTTNGCTNNGGCAAGTAGTGCATCTCTTTCCTCATCGCAATAACGAGGCCAATTNAANGAAAGTNNNCCAATNGTGTCACAGCGCAACCATGTNTGGTCNGTTGTNGGATTNACATANCCAAATTGGCGCCATCCGACAGCATCAAANAGGCCNANNGCNNNNTCTTGNATATGNNNNCCCTGTGGTTTCATGTCAATAGTTACATTGAAGAAATCTTTCCACCCTTCAATCAAGACTTCGGCAGTTCTTTCACCAGCAACTGATGGCCCCGAATACTGATATTCCATATTTATTTTTCCATTNGTNCANGANGNNGGTACATCAGCGCAATATTCTTCCACCAGTGGTGCTGCAAGCTCAGGGCTATCAGTGACCATTACTATGTCAGGATTGTAATATGGCTCATCAGGAGTAAAGATTTGGTTAGCTGTTCGAGGAATTCCTAAGTTTATTAGACTTTGATAATTCTCATTTGGTGTAGCCAAGAATAAGGCTTCCCTTGCGCGAATATCATTGAACGGAGCTCTACCTGTTTGAAGCATGGTAAATGATTCATCTCCAGTATCTTCAAAGAACTGGTTTATCCCCTCAGCTTCTGCGAGGTCAACGATTGTAGGAACGTTCGTTGTAACCAAACCATCAATCTCTCCTTCTTGAAGAAGAGATCCTCGGATATCAGAATCTGTGATGACAACAAATTCAATAGCATCTAGGTAAGGTGCGCCGTTCCAATAGTTATCGTTTCTTACGACAGTCGTTTGAGAGTCAAGGATTCGTGAATCGATCATAAATGGCCCAGACCCAATAGGTTGCTGGTCAAGTGTGGGGTCTTCAAGTGCCGCTTGCAACCATGTAGGGGATGCAACCATTCCNACCTGGCTAGTTAGAAGAGAGCTCGGATAACGACAATCAGGTTCCAATAAATTGTAGCGAACTGTTAGGTCGTCAATGATGTCAAGAGCGCCTTCGGTTGGGAAAAGNTANTTGACNGCAAGGCTTACCAACGGGTCTGCTAATTGAGCGTTGAAGTTGTATNCAACTGCTTCAGCGTTTACTGGTGTCCCATCATGGAACTGGATGCCGCTNCGAAGNGTTATGGTCCACTTTGTACAGTCNCTATTCGTTTCCCAAGTCTCNGCAAGCCACTCNANNCCATTNCCNTCTNNATCAATTTTNGCGATGGTNTCAAAGATCGCATAGGACATTGTTCTGCCGGAAGCTGACAATGCTGAAGCGGTAGGATTTAGTCCATCGCTTTCTGCTTCAATCCCCCATCGGAGTGTGCCTCCTGTTACCGGCTCGACAGTTACTTCAGCTTCCTCTGCAACTATTGCCTCTTCTTCTACTTCTTCTTCTACTTCTTCTACTTCTTCTACTTCTTCTTCTACTTCTTGTTCTTCAGTAGCTTCGCTTGCGCTACTTTCAGATGAACTGTCGGTCGCTTCAGACGCGGATGAGCTATCAGGTGATGAGCTGTCATCGTCGCTTCCTCCACAAGCTGTTGCGAACATAGTTAAAGCTAAAAAGGCAATTAACAATTTGAATAACTTGGATCTGTGCATACAGGAACCCTCTCATTTCCAATGGATAATACGAGCCTAGTCTTCTATCGCTGGATTGATTGTGCAAGTTACTAATCATAAAGTTGCTAAAAATAACCGCATTTTCGTTAAATTTAAGAAAAAACCTTCCTTAGACTGTTAAACCGTTGAAATTCGGGCAGTATTCTTATGTGAGCGAAACGCTTTTATGTCTTGAAGATATTTCGTATAACCATCCGGATGGACTGGGTTTGAGGGACATTAATTTAACNATTTTGCGAGGGGATCGTATCGCCGTGGTCGGGGGGAATGGAAGCGGGAAAAGCACTCTTGCAAAAATAATATCGCAAAGACTCACGCCAACTTCCGGAGTTATCTCTGGAATTTGCAGTAACCCTGAAAATATAGGGACAGTTACAGATCTTCGACGCTTCAATAGCGAGGAAACAGTTGCTTCAGCGTTACAAGCAATTTGTGGCGGAGATCCCAAGAAGACAATTTCAAATGTGAATCTGGATACAGAGATTCTCCATCGTCGAATAGGAAGACTGAGCGGAGGGGAATCCTATCGTGTTGCACTAGCTGCCCAATTAGAGAATAGGGCACCGATCCTCGTGCTTGATGCGCCATCGTCAATGCTTGATGCACGTTCGGCAGACTCTTTGGTCGAAGCGTTGGCGAATCGTGAGGAAGCACTTCTTGTATTCACNGCTGACATAACTGTCGCTATCGAGACCTGTCAAACCGCTGTGCTTCTTGATAAAGGAGAAGTTGTCGCCTCAGGACCAACTATAGAGATCCTTACCGATAGCGAACTGCTCAAACAACATGGTGTTGATATGCCTTCTGCTTTGTCCCCAAGTTGGTTGCGCCGCAGAGCACGTAGCCAAAATGTTCAAGGCGTTATCTCTATCCAAGAGTTCGGGGAAGCTGAAAGAACAGCAAAAGATATAGCTGATGATGTTGCTAAGTTCTTCAGCCAATTTCGTTCAGACTTTCTAGACATCACTCAAAGAGCTAGAGATAATTTTGCGAATCAGGAGTTTGCACAGCATCAAATAAATTCTCAAATTCGTCTTCTTCTTCATCGACAACTCGTTAACCAATGCGTTGAAGCTATTAATCCGGCTCTTGAAGATTTGGAAGAGAGCATGAAGAGAGAGCTATGGGTATCAGCAAGACGTATTTTTGCTCAAGCTGTTGCGTGGCGCTCAGATTCTGAACTAGCAGAAACTTTTTTTAATTCCGTCACGCGAAGGTTATTTACGTTAGTGGGCTTCGATGACGATCTTGAATTTAGATGGTTTGGCGGAATCGCTCTTCCTGTTGTTGATCCAGGACAGGGGGAAGTTCTAACGTTCCGTCTTCGAACTACTACCGAAAAATTGATACAGGCTGTGCTTGAAGCGTTCGATATTGGTCATAATTGGCAGAATTTAGAACGGGATTCTGCCAATATTGCCTCAGCAATAGAGAAACATCTCTCTGAGACGTGGGAGGCTACAATGCCTGTAGAGATTGATGTCCTTAAGCCAGTCTTTTACCGTAATCGTGGAGCGTACCTTGTCGGCAGGATTAGATATCTCACTCGGGTTTCTCCACTTATAATTCCTCTTCGCTCCACAGATAGCGGGGTAGTATGTGATGCAGTCTTACTCACAGAGAACCTTACTAGTAGAATTTTCGGATTTACGAGGTCGTATTTTCATGTGAATACGAAGGAACCTGGAGCAATAGTAGCCTTCATCAAAACGCTAATCCCACTCAAACCCGTAGCCGAGTTGTATACGGCTATTGGGTATAGTGCCCATGGGAAGACAAGTTTGTTCAGAGCTATCTATAGGCACCTTTCAAACTCAACTGATCGGTTTGAAGCAGCCAGAGGAATACCAGGAATGGTGATGACAGTCTTTACCCTCCCTTCTTTTGGTGTGGTCTTCAAGGTGATTAAAGATACGTTTCCTCCTTCAAAGAAAATTACGAGATCACAAGTTATGGATAAATACAAAATGGTTTTTGCCCATGATCGCGTAGGAAGAATGGTTGATGCGCAAGTTTTTGAAGACCTGGCATTTCCACGTGAGAGGTTTAGCGATGAACTTCTTCAAGAGTTAGCGTTAGAGGCCTCTCGCTCAATAACAATTACTGATACTGATGTCATCATTCACCACCTCTACACAGAACGGCGCGTTTACCCACTTGACTTATACCTTCAAGAAATGCCGGAGAACCTCGTGCTATCTGCGACACTTGACTACGGTCACGCAATCAAAGATTTGTGTGCAGCGAATATATTTCCCGGTGACCTATTCACTAAAAATTTTGGTGTCACCAGACACGGAAGCGTTGTCTTCTATGACTATGACGAGTTGACTTTGCTTCAAGATGTCACGTTCAGAGCAATACCGGAAGCACGAAGCTTTGAAGATGAAATGTCATCTCAACCTTGGTTTGCAGTAGGAGCAAACGATGTCTTTCCTGAAGAATTCAAGAAATTTTTCCGATTCCCTGATGCTGCACGCGATGCCTTTGACAGTGTTCATGGCGACCTTTGCGAGCCAGAAACTTGGATAGAAATGCAAAGTCAGCATGAAATAGAAGCTCCCGAATTTTTCCCGTACCCAGAGGAAGTAAGATTTGATATTTCTTAGTTCAGCTAAGTACTAATTAAGAATCAATTAAGAAAGTGCAAAAATAGTAGCGTGCGAGTGGGTTTCCTATCAGAATGAGGCGACACGTTGATTGAGGATTATGGGAAATAATCAAGGTAAAAAAATAATCATTGCAGAAGACGATCAAGCTGTTCGCGACGCGCTTGATAGGGCTTTGCGCTACGAAGGGTACTCCGTCATATCTGTAAATAACGGGTCACAGGCCCTAGAGGAATCCCAGATATCACCTCCGGACCTATTTATCTTGGATGTCATGATGCCTATCGTTGACGGACTTTCAGTTTGCAGAGCATTAAGGCGCAATGGGGACAAGACACCAGTACTCATTCTTACGGCAAAGCACGAAGTCTCAGACCGTGTCGCAGGGTTAGATGCCGGCGCAGATGACTACCTTGTGAAACCCTTTTCCCTTGACGAACTTCTTGCTCGGATCCGTGCCCTTTTGAGACGCTTCGACGACCAGGAAGAGCACTCACGGGTAATAGGGGACCTCACACTCGAATATGGATCAAGAAAAGTCTTTCGGGAGGATAAAGAAGTTGACTTAACGAAAACAGAATATGACTTGTTAGAACTCCTAATGAGAAATGCAAACCTGGTCCTAACAAGGGAACGCATATATGAATCTATTTGGGACTATGACTTTGAGACAAACTCCAAATCACTCGATGTTTATATCGGTTATTTACGAAGAAAAGTTGACAATAACCCCGAGANAAGATTGATCCATACCATTCGTGGCGTCGGATACTGTTTGAGAGAACCATGACTCTTCAACTTCGTCTCACGATTGCGTTGGTGGCAGTCATTACGACAGTAGTAACAGTTGCAGGTATTTTTGCAGTAACGTCTGCTGAGCGCGAGCTTGTTGATGGCGTGGATGACTTTCTNGTTGACAGGGCAAAAAGCATAGAAGACCTTCAGTCCAATGCGGAAGCTAAATCTTTCGTGCAAAGAGATGAAAGGAGATCAGTTCTNTCAGAATTTCTTGCAGAGCCGGATGCCATTACACAAATCGTGGACCCCAAAGGCCAAATTATCTTTGCATTCCCAATCACGCTTCCCCTAGAAGACGCAGAAATCAAGATTGCTACGCAGAAAGATGAGAAGCTAAGTGGAGTCACCCGAATACGTAAATCAACTGTTGGAGGTGTTGACTACAGAATCCTCTCTAAACCATTACCCAGAGGTGGTCTTCTTCAGATAGGCCGAGATTTATCAGAAGTTAACGATGCAATCTCCGGGATGATTCGCGCATTTCTGCTACTAGGGCTTATAGGTATTGCTATAGCTATCTTGTCAGCGTGGGTATTGGCCTCTCAACTTGCGAAACCCATCAAGAAATTATCCAAAACTGCTGAACATGTAGCTCGCACCCAAGAACTCACTGCTTTCATAGACTCAAAGGATGGAGACAAGGAAGTGCGACGTTTAGCGGAGAGTTTTAACGTGATGTTGCGCGCACTTGCAACATCGCGCGACCAGCAAAAGAGACTAGTTACGGATGCTAGCCACGAACTTCGAACCCCTCTCACGAGCGTTAGAACAAACATAGAACTTTTGGCGAAAGCAAAATCCATTGACGAGAAAGATAAAGAACTAATTATTCGTGACCTTAAAACAGAAATAAATGAATTAAGTCTCTTAGTCGATGAAATTGTTAACCTCGCCACATCAACTGGCTTTAAATCTGAAAATTTTGTTACCGATGATCTCTCTGTAATCGCTCAGGAGGTCGCTCAGAAGTTCTCCAGAAGATCGGGGAGAACAATAGACATTACAAGTTCGGGAGATTCCATACGGGATATACAAAGTGCAGCGATTGAGCGTGCCATCTCTAATTTGGTCGATAATGCGATCAAATTTAGCCCTGAAGGAACCGATATCGTGATCACAGTGAAAAATGGAACCGTCTGCGTCCGTGACTTCGGAATAGGAGTAAGGGAAGATGATAGGGGTCAACTTTTTGAGAGATTCTTTAGATCTGTTGATACAAGAAATCTTCCTGGCTCAGGTATCGGGCTTTCAATAGTTGAAGAAATAATTATGAGACATAATGGTCATGTCTTCGTTAATGCCCCAGAGAATGGTCCTGGAACCGAGGTGGGCTTTACGTTATAGCCATTTGCTCCGAAGGTTATGAATTTTATTCCGAACCAATTCAAGATCATCAGGGTAGGTTAAACCGGTCCACTCTTCCCGGCTTGGAACAGTAGATACCTGGAAATCATCACGGTCCATAAGAGTTGAAATGCATACTGGAAGAAGACACTCAGCAACCTCAGAGTGACTATTGTCCTCAAGAAACTCTTTCCAGAGGCTTTGCAAAGAACTTAGAATTGATGGGTGGAAACACCAAAGATTCATTGAAACCGGAGTGTCAGGTTTTAGAACATTGCCCTCAACGCATGTGATTTCATTGCTTGAATTTTTATGAAATAAGCCTTCCGTCTCGATCACTTTAGAAAGTAATCCATTCTGCACGTCGCACACCCCTCTGGTTACTGGGCCGCTTGAAGATAGGGTTTTGTTAAGTTCAAACGTTATTAATGCGGCTGAATTTTTGTCAAGATTCGGTAGCTGCTCAGAAGCTACTTCAATAGAAGATGGCCCGTAGTAGTCATCAGCATTGGCCAAAATAAAGGGTCCTTCTACCGCTTCTGAAGCAGAAATTACGGCATGAGTCGTACCCCAAGGCTTTGCTCGAGCAGGACCATAACGGTCTTGTAAAATAAACCTAAAGTCAAGACCTTCAGGGTGGAGGCGCTCCACATGAGATTTCATATCATTAACTATTTCGCTTCTTACGATAATGACAACATCTGTCATACCTACACGAAGTGCATCTTGAATCGTGAAATCAAGAAGCGTTTCACCGTTTTTTCCGACTGGAACAAGTTGTTTTGTCCCTCCGAATCGGCTTCCAAGCCCAGCGGCCATCAGAACGAGGCTAGATTTCACAACAGTGCTCCCAAAGTACCTAAACTCCTAACATAGAATACGCAATAGTCATGTTAGGGACTAGCATCGGATAGGCGTAATCAAGAAAGAATAAATTATATGCCGCGTAATATCGTAAAAATCTTATCCGCAGCTACAGCTTGCATATTGCTGCTCGGTTGCGGGAATGATGGTGGAGAATCAGCCGCCACTGACTCTTCAACTGAAATTCCAACTTCCATTGAAATTGTGCCCACTCCTACACCTGCTGGGGACGTTGATAATGCTGATCTATCAGTAAAACCTCTAGTGATTATTCCCTCATCTTCTCCACCAACTGAGTTATTAATTGAGGACTTAGTCGTTGGAAGCGGATCTCCAGTTGGTGTCGGCGATTTTCTTGTCATGGACTATGTAGGTGTTTCATACTCAAGTGGGCTTCAATTTGATGCCTCGTGGGATAGAGGATCACCTTTCCCATTTGAACTCGGGGCTGGACGAGTAATCCAAGGATGGGATCAAGGA
>PATO01000012.1 GCA_002712415.1 Actinomycetota bacterium | reverse complement strand
ATCACCATAGACGAAGACATCATCATTGGCGCACCAGGCCAAAACGTAAACGGCAACACCAACGCCGGATCAATCTACTACCTCAACAGATAATCACAACTCTTGGAGTGGTGCGGGCCGACAAGAGTCATTAAGTTCTATGACTTGGACGCGNTTCCTATTNTCCCAAGTTATTTCAAGATTTGGATCTTTTCTTAGTTTAAACTCTCGGAAAGTCATCTCCGTCGCATCAAAGGTAAGCAAACGGCCAGTTAGAGAGTCACCTAAACCTAAGATAAGTTTTACTGTCTCTAATGCTTGAAGACAGCCTATGATTCCTGGAAGGACGCCCAAGACACCTGCTTCAGCACAGCTTGGAGCTAATTCCGGCGGTGGAGGCTCTGGAACCATATCACGGTATGTNGGCCCATTTTGTGGATCAAAGACAGTTACTTGTCCCTCAAATCGAAAGATTGAACCATGTATGACTGGTATACCTAGTTTCACTGAGGCATCGTTAAGCATGTAACGAACTGGGAAGTTATCGGTTCCATCAACTACGAGGTCATACTGAGAAATAACTTCCTCAATATTTGATGCATCTAGCCTTACTGCATGAGTTGTCACGTTTACATCAGGGTTTAGCGCATTGATAGTTTCCTTCGCAGAATCTACTTTCTGTTGACCTATTCTGGAATAGTTATGGAGTATTTGTCTCTGGAGGTTAGATTCATCTACGACATCCATATCAACGATGCCTAGAGTTCCTACTCCAGCGGCGGCAAGATACAGCGCTGCAGGAGACCCAAGCCCTCCTGCTCCCAGACAGAGGACTTTAGAGTTTAGAAGTTTTAGCTGTCCCGCCTCTCCGACTTCAGGTAGCAATAAGTGTCTTTGGTACCTATTCCGCTTACTTTGGTCTAAGACAGCTGGGATTTCCCACTTGCGACTCTCATCTTTCCATTGATTAAAGCCACCATCCATTGAAACTACACTTTTATAGTCCATTTCTTCGAGCGTCTTTGCAGCAAATGCAGAACGCGCACCTCCTGCACACATCGCCACAATTTTCGTCTCTTTGTTGGGTAATCGGGCTTCTATTGATGTCTCAAGGTTTCCACGGGGTATGTGAACTGAGCCTGATATCGCACCCTGTTCAAATTCATCCGGTTCTCGAACGTCAAGAAGAGTCCAGTCCTCAGCAAGTAAATTCTCTGCTTGCTCTGTCGAGACTTCAGTGATTTCAGATTTGGTCTTCTTCAGTAGCTCACGAAAATTTGCCATGGCTTATTTTAATTTCATATTGCCAAATTCACACTTTTAGACTGGTTCAACAAATTTCCTGGAGAGTAGAACTAATATCTGCCCTTAACAAATACGAGGCTAGACCATCATATTCTGTGGGTTCACCGTTAAGAATAAATATCGGCTTTCCAAGGCTATGAGCAAGAGGCACCACTCGATTAATTGGACCCACTGTTAGGGTTGTCCCAATCGCCATCAGTAAGTCGCATTCGTGAATTGATTGTTCAGACCGAAGTAGATCCTCAGGTATCAACGACTGACCAAATGAAATTGTTGCTGATTTCAATAACCCACCACATATCTCGCAGTGAGGGTCTTCTTCCCCGTTGCGCACCCTCTCTAAAGCTTCTTCCATTGGGGCTAAATAATCGCAATCCAGACATTTTACATTTCTGGTATTTCCATGGATTTCGACCACTCGATCTACTGGAGATCCAGCTAGCTGATGAAGCCCATCTATGTTTTGCGTTATTAAAAGGAGTAGCTTTTCTTGAAGTTTAGCTAAAGCTTTATGTCCTTCATTTGGGGCAACAGTCGGCCATAAATCTCCAGAAGCCCTAAGCGCCCAGTTTTTCTTTCTGATCTCAGGTGAGGTCGTGTAATACCTAATATTCGAAGCCTTCTCTGCTTCTGGATTCTTTGTCCAAACTCCATTGGGGCCTCGAAAGTCTGGGATACCGGAATCCGTGCTTATCCCTGCTCCTGTAAGTACAACGATTTTTGAGGATTCTTTTATAACTTCTCTAACATTTTCAAGTTCATTTTGTAGGGGTTTATTTTGTTCCACTATAAGAATGCTAGCGTGACAAACTAGTTCTAGAGTTGGTGTGAACGAGTTAAAGGAATTCTTTTATGGTTTCAATTACTTACTTTATGGCTTGTCAATTATTAGCGATTGGTGGTTGTTTGAAGCTCCTTAACCCTCAACTAAGTCATGATGCTTGGAAGAAACTAAATCTTCCCTCGTCTTTGATTCTTGTCAGGTCTGTCGGATTTTCTGAGTTCGTGACTGCTATTTGTGGCATGTTTATCGCCGGTAAATTTTTGCCGATTATGGTTGCTGCTTGGTTTGCTATCTTTTCTATTTTGACATGGTATATCTTACGTTTACCTGTTCCTTTACCCTGTGGTTGTTTTGGCAAGTCCGAAGTTCCAACTACGCGCAGTCATCTTCTCATGAATTTTGCCCTAATGATTGCTTCTTTTGGGGCAATAGGGATCGACGGACTGGCAGAACAAGTTACTTCCCGTAGTTGGTGGGGTGTAGGTTATTTGGTGGTTCTTATCATGGGGTCAATACTTATCTATGCAGTATTAACGTTTGATTTTGCCTTGCGGTTGAGATCTAAAAGTTCTCAACCAGATCGATAAGCAAGCGAACCCCGAAACCTGTTCCGCCTTTGGGGTGCTCGCCCCATGCAGCGTCGGCAAACGCAGGTCCTGCAATGTCAAGATGCGCCCATGGAATACCTTCTGATACGAATTCTTTTAGGAATAGACCTGCTGTTAACGCACCGCCCCAATTGCTTCCGATATTTTTAACATCTGCGATATTTGAATCAAGTTGACTTCTATATTCATCTGGCAATGGGAGGTGCCAGACTCTCTCTCCAGTCTGCTGGGCTGCATTTTCAATAGCAGTTATTAGAGAATCATCTGTTCCCATCAAACCGGCATATTGGCTACCCAGTGCGACCATGCAGGCGCCTGTTAGTGTCGCTAGGTCGACTATTGCGTCGGCCTTCATGTTAGAAGCCANAGAAAGCGCATCAGCCAAAATAAGTCGCCCCTCTGCGTCTGTNTTAAGAACTTCAACTGTCTTGCCATTTTTTATGTGAAGAACATCTCCTGGCCTTGTTGCATCTCCGCCGAGCATGTTGTCTGTGAGGGGCATTAAGCCGGTTACCTTGGTATTCGGAGCTATTTGTCCTATCGCTATCATGGCGCCCAGCACTGCAGCTGCTCCACCCATATCNCACTTCATTGTTGACATCCCTTGCGCTGTTTTGATTGAGAGCCCACCTGCATCGAAGGTTATTCCCTTGCCTACAAGAATAATATGCTTTCCGTTACTCTTATTCGGTTTGTAGGTAAGTTGAACAAACCTTGGTTGTTGTGTGGAGCCTCTGTTAACGCCAAGTATGCCCCCCATTTTCGCTTTCTTTATTGCAGGTCCATCTAGGACCTTTACGCTCAAGCCATTTTCTTTTGCGAGCGCAGTTGCTTTTCTTGCGAAAACTATAGGTGTTAAATCNCCTCCAGGTAGATTTACGAAATCGCGAGCTGTATTTACGCCGGTAGAAATTGATTCTGCTCTGGCTATGGCGGATTTGATTTTGCTTCCCGATCCCAGAACAGTGATTGTGCGCTTTACTGGTTTGGGCGGCTTAGATTTTAAGGCCGTAAATTCATAATCACCCAATATTGCGCCCTCNAGAAACGCTTGGATTACTAAAGCTTTATTATCTTTTGCGATGTTGCTTTCGCCGGCGTCAAGCGTTATGGATTTAAAGTTTTTNATTCCGCGCAAAAGGGAGGCGCCGGCTTGTCGAAATTTTTCTGTACTTGCATTGGCATCTTCGCCTATACCTATTAACGCTGTGGAGTANTTGCTTCCATTCGTGAAGATTATTTGACCTTCCTTCGCCTCAAATGCTTGTGAAGAGAGATAATCGGCGTCTACATTAGTCGGGTTATTAGCGATTTCTTCTGTAGTTATAACTCTTGCGAGGAGGTCAGATCTCGCTGGTATNGAGTTTGAGTTTTTTATTTCAATGGACATTTATTCCTTCTTTTCTTTTGCTGTTAGGGATTTCTTTTCTTGAGTGCGTGCAATGATCCACATAAGGTCTGATAACCGATTTAGATATGGCATTACATTTGATTCTTCGGCTTCAATTGCGAGTACGGCTCGTTCTGCTCTTCGGNCTACAGTGCGCGCATAGTCAAAGTGAGCTGCTATNGGGTTTTGGCCTGGGACGATGAATTCATTTGGCATTTGAAACTTTTCTGAAAATTCGTCTATGGCTTCTTCCAGTTTTTTTACCATAATTGAAGTTGTCAGGCTGNTTTCAGGTTCAAGCTTGTTTCGGTTCTCTGGAAGCGTGGCAAGTTCTGCCATCAAAACCCAGAGGTCTCTAAGAATTTGGACTAGTAGGTTATCGAGATCGCTTCCTTTGGCGATTTGAGCCCTTGCAAGNCCAATAGCTGCTTGAGCCTCATCTACCTCACCGTAGGCCGAAGGACGTGGAGAGTCTTTTTTNACTCGCCCNCCGTAGAACAGNCCTGTTGTGCCNTCGTCACCTTTTCTTGTGTAGATTTTCATATGTTTGACGATAGCGGTTTCTTTAGGTTTGTCACGTTTTGTTGGCCTCTTGATACGGGCTTAGCTAGTTTTTTTGAAGAAGATTTGAAATTCCATTGACGCATTATCTTCGACTGAGAGCACAACCGCTGATCGTGGTTTTTCTATGTCGTAGTCGCTTAACTTTATTGGGCCAAGTTCTCCGAAGATGAGAATAGTGTTTCCATTGAATGATGCAGTGATAGTTATTGTCTCTTCTCTGCTGACTCCATGGATAGTCAGTGAGCCTGTTACATCTCGGGTGAATCCTGCGGCCAAGTCTGTTTCATTGGAAAAGTCAATGGGGCTTTTAATTTCGAATGTCGCTGTGGGAAATAACGCTGTTTCGATAGCTTGATTTCTTANCGCATTGTCTCTTGCCGCATTATCCGTCATAAGGCTTGCCATATCAACAGTTATTAATGGCTGATTTTGTTCGGAATTGATCATCTTGTTATCAATTACGAGTGTTCCTGTTACATTTGGAGTTCTTCCGACAACCGTTTTCCCTCCGACTCCGACAAGTTCCTCTTTGATTCGGAAACCTGCAAAAGACGTTGCNCAGACTTCAGTTAAACAGCTCTCGTCAAAGGTCCCACAGTCTGTTGCGACTATCCATGNTCCATTGACATCTTCTGTTCCCTCTGCCGAGCAACTAGAAAGCGTTTCATTTCGTGCTTCTATGGCTTCGCTGCTTGTAACGGAGGCAGGTGAGGTGTCTCGAATTATGAAAAACCATGCGAGAAATAAGATCAGACAAAGAAGGATTAGCGCTCCGAAAATTATGATCTTTCGCTTGTTTGTTTTAGGGGGTTTTTCTTCAGTCATTTGATTCAAGATCTTTCTTTCAGTTTATCGACTTTCAATTTTAAGGTGAAGCTAGGCATCAAGAAGTATTCTTGCCACTAGGTCCATCCCAAATGCGGTAAGAATAGCTAGATACATCAGACCAGTTGCGGCCATAACTGCTGAGTATTCCTTTTCCTTCAGTGCCATTCTGGTGACTATAACTAAACATATTGTTGCTACTACACATGCAACCCAAAACCATCCAAGAAGTCCATTGTAGTTATCGTCTATGGTCCCATTGAGGACTGAGAACATTCCNGTCGGGATGCATAAAAGTACTAATTCGGGNAGCCAAAGTAGGCCTGTCCAATTCACTAATGTAAATATTGGGTCGCGCGAAAGTCCGGGTTGCACCAGATACCAGTGGCCCAGAAGCATCGAATTTGATACTGCTCCCAAGAAAGCCGCTCCGACAAGGGTTCTCGCTACTGACAGCCAAATAGATCCTGCNGCATCNACTGCACCGACTACCAGACCAAAAGTTCCGATGACAGGGGCAATCAAATCCAGCACTGGTGGAAATTCTTTTGTGGTTACTGTGTTTGATACCTTTATTTGACCTCTATCTCCTAACATCGCTGAAACTCGGTCTGCTCGAGATCTCTGTAACTCTCGCTGTCCTTTCACCCCAGCTTTCCTCCTAGCTATNGAAACNAGNAGAGCAAAGCTTGTTGCCATNAGNAGACCGATATTTGATATTTCTCTCAGCCAAAGTGTGTCCCCCNTCACTCCGACTACAAGCCCTATACCTGCAATTACTAGGTACGTAATCCGTGTTGTCCAGCCNAATCCAAGCCCTATTAANCTTGTCTTANTTGAGACCCAAAGGAAAAGCAGCCCTCCNGTNGCCCANTGCAGAAGAAAGGTTGATGNTTGAAAATCAATCATTTCGGGCTAATAGGTAGCGAGNTCGTGATTGACGGTATTNAGCGGAAGCGGCCCAGATTTNGTTACTGCGACAATATCTTCCAACCTNATCCCCCATTTATNNGGNANATANATTCCTGGCTCNATACTGAAGACATTACCAGACTGTATNGGNTCAGNATTGCCCTCGACTATNTAGGGTTCTTCATGCGCTTCAACTCCGATTCCGTGACCAGTTCGGTGAACNAAGAAATCTCCGTACCCTGCNGCTGATATGATTTGCCTNCCCNCCCTGTCAANCTGTTGGGCTGGCGTACCATGTGTAGCTTCCTGAACTTGTTTGCTNTGAGCNTCTTGGAGNACTCCGTACATTTCGACGAATTCCTGAGGCGGATTACCCGTCCACACACAGCGTGTGAGATCTGANCANTATCCAACTCCGTCGTCACCATACATGGTTCCTCCNAANTCACACAGAACGATTTCNGACTTTTGAATGAGCCTATCTCCTGCTTCATGATGNGGACTTGCTGCGTTTTCTCCGGCTGCGACAATTGCAAAATTGACTTTATTATGCCCTTCTTCAATTATCTGGCGACCTAGCTCTTCAGAAACCTGCTTTTCCGTTTTCCCTATTAATTCTATTTGCCCATTTTGAAGGCGGTGAGCGATCTTATCTACTGCATTTGCTGCTAGTTGTAATCTGTCTAACTCTTCGGCACTTTTGATTGAACGTAGTTGGCTAGTGATTGGGTTTGCTCTTGATAAGTCAATATTCGGCATTCGTTTAAGTAACTCGATTGTGAACCGAGTCCATGTTGTGTCCCCGATTGCGACTCGGACTGATCCAGTTAAAGCTGTTGCCACTATTTCTATAGGGTCTTCTGTTTCCCCCCACTCGCAAATATCAAAAATAGTTGGGCGTTCGATAACTCTTGCCCTCTCTAGTTGGGGAATAACGAGCATCGGATGGCCTTCGTCTCTAATGACAAGCATCGTTAGTCGCTCTAGAGGCATCGCTTCGTAACCGATAAAGTATGGCAAATCAGCTCCGGTCGACAGTAGCAGAGCATCAATGTTATGTGACCGCATAAGGTTCTGGACTTTGGAAATTCGTTCAAGAAACATTTAAAGCATTCCGTCCGCTCTGCATCCACTCATGTTATCTACCTCCACTGTTAGCTAAAGAGCTTGCCTTATTTTTTGCTAAGGTTTCGGCTTCTTTGGCGTGGTAGCTGCTTCGTGTCAATGGGCTTGACTCAACGTGCGNTATTCCTAAAGCTTCCCCTATCCTCTTGAACTCTTTAAATTCTTCAGGAGTCCACCATCGCTGAACTGGAAGGTGATTCATGGTCGGTCGCAGGTACTGNCCGATTGTGACGATGTCTACACCGATTTCTTTCAAGTCTTTGAGGGTNTCAAACATTTCTTGCTCGGTTTCACCAAGCCCCACCATTATCGATGATTTAACGACTAATCCTTCTTCTTTCGCTTGGGCAAGAACAGCAAGGCTTCGAGCGTATCCAGCTGANGGCCGAACTTGTCGTTGCAGGCGAGGGACGGTCTCAATATTGTGGTTCATGACGTCAGGGTTGGCAGAGAAGACGGTTTGCANATCATCAGCGTTACCTTTCAAATCAGATATCAAAACCTCGACNCTTGTTTGAGGGTTGAGANATCTGACTTCATTAATTATTTCTCTGATGTGGTTTGCGCCTCCATCTTTTAAGTCATCTCGAGCAACCATAGTAATTACTGCGTATTCTAAGTTCATCTGGTTGACCGCTTTTGCTATTCGCTTTGGCTCATCATGATCAATTGCTTGAGGTTTTCGNGTATCTACTAAGCAGAATCCGCATGCACGNGTGCAACGNTCGCCTAGTGCCATNAACGTGGCGGTTCCCTGCCCCCAGCATTCAAAAATGTTGGGGCANCCTGCCTCCTCACATACTGTTGTTAATTCAAGAGACCNAATTGATTTTTTCAGTTCCCTATATTCTGAACCCATATTGGCCTTNATTCGCATCCATTCNGGCTTTTTACCTATAGCTATTTCTGCACGCTTTTGNTTTTTGCTTTTCCNTNCNATTGTTACAGATTGAGAGGCANTANGCGNANTTTCTTCAACTGGCTTNGGNANTTCTCCTGGGCCTTCACCCTTAGAAAANGGGCTNAGTTCGCTTNGAGAAGTTCGCCATGAGACGTCCATNCGNCTGAAGTTNCCCTTGCCCCATTTTTTAGATGCNANNTCTGACACTATTGCGACTGCTTCAGCCATCGATNCNTCAATTCCCTCTCTNGATAAAGAGGTNACTGACTTNTCTNTGATTCCACATGGAATTATNGAATCGAAGTACNTCATGTCAGGTTCAATATTTAAAGCGAATCCATGCATGGTTCTTCCTCTTGTTAGNCTCACACCTACAGCNGCGATCTTACGAGGATTCGCNCTATTAGGGTCAACCCANACNCCGGGGTATTGATCNACTCTTCCNCAATTCNNCAAACCTAAGTGAGCTAGGGTTTCAATGACTAAGTCCTCNACAGANTNAACGTACGCNACTGTGTCTGCCATNCCTCCGCCCCGCTTNCCNGNAAGATTCAATATTGGATATCCGACTANCTGCCCTGGCCCATGATAGGTAACGTCTCCACCCCGGTTTGTTTTAACTAAATCTGCACCGATATCTGATGGNTTAACCAGAATATTTGATGTATCGCCTCGGACACCNAGAGTGAANACATGAGGATGTTCTAGAAGNAATAAGTAATTTTCAGAGCCTCTNNTGAATAAGGCNTTNTGGACGGCGAGNGCATCGTTATAAGATACTTTTCCTAACCATCTGATNTTCAGTGGATTTGGTGCTGTTTCAATCATCCNTATCTTNGGGTTTAGAACTTTTTTTACAGTTTAATNAGANTTTAGAGGATTTCTGTTGACTTTACTATCCGTGAAGAGACCGTCCGGTTAGCGCGAGAACAGTTTCTCCAAACAGTTCACTCATCGTTGGGTGAGGTTGAATGAATTCAGCAACTTCATCAACGGTAGCTTCCCAGTTGATAGCCAAATAGCCTTGTCCTAATTGTTCAGTTACCCAAGGACCCACCATATGGACTCCCAGAATTTGCCCTGCAGTTCCTTGATCTGTTTTCTGTGCGATAACTTTAACTAGACCCTCAGTTTCACCGACTATCATGGCCCGCCCATTCCCACTGTAGCGGTGTTTTGAAACAAGGATTTCGTAGCCTTGTGATAAGGCTTCTTCTTCACTCAAGCCAGCAAAGGCTACCTCAGGATGGCAGTAAATTGCCCAAGGTACCTTACCGTAATCCACTGGCGAAATAACTTCGCCACAGATATCTTTGATGACCATTATTGCTTCTGCAAATGCAACGTGCGCTAACTGAGGGGAATTGATCAAGTCACCGACAGCATAAATCCCCTTTTGACTTGTTCGACAGAAGTCATCAACTGGGACATATCCGGATTCGTCAGTCGCTAGATCTGCATTTCCCAATTCCAATAAATCAGCGAAGGGTCTTCGCCCAACTGAAATCACCACCTTTTCGACAGTAACGGAGCCGGAATCAATTTTGATTTCAATTCCCTCACCGCTTTTTGAATGACCCAGTACTTTTGTTCCTGCCAACACATTTATGCCCCGCTTTTTAAATGAACGAGTCACTGTTTTTGATAAATCCCTGTCACAAGTCGCTAGGATTTGAGGCAATGCTTCTATTAGCGTTACATCGGCACCGAAATCATTAAGCGTTGACGCAAACTCTGCTCCGATTGCACCTCCGCCTATAATTGCCACTGATTTGGGGACTTCGGTGATGGAAAGCAATTCATCTGACGTCATGATCTGATTTCCATCAATTTCAAAGCCGGGAATTGTTCGAGGCTTAGAGCCACTTGCAAGAATAATATTTTGAGCAGATAAAAGTATTTTTGACCCGTCCACGGATGCCACATTTACCTCTGTTTTAGATTGAAGACTACCTGTTCCGTTATAAACGGTGACCTTTCGATTTTTGAGTAGCCCTTCGACTCCTGAGATTAACTGATCTATGACAGCCTGTTTACGTTCCATAGTTTTCGTTAAATCAAGTCGGGGGTCGCCAATCTGTACTCCAAACTCACCGGCGTGGCGGACTGTTCTGAGGACTGAAGCTGTTTCAAGAAGTTCTTTCGCTGGAATACATCCAACGTTTAAGCACGTACCCCCGAGTTTGGCATTTTCGACGAGGGCAACCTCCAGACCTGCAGCAGATGCATAAAGGGCTGCACCATAACCGCCGGGTCCGCCTCCGATTACAATCAGATCAAATTGTGTTTTTTCTTTACTCATAATGACTCTTGTCTCTAGAATGCTGTGCAGCGTTGCGTCTTCATTTCGCTACTTACATCTTCACGAAGCAACTAATACTTGAACCGTGAATGCCAACAATATCGTAAGCCCACATAGGAGTGAAACTGTGATTAACATTCTGGTACTCATAGTTTAAATTCTAGTGCGGTCTGGGCTTTTAAAAGAAGTAGTATCAGGATTTGATCCGGTTCTGTTTTTGTCCTCCTATCACAGTTCGCTAAGCATCTTGCTATGTTGATGAGTATGCACTTAATGCAGCAGGTTTTCATTGCCATTAGACCCAAACAGTGGATGAAGAATGTTCTAGTATTGACTGCGCCGTTGGCGGCTGGAACTTTCTTTCAGCTAGACATATTCCAGAAATCCTTGGGGGCCTTCTTTATATTCTGTGGGGCCGCAGCTTGTATCTATTTGGTCAACGATTCTTTTGATCGCAAGATGGACGCTCAGCACCCTATGAAATCATTTCGCCCGATAGCATCTGGTTCCTTGCCAATAGAGTTGGCGTTGGCGGTTTCTCTTGCTCTAGGGACTCTTTCTATAGTATTTGCTTTTTCTTATGGACTTGCAGCAGGTCTGATAATTGCAACGTACCTTTCAATGAATATTCTTTACTCACTGTATGTAAAACGAATCGCTGTCCTTGAACTCCTATTTGTTGCCTCTGGGTTTGGGTTGCGGGCTACTTTTGGTGGTGCCGCAACAGATACAGAACTTACAGCAGTTTTCCTTTTCGTGATTTCGTGCTTTTCGATTTTCTTGGCAGGGTGCAAAAGGCTTTCTGAGCTTATTTCCCACGATATTGATTCACGGCGCCATGTACTTGATCGGTATTCCAACGTGTTTCTCCGTAATGCGATGATTGTGTCTTCATGTGGTGGGATAGCAGGGTACTTGTTTTGGTTTGTGCAGAGTAGCAATATCAATTTATTTTTAGTGCTGGTTTCGTTCATATCACTGCAGCTTGCCACCTTTCGCTTCTTTAAATTGGCTTTAGCTGGGAATGCTGAAGATCCAACGGCGCAGATTGTACTTGATCCATGCTTGAGGTTCGTTACTATTATATTTGTTGGTAGCTTTTTGGGGTCCGTTTATGCCTGAGATGATTTCTCATAGTTGGGGAAATAACAAAAGGACCTTTGCTGAGCATCAAACACATTTTCAGATACCAAATATGGCAGAAACTGTTGTGAACTCTCATTCTTCGGGCGTTATCCCCCGTGGAGCCGGACGAAGTTATGGGGATCAAGCATTAGTTTCGGATGGGTTAATGATCTCACTCACACAGCAAGATGATTCAATGGATGTAGAAGTCCACAATTCTGGCCTGGTCAGCGTTAATGGAGACATGACAATAGGGGAACTTCTAGATGCGACTATGCCTCTTGGGTGGATCCTGCCCGTAATCCCTGGCTCTCAGCACATCACGATTGGTGGTGCGCTTGCGGCTGATGCTCATGGTAAAAATCATTGGCACCAATCGTCTATCGCTTCTTGTTGCGAGGAACTTAACGTAATGATCTCTGATGGCACAGTTGTCCGTTGTAATAGAGAAATAGAAAGTCAGTTGTTTTGGGCAACGATAGGTGGATTAGGCCTAACGGGCTTAATAACTAGCGCAACCCTGCGTCTTCAGAGAATTACTGGCACCTCTGTCCAAGTTCAAACAAGGAGTTACGAGAACCTCTCATCACTTCTAAAGGGTTTTGAGGATATAACTGCTTCAGAAGAATACGCTGTTGCATGGCTTGACCTTCTCACTTCACGTCAGCCTGGGAGGGGGATTGTGAGGTCAGCGTCTATCTATCAACATGGCCAAGATATGGCGAAACCAAAACGCTTCAATCAAATTCGTATCCCGAAACCACGAAATTTGAACGTGGTTTTGCCCCCAATTTGTAGATCACATAATAATTTGAAATATCTAATGTCCTCCATAGCTAAGGACTTAAGAGTTACATCAATACAGAATTACCTTTTCCCTCTCGATAGAGTTCGCAACTGGAACCATCTTTACGGTAAATCCGGGCTTATCCAATGGCAATTCATTCTGCCTGATAAAGAAACATCACTTCTGGAGGAAATAATTATGGGTTTTAGTAAAACAAGTGCACTTCCTGCATTAGCCGTACTTAAAAGGTGCGGTAAGGCTAGTGAAAGCTATTTATCCTTCTGTTCACCAGGATGGACGTTAGCTATTGATCTGCCGGCTACCCAAGACTCATACCACTATATTAATGAATTCAACTCACGGATCGCTTCCGCAGAGGGGCGAGTCAATTTAGCGAAAGACTCATGTGTTGATGCAGATCTCTTAGATAAGATGTATCCAAAACTCGCACATTGGAAAACTGTACAGAAGCAATTTGACCCACAAGGAATATGGCAAAGCGACCTTTCCCGACGATTATCACTTTGTAATTGATCTGTTAATTTAAAGGCGGCAAATCACCGAAATTCAGATCTAACCCCTTGTCGGGGACATGATCATCAGCAACCTCGGTAATTTCAACGGTTGTCTTTTCTGGCTCGATAATCTCGCCTACTGCCAGCATCGCAGCACCTAGTATCACGGCGCCCGGACCTTTCGTTTTGGTTTCATCTAAATCGGACGCTATTTGATCACCTAATTCATCGGAATTCATAGTCAAGTTTGCCATAACCACAGAGAAATAACTACACAGAAAACATCTGCATTGATCCGAGATGTGGAAGAAGCAAAATTCCTTCTTTCAATCTGACGAAGGGAAACCAAATACAAGAACAAACGTGAATCACACAGGTAGACCTCCACGAGATGAAACTTCTTGACTTATGGACAAGTGATCTTTAACTAATAAAGAGCACAAAGGAACTGGCTTATATCAAAGGTGCAGTTGAGGGTCGTTTTGTTTTTTTATTTCTTTGCGCTGTATTAGCCTGCTACAGAGCCAATTCGTACAGCCCGCGAACGTCGTCCCGGCTTGGGTAACGAGGGGTGCTAAGGATTATGATGTCACGCAGCGCATCATTAGTTAGAGACTCAATATCGTTCTTGCTTGCGCCAAGATCAGCCAGTGACCTATCAGTTCCGACCTTTTCCGACAACGCTTCTATTGCACTTATCACTTCTAAAGGCTCTGGTGAAACGCCAAGAGCTAGACCAATGTCGCCGTAACGTTCACTGACCACCTCAAGATTAAAGCGCATTACATGTGGCAACATCGTAGCCAATGTTTGGCCGTGCGCTATACCAAAAGTTCCCGAGATCGGATGGCCCATCGCATGGACAAGACCTAGAAGGGGGCCCGAAGAAAAAGCGCGGCCAGCTAGATGAGAAGCGACCTGCATTGCTGCTCTCGCTTCTATGTTGCTTCCATCTTCAACTACTGTTGGAAGCCATTTGCCAGTGATGCGAATTGCTTGCAATGCCAGTCCATCCGAATAAGGATTATGTGATGTGGAGGTGTAAGCCTCAATTGAGTGAGTAAGAACATCCATCCCGCATGCAGCAGTCGCCGTAGCTGGCAAACCGACTGTGAGTAGGGGGTCTAGCACTATGACCCTCGGCTGGACGTCTGAATGGGTGAACGTTAGTTTTCGGTGATCCTCAGTACGGGTTATCAATCCTCCTCCGTTGGTTTCAGAAGCGGTTCCAGAGGTTGTTGGGACCGCAATCGTTGGCACGCATGGTTCGGTGACTAGTGATGCAGGTGCCAACGTGCTGAAGTCTATTTGGTCGGCGTCATCAAGCTCAGGAGAAAAAGCGAGTGATAAATCATTAATTTTTGAGGGAGCAGCCATCGCTATGTATTTCCCGCAGTCCATAACTGATCCTCCGCCCACTAGCACTATCACTGTCCCTTCGATACCAAACTCCATAAGTTCTTCCACACCAGCTTCAACGTTTTTATCGGTTGGGTTCGGTTCAACCCCAGTGAAGGCGACCCACTCAATGTTGTGAGTAGTTAAGACATCAGTAACCGTTTCTAAGACCCCCGCAGCTTGTATTCCGGCATCGCTCACCAAGAAAGCTCGGCTTCCGTGCGCCTGAACATGTTGGGCCAAATTTCCGATGGCGTTCTCTCCGACCACCGTGATTCCCATTGGATCAAGAGTGAAGGTATTCATAGTTTCTTCCTTTCAAAGATTAGTGCTGTGATTTAAAACTGTTGAATCTTTCGAGCTTCGTTTCCTTAAAATTAAATCTCTGGGATCTCACCCTAGCGTAACAATCGCTGCTGCCAAAGGAGCCACGAGTATCAGTCATTAAGAGCGGTAGATTTCTTCAGAAGATATTTAAGAATTTGATACTTTTAGTAATTTTTGCATTGGCTCACATTTTGAGTTGAGAGCAAAGGGTATCACTCTCTACAGAATCTTGGTTTCATGCTCCGAGGGTGTTAGACGTCACATGCTATGCAAGAGGTCACTTGGTTTAATACAATTACATATTGCCAACCGTTTACTTCAAAGGGGTTTCTATGTTAATTGCAATAACTGGTGCATCTGGATTTATTGGATCAGCGCTCTCATCTTCCTTAGAAAAGGACGGACACAAAATTCTATCCGTTAGTCGCAGCACATCTGGAGATGTTTTATGGGACCCAACTTCGGGGCAGATAGAAGCAGGAAAGCTAGAAGGGATTGATGCGGTCATCCATCTTGCTGGAGAAAACATTGCTTCAAGAAGGTGGACTGATAAACAGAAGCGCAGAATCCTCGACAGTCGGGTGGAAGGAACAAAACTGTTGGCAAAATCTATAGTAAATCTTGCAAATCCTCCGTCAGTCTTTTTAAGTGGATCTGCGATCGGAATCTATGGAAATCGAGGCGATGAAGAACTAGATGAGGACTCGTCAAGAGGCTCGGGTTTTTTATCTGACGTCGTAGATCAGTGGGAGAAATCGACTGTGGAGGCTGAAGAGGCTGGAGTCCGTGTAACTCACCTTCGAACCGGATTAGTTCAATCCCCGAAGGATGGAATGATGAAGAAAACACTTCCCTTCTTTAAATTAGGAATAGGGGGCAAACTGGGCTCTGGCTCACAGTTCTGGAGCTGGATTTCTCTTGAAGATGAGATACGACTTATTTCGTGGCTACTGACTGCTGATCTCTCAGGACCTGTGAATTTGACTGCACCGAATCCGGTAACCAATGTAGAGTTCACTAAATCACTCGGTCGCGCTGTAAGCAGGCCAACCATTTTCCCAATACCGATGATTGGACCCAAATTGCTCCTTGGTGGTGAGCTAGCTTCAAACTTGATTGAAACTAGCGCCCGAGTGATCCCTAAACGAGCATTGGAACATGGTTTTGAATTCCATCATTCTGATCTTGATGCATCGCTACCCGACATTCTCAAAAAGTAAAATGGCAAAGAAGCAGTACTCTCAGAAGAGCATTTCTAGAAGTATTGAGGTCCCTTTCCCTCGCAGCCAAATTTTTGATGTGATCTCAAACCCTGAACTTCATTGCGAATTTGACGGATCTGGGTCAGTCAAAGGTCTCGTAATTGGAGGACCGCTGAACGCCGTTGGCGATTCATTCAAAGCCAAGATGAAAATGTGGGGAATAAGATACCGTGTCAAAAGCACAGTGGTTGAATACGAGAGAGACCGTTTAATAGCATGGGCCCATCTTGGTAAACACCGATGGCGCTACGAACTTGCTGATGCACCTTACGGCACACGAATAACTGAGACATTTGATTGGTCATTTTCAGTATTCCCTCGACTCATTGAAATAGCCGGTTATCCCGAAAGCCACCCTGAGAATATTGAACGGACACTAGAGCGCCTTGCAAATTTTTTAGCGGATAATGCACAAACGTAAAGTTGCTGTTTTTGACTTTGATGGGACGATTACAAAACGAGATACCTTTATTCCTTTTTTGCTTTCCTATGGGCCGGGAAAGATTATCCGTTCGGCATTTAAGACAGCATGGCACAGAAAAAAAGGGAATTTTAGAAACATAGTAAAAGCAAATGCTCTTAAGGAAATATTTGCAGGGTATCCAAACCAGAGATTTCTCAACGATGGACTAGCTTATGCAGACAGTCTTCACAGTAAATTTCGGAAAAGCACCCTAGACCATATTGCGAACCATAAAGCGCAAGGGCATATTCTGGTCATGGTAACCGCATCATTAGCCTCCTACACTCGCCCAATCGGGTCGCTCTTGGGGTTTGATCATGTCATAGGAGTTGAACTAGAAGCAGAAGCGGAGTTTCTCACTGGCGAGATAAAGGGCAATAACGTACGAGGGTCAGAAAAGGCGCGTTTATTGAAAGAATGGCTGGGTGAAGAGCCAGCGGAAATTTGGGGATACGGCAATTCTCGAGGCGACAGAGAAATGCTTGCAATGGCCGATCACCAGATATGGGTAAAATAGCTATTTAATCGCTATTGGGTTTACGGGAGATCCGATGCCGCCTACGAACGGTTGTGGGCTCGCTTCTAAAAGAAAATCCCACTTCCCGTCGTTTTGACAGTCGGTGCTTAATTCCTCTAAATCCCAATTCTGGCCCTGTGTCAAACCCATCATTACGAGGTTTATGCAGTGGATCGGCAAAATGGCACCCACCACTTTGGGGTCCCAGGGCATCACTTCAAACGTTATTGTGTCTGTGGCAACAGCTGCGATTTCACGGTCAAAGAAAAATTCAACAGCTCCCAATCCGACACCTGGAAATGCGGGCATTGGTGAATTCTCTATTTGCGTTCCGCTTCCATAGCCTACAACATCGCCTCGTTTCGCTTTTGCCATCATGCCAGTACGAAGTAACAAAATATCACCACTTCGCACTTCCACGCCCTGCTTCTTTTCTGCATTGAGACAATCCTGATAGCTAATTGCGTGACCTCCCGGAAGTTCCTCTAAGCCATAAAGAGAAGCGATATCAAGAAGGACCCCCCTGCTCGTAAGTGAGGTAATCTTCTCAATCCCGCAAACAGAAGCGCCATCATAGGTGATAGTTGAAACATCTCTGCCCCCGTAGATTTTCCCATTCCAACTGGCATGACATAGGCCATCCCAATGGGTTGCAGCCTGCAGCCCCATAGTCACAACGTCGTCAGATGTGCAAAATAACGTTGGATCACCAATGACTGGTGTATTTAGTTGAATCATAGTGCGAAGCGGGTTAACTCTGCCTGGCATTGATCCAAGCTGTAGTCCTCCCTTTTGTTGGAGAGGAAATGCTAAAGAGAATCTTTTCCCGCTAATAACGCATTTGGTGGCTTCTTTCACAACTTCATTGGTGATGAAATTGATGGTTCCTATTTCGTCGTCATCTCCCCAACGACCCCAGTTTTTTACTTTTTCTCCTAGGTCAATTATCTCCTGCGGATACGGCATTACTAACCTCCCTTGCCGACAAAGTTAGGCTAGTACGCAATGTAGGTTTGTGTCTAAGGAGATGCAATGTCCTTGGGGATTTGATCCCCGCTCCGCGCTGATTGTAGGTAACCTGCCTCAACAGCCAACTGATCAGCCATTTCGTTCCAATAGTCCCCTGCGTGAGCTTTAACCCATGTAAAAGTAACATCACGATCCAATACCTCCTCAATGAATGGCTCCCAAAGGTCTCGGTTAGCAACAGGTTTTCGCTGACTATTTTTCCAATTNCGCTTTAGCCACCCTTTCCACCACTCATCTCTGAAACAGTGAACGACGTAGGTTGAATCNCTNAGAATTTCAAGAGNTCCNGTGTTATCTNTAACTGCCGCCATGGCGGCTGTGATTTCCATACGCTGATTTGTTGTTTGNTCAGCGAAACCCGACGCAAANCANCCAGNCGTGGTTATCCANGCCCANCCACCCGGACCGGGGTTNCCGCTACANGCGCCATCTGTATAAATTTGANTTCGCTCTGGCATTATTGCCCTCCGTTTGTGAAAGAATNNGGTTCATTTTTTTGATNCGNAACCCGTTTTATTCTGTCTAACCAACCGATCAANACTGCTGTTGTTCTNGGGTCAAANCGTAGTCGGTGNGTTGCCCCATCTATTATTCGAAGATCTGCNGATCCATGAGCATCTGCAAGCACTCGGGNATCAAATGAGGGAACAACTCGATCATNGGATCCATGCACGAGAAGTAANGGCTTCTCCCCCATTGCTTCGGCGGCTTCAATTGTTTGCATCAGANAAAGTTCATTGGTCCANNCCTCCAAATCGGTTGGAAATTTTGGATCACTGATTACTCCTACTTNCCTTGCATAGTTNAGAAGGTCTTCGGGTTCAGCAATCCAATCGTTGAAATCAGACGGCGGTGAAACAGCAGCCACACCAGCCAGAGTCTTACATTTACTAGCGGCATTAATNGCCATAGCTCCACCNGTTCCNAATCCTGCTGCATAAACAGAATCTATNTNTTGCTCTTGGACTAANTAATTNGNGGCGCTGATTANGTCGTTTANCCACCCCTGTANAGAAAAGTTTCCTTNNGAACTNCCACACCCTCGNAAAGTAATAGCGAATACTGTCCATCCGAGTTGTTCAGAGATNAAATCTGCTAGGTCATAATATGATTTCGCAATATCGTNGTCGCCTNTAGACAGNGATGGGAAGCCATGGCAAAGNATAAGTCCAGTTTCGTGACCCTTTGCTATCTTTTCAGGTTTNGATAGTCTTCCTANNAGTTCTAAGCCATCGGATTCGAAGCGAAGTATCACAGACTCTNTTTATACTTTCCGATGCCGATATCCCCTNTTTCGGGCCTCTGGAAGAGTNTCGGGGCTAAAGACTANATACATTTCTGACTCNATTAATTCGTTTATAATTTCNTCGTCGNTGATTTCNTCCAAGTCATANACNATTTGNTTTCGCTTGTCNCCTAGCCATCGAAAATGTTCAACACGTACAGGTCNTTTCATAAGTCCTCCATTNNTAATTGTAGGAAATCTATACCNTNTTTGGCGACTCTGTTAAATAAAAGATGGGGAAACTCGAAAGTTTCCCCATCTCACCTGGTTCACAAAGTCACGTTCCAAATTTTGGATCAGGTGGGACCGAACCTGACCGATTCTTTGCGGGTGACCAGTTTGAATTCACAAATGGTCCAGGGGCCGCTAGTGGCTGGCCACCTCCAAGGTCCCAGAAATTTTACTACTCAGTTGGACCACCTCCTTTCGTTGGTACAGTAATCTTAGTTCAACATTTAGCAACGAAGAAGTTTTCTAGCTAGCTTTCGGTGCTTTCGATTTCGCCATATGTGACATCGCTTATTTCTTCGCCCACTACACCTAGCTTTAGGAAATATTCATTCACCAAATTGGTTACACAAACGATATCTAACGCGTCAAGTTCTAAATTCCGTTCATTAGCCTGCCGAAGCAACTGGTCTACTAATTCATCTTCATGAGCGAGAACAGTATCAATTGTTTCCGATGCCTTCTCAGCAAGAAAATCAACACTCCCATAACTTGCGATACCTCGTTGTCGCAGATAGGTCAGTTCAAGTTTTATTAGTGTTTCAACGTCAAGGTATGAAATTTTCCTTGTTATCTCCTCAGGTAAATTATCAGCAACGTAATCAGTTGCTTTGTCAATATCAAAAACGATCTGTTCAGGGGTGTTTCTAAGTCGAGCTGAAACCATGACCACAGCAAACCACGATGGAATAAGGACTATTATTGAAGCGATTACTATATAGGGCCACATCTCTATCTAACGTTAGCCGTTCGGCAGAATAACAAGTAATCTTTGAGTGGAGGAGCCATGTCAACATTACATTTCAAAGATTCCGAATTAGAGATTCATAAAGTTGTAGTAGGGCCAATGGATAATAACGTTTTTGTAATCCGTTGCAAGGGGACAGGAGAAGGCCTTCTTATCGATGCTGCCAATGAACATGAACTGCTCTTGGATCTCTGCAAACAACTTAATGTCCAAAGCGTCATCGAGACCCATGGGCATTGGGATCATATCCAAGCTGTTCCGCAAGTAAGAGATGCAGGGTATTCAGTGCATGTAACGCAGGCAGATGCTCACATGCTTGAGAGCTACGATGAAATTCTTGAAGACGAGTCAGTAATCAATGTAGGGAGGGTAAGGCTTGAAACAATCTTGACGCCCGGACACACTCCTGGTTCAATGTGCTTCAAAGTAAAGGATAAACCCATACTATTTAGTGGGGATACCTTATTCCCTGGTGGACCGGGTGCAACCCAATTTGAGGGTGGTGATTTTGAAAAGATCATCAACTCGATTGAGAGGAGATTATTCACACTTAACAAAAGAACAGTTGTTTTGCCTGGCCATGGTGATAACACAACTATCGGAAATGAGCAGCCCCATTTAGATGAGTGGATTGATCGCGGCTGGTGAGCCAAATTTCACGGAGTTTTACGACTTGGTAAATAGTTAAGTCCCGTTCGGTAGGTAAGATAAAGTGTGGCCGAGCCTCTATTAGAAATAACTGACCTTTATATAACATCTGAGGATGGAACCGAAATTCTCAATGGCGTAACTCTATTGATTAATGAAGGAGAAACTCACGCCCTGATGGGTCCTAACGGATGTGGGAAATCTACCCTTGCATCAACCCTCTTGGGCTCACCAGAATATGTCATAACCGAAGGAACTATAAGGTACAAAGGTCAGGACATTACCGAACTCGACTCATCTGAGCGAGGCAAATTAGGTATGTTTTTGGCATTCCAGTACCCACAAGAATTTCCAGGTGTTTCAGTGCTAAATTTTCTTCGCCAAACGGTCGAAGCACGTACTTCAAAAGAAATATCAATATTAAATCTTCGTAAACTCATGATGTCATGGATGGATAAATTAGATATGGATTCNGCNTTTGCAGACCGCTATTTAAACGANGGGTTTTCCGGAGGGGANAAGAAACGAAATGAGATTCTTCAGATGGCATTACTGGAACCAGATTTTGCAGTCCTTGATGAGACCGACTCCGGCTTGGATATAGACGCTCTACAGGTAGTCGCAAAAGGCGTTAACGAAATTCGTAAAGAAAGACCTGANATGGGAGTACTGACCATNACCCACTANCAGCGTTTACTTGATCACCTCCAGCCTGATCACGTNCATATTTTAGTNGANGGGAAAATAATTGANTCTGGAGGNTTTGAACTAGTAGAGAAATTGGATAGTCANGGATACGAGGCATGGNTATGAGNCTAGATGTAGGNACAATCAAGAAAGACTTCCCTGTTCTCCANNGAAATATCAATGGAAAGCNNCTCNTCTATCTTGATTCCGCAAACACATCGCAAAAACCGGCATCAGTNATGGATGCTATGGAAGATTATTACCGTAAATTNAATGCGAATGTTCATAGNGGATCGTATCANCTTGCCAATGAAGCAACGGCTATTCTTGAAGGNGCCAGAGATAATGTTCGAAACTTNATTAACGCAAANTCAANGAAAGAAGTTGTGTTCACCAAAAATGCTACCGAAGCGATGAATCTGATCTCTAACACTTGGGGNCGAGANAATCTCNCAAGTGGTGATGCGATTGTTTTAACNGAGCTAGANCACCATGCAAANATTGTNCCATGGCAAATGCTCGCTGCCGAGNGGGGCTTTGAGATCAGNTGGATCAAGATTGACGATAACGGGCACCTTGATTTATCGGATTTTGATCAGCTCATTGACGGTGCGAAACTTTTAAGCTTCGCTGCAATGTCGAACGTCCTTGGGACTTTTACCCCNGTAAAAGACCTTACCGAAAGAGCTCATGAACTAGGGCTGGTAGTTCACGCTGATGCAAGTCAATACACCCCCCATACCGCCACAGATGTTCAAGCTTTAGGGGTTGACTTCCTAACTTTCACTGGTCATAAATTACTTGGACCCATGGGAATTGGAGTTCTTTGGGGAAAGGAAGACTTACTTGACTCTATGCCACCCTTCCTTGGTGGTGGAGAAATGATCCTTAACGTAACTAAAGAAGGTTTCTCAACGAATGAGTTACCTTGGAAGTTCGAAGCCGGAACGCCCATGGTTGCCGAAGCCGCTGGTTTAGGTGCTGCTATTGATTACCTATCTAATATTGGCATGAACGAAATCCGAAATCATGAAATTGAACTAACAGATTACGCTCTTGGAAAACTTACTTCGGAATTTGGCGAAACGATATCAATTTTTGGCCCCAAAGACGCAACAGAGCGTGGGGGCGTGATTTCCTTTACTTTTGACGGAGCTCACCCCCATGACATTTCGCAAGTTCTNGATGAAGAAAATATATGTATACGTGCAGGTCATCATTGTGCAAAACCGTTAATGCAAGTCTTGAACGTTGGAGCTACTTCTCGAGTGTCAATGTACTTGTATAACGACGAATCCGATATTGATGCCCTAGTTGCAGGATTACATAAAGTACGTAATCTTTTTACCCTATAGTTGGTTTGTAGCAATGTCCTCACTTGACGACCTTTACAGAGAAATCATCTTAGATCACTATCGGTCTCCAAGGAATCAAGGAGAACTTGCTCCACCTGCTCACCGCTGTGAGGGGTTCAATGCATTGTGTGGTGATGAGATCATTGTTTACGTTTCATTAATTGATGAAAAGATCAATGATATAAAGATTGGTGGGCAAGGGTGTTCAATTAGTCAAGCCTCTGCATCAATGATGACTGAGATCATAAAGGGCAAAAGCGTTTCCGAAGCTGAAGAAATTATCCATGCTTTTAAAGAAATGATGGATATCTATGAAAGTGAGTTATCTGGGGAAGAAGCTGGGCGTTCAACTTCTGATATTGATCTTGGCGACCTAGAAGCTCTTCAAGGGGTGGTCAAGTACCCGGTTAGAATAAAATGCGCAACACTTGCTTGGAACACCCTCACCCAGTCGTTTGATGAAATCCAGAATTTAAGTTAGTAGGTAGTTATTGATAGTTATTTCGGCTCGATTAGTGGTGCTGTTATGAATGATTCCAGCGAATTGAAAAAGTTCTCTACTAGCTGCTCATCGCCTTGGATAACAAAATTGCCTGCCGTTATAGTTTCGTTCAAAGTAGTTTGTCCACCAAGTATTTGAGATATCGACTTCCTCGTGGTGGTTATAGTCGCGTTAGCCTTATCGTCGCTTGTGTTTGGGTCGTGATAAATAGTTAAATTTTGGATGCCAAGCACATGGTCTTCTCCCAGATCAGAAAAGTGCCAATTAATTCGAGACGGCCCAGAATCAAATTTTTCAGGGTCAAACCGTACACCAATCATGTCAAAGAGTTGATCAATTGTGATTGCATGAGCGATTTGTCGCCCCATTGATGCGGGTATACGCAGTGACCCATACCGTAGTTCTCGTGCTGCTGTGAGATATGCGTTTCTCCAGGTTCCTGATTCAGATTGGTAGCCTAGTTGTTCGAAAGCATCAGCTTGGAGGTTCCTTACCTCGGCATTGTTGGGGTCAGCGAAAACTGCGTGGTTCATTACTTGCACTACCCAACGATAATCTCCTTCTTCAAAAGCCTTTGTAGCTTTCGNAATGAGCTCTGCGGTGCCTCCCATATATTCAACATACTTTTTCGCACTTTCAACTGGCGGCAAAGGATTGAGATTTGCTGGATTACCGTCATACCAGCCTAGATACTTTGTATAGACGGCTTTTGTATTATGTGAGACAGTTCCGTAGTANCCCTGCACGTGNGATTCATTTAGGAATTCATTTGGTAGTTGTAGTTTTTCAGCTATCTCTGTAGGGACGTATCCCATATTAGCTAGCCGCATTGTCTGATCATGCTGCCACCGGTATACATCCCTTTGTAGGCATAGAAAGTCTTTTACATCATCTTTTCCAAACCTTGGCCAATGATGCGTTGCAAACATGGTGTCGGCGTATTCCCCCCAGAGTAGAAGAGCCTCATTAATGTACTTGCTCCATGCAAGGGCGTCTCGGGTTTGAGCACCNCGTATCGGATAGAGGTTATGCATAGTATGTGTGCAATTTTCGGCCATACAGAGAAGATTCTTTTCCGGGAAAAAGAAATTCATTTCTGATGGAGCTTCAGCGTCGGGAGTATTTTGAAATATCACTCGCAGACCGTCTATGTCTAGTTCTGTTCCTGTTTCGTAGACTGTTTCTGTNGGAGGTATGAGGTGTGAGGCTCCGAGTGGAANCGATTGCCCCAANCCGATATCNACCTGTCCTTGTGGCNATGCTGGTAGGAGCGGACCAAATTGATAATGTGCGCGACGAGCCATGATCGGTCCNGCAATNATATTTTCTTTAACTACTTCCTCNAGGAAGCCTNCAGGAGCAATGATTCGGACATTNCCTGCATCAACTTCCNCTTGAGTTGTAACCCCAAGAATNCCTCCAAAGTGGTCAANGTGACTGTGAGTGTAGATGATTGTATGTACTGGNCGCTCACCTAATACATTATTTGCGAGGGCGAGNCATGCTGCAGCCGTGGAACTCGTTGTGAGTGGGTCAATGATAAGCCACCCGTNAGAGGTTTCNATAAAGGTGATATTAGATATGTCATAGCCTCGGGCTTGCCAGACTCCTTCAGTNACTTCGAAGAGGCCATGAATGGCGTTGAGCTGTCCCTGTCGCCATAAGCCAGGGTGCACTGTTTCGGGNNATTGCTTTCCTTCGCGAAGAAAGTCATGTGAAGATGTGTCCCAGACAGCTCTTNCATCAAGTTCAATTCTACCTGTTTCGTGAGTAGCNATAAGGCCTTGTTGCGCTCGCCGAAAGTCACCGTCGTCGTCAAAATTAATGAGGGCAGCGGCATNTNAATTAGCNTCTTTGGTNTATTTGGTTGCCGGTTTAGCAAGTGNGTCTGTCATGTTTATCGTGTGCCCTTGATGTGAGATTCTGATTCTTTATTACTCTGGTTGAGTTAAGATTAGTCCGCTTGTTGGCACTGCTGTNCCTGCAGTTACAAGGACATTTTCAACATCTTTGACTTGGTTAACCGAAGTTCCTCGAANTTGCCTTACNGCTTCGGCTATTCCGTTCATCCCATGAATATAGGCTTCTCCTAATTGACCACCGTTGGTATTGATTGGAAGTTCACCGCCTATTTCGATATTGCCATTTTTGATGAAGTCTTTTGCTTCTCCTCGCTCACAGAATCCGAATTCTTCGAATTGTGGCAGAGCTAGCGGCGTGAAGTGGTCATAAATTGTTGCTGTCTGAATATTCTTTGGACCTAGACCACTTGCATCCCAAAGTTGCTTTGCTACTACACCCATTTCGGGTATTCCTGTGATGTCTTCTCGAAAGTAAGATTTCATCATATGTTGATCTTTAGCAACTCCTTGTGCTGCTGCCGCTATGACTGCCGGTTTTTGTTTGAGATCTTTTGCCTTCTCAAGAGTTGTAACAATAAGGGCTTGCCCACCGTCACTCTCTTGACAGCAATCGAGGAGGTGTAGTGGCTCAACTATAAATCGGCTGTTTTGGTGGTCTTCAAGTGTTATTGGTTTTTGGTAGAAGAATGCGGCAGGGTTGTTTGCTGCGTGTTTTCGGTCTGTTACCGCTATTGTTCCGAAGTCTTCGCTTGTTGCCCCGTATTGATGCATGTACCGAGTCGCATACATCGCTACCCATGAGGCCGGAGTAAGTAACCCGAATGGTGAGCTCCAGCTGAAGCTCACATCAAATGCTTCGGGGCTTTGATGACGTCCTTGGACTCCTGTTCCAAATCGGTGCCAAGATCTTTCATTGAATGCCCTGTATACGAGAACGTAGTCAGCGACACCTGAATCTACTGCCATTGCGGCTTGCTGAATAACACCTCCGGGTGCTCCGCCTCCATGGTGAATCATTGAAAAGAAGGTGAGTTCAGGTATTCCTAAATTTCTTGCGACCTCAATTTCTGTATTCTTTTCAGCACTGAAGACTGAAATTCCGTTAATGAGTGAGGGCTCTATTCCGGCATCTTCGCAAGCCTTTAAGCTGCATTCAGTTGCCAACTGCATTGGTGTTCGACCGGAGTTTTTTGAAAATTCTGTTGCCCCTATACCGACGATTGCTGTTTGCCTTGAAAATTTCATTGTTACCTCCTTTAAACAGGAAACCCTTCAATGCGTGCGAAGTCGTATATTTGGGTGAGTGGTTCTTGCCCAGCTTTTATCACGAATGCTTTACCTGTCGAATTCCCTTGGGCTATCTCTAGCATTGCGTGTGCTACTTGTTCAGGGTTTAGTAAGTTTGGGTTATCAGATTCAAGACGCTCTAACCCGACGAGAGGTGTCGCTACTCCCCCTGGGCATATTGCGTTTATAGAGATCATTTGGGATTGGAGTGCGGGTGCAGTTCCGCGGACCCAACCTATAGCTGCATGTTTTGTAGCCGTATAATAGGGGTCGCGATTCCAAGCGGTAAGTCCGGCTATTGAGGCTGTCACTACAATGGATCCTCCACCACCACTTGCGAGATAAGGACTGGTTGCTATTGTTCCATAGACTACTGCGTCGAAATTAATGGATCTTGTCTTGTGGTATTTGGCCTGTTCAAGATCATCGATCTTAAATTCAGTTCCTTGGAGTTCGATATCTCTTCCCAGAATTCCTGCGTTTAGGAACACATAATCTAATCTTCCGAATACTTCATTGGCGTGACTAGCTACTGATTGATTGAACTCTTCGCTGGCAATGTCTCCTACTATTGTTGCACACCCTGTATCGTCGCTGAGTGCATTGAGTTTGCTTGAGTTTATGTCTACGCCTAAGACGAGGTGGTTAGTATCTATTAAGTGGCGTGTTAAGGCAGCACCTATTCCCGAAGCTGCTCCCGTTACTATTGCAACTTTGCTTTCTTTTATTTCCCCCATCGTTTTGCCGTTTCTTCAATCCTTGCGCACATATAGAGATCNACTTCAGTTATACCACCGGCCTGATGGTTGGTGATTGAAATCTCAACTGTATTCCAACTATTAGACCAATCTGGATGGTGGTCAAGTTCTTCGGCAATTTTTGCAACTTCAGTCATGAAGGCAAAGGCTTCTGTAAACTCTTTGAAAACGAAAGTCTTGTTGAGACTCTTTTCGGAAACGTCCCACGGTAGTGTTTTATATTTCCCTTTTAGTATGTCAGCCCTGGCAAGTACTTCTTTCCTGTCAGGCTGGGTCATGATCTAGAGACCTCCTAGTGATACTGAAGTTTCTAGTGAGGTNGTCCACTTTTCGTACCCTGTCTNCTCGAGTTCATGTGCAAGTTCGGCAGGNCCAGAATCAACGATCCGACCNTTGACAAAGATATGNACATGGTCAGGCTTTAATTCTTCGAGGAGTCGACTGTAGTGAGTTATNACAAGCACACCTAGGTCGTCCTCTATTGTGGCTTTCTCTATTCGGCTACTTACAATTTTAAGACCNTCTACATCTAGCCCTGAATCGAGTTCATCAAGAATTGCTATTTGTGGTTTGAGAGCGACTAGTTGTAAAGTTTCCATTCTTTTCTTTTCACCACCTGACATATCTGAGTTAACCCCGCGTGCCATATCGATCTTTTCAAGTCCNAGAAGNTCAGCTTCGTGTGAGATNAGTTCGTNGATGTTGGAAATATCNGATGNTGATTCATTNAGNAGGTCCNGTAGCGTTACNCCATCGATTTCTACNGGGTATTGCATGGCTAAGAAAAGGCCCAATTGTGCTCGTTGCCATGTGGGTTTATTNGTNATGTCCNCACCGTTAAGCGTAATGTTGCCTTGGGTTATCTCGTAACCTGGCCTTCCCATAAGAATATGTGCGAGTGTTGANTTGCCCGAACCGTTTGGNCCCATGAGCGCATGTACTTCCCCTGACAGTATTGTGAGATTGACTCCTGANAGGATTTCTTTTTCCTCTGCTCTAGCATGTAGATCNGTGATGATTAGCTCGCTCATTGTTTCNCTNTCTTAGGAAGATGTATGTATACGTTNTCTCCATGTACTTNTGTTGGAAACGTNTCAAGNGCTCTTGTCGCTGGCAGGGTTAATGCNGCNCCTGTTGATAGGCAAAATTGAGCACCATGCTTCCAGCACTCAATNNNTAGGTTCTCNGGATGCAGNGGTCCATCGGATAATGAATAGTTTGCATGTGTACACATGTCACTAACCACGTAGACAGATTCATNGATTTTNGAAGCAGAAAGTTTCAAATCNCCGATTTCTAATCGNGTAGCCTCCCCGCTTTTAAGTTCGTNTACCCNACAAAGNAGCTCCCATTCTTTTGCGGGNNTGGGNCCAGNNTGCTGATTGGCAATGNCCACTAGAGACCTCCTGACTGCTGTTTCNCTAGTAGCATNTGGAGAATCGTATTGTTCACACTNTCAANCGGNAGCTTTTGCACTACTTCATTGAGGAATCCTTGAACAATTAGTTGGTCTACTGACTCTGTGGGGATTCCTCTACTCTCGAGGTAGAAACGTTGGTCGTCATCAACGGGACTCACTGTTGAAGCGTGGCTACAACGAACATCATTATTTTCAATTTCGAGATTGGGGACAGATTCAGCCCATGTATCTTCACTTAATTTTATTGTTCGATTGGTTTGGTAAGCATTTGTTCCAGACGCTTCTTTATGGACCTGAATAAGCCCTGTGTAAATTGATGATGCTTTGTCATCAAGCACACCCTTGAACAATAGATTACTTTGTGTATCTTTCCCTATGTGCTCTTGGTAGGTTCTGTAGTCAAGAGTTTGATCCTCATCCCCTAGATATATGGCGGAAAGTGTTGCGGATGCTCCGCGGCCGGTGAGACGACACGTTGTTTCCATTCTTGAATAGGCTCCACCTAAACCAACAGTTGCACCATTGAAATCAGATTGTTTCCCCACGCTAATATCTAATCTTCCTAACTGCCAGATCTGCCTTTGGTTAGCTTGAATTTGTTGATACTTTACGTTTGCGTCATTTCCTATCTCTATTCGCGTTTCGGGTACTGAGAGTGCTTTGACTTCATTACTTTCAAAAATTTCGACAATCTGCACATGGGCACCATCTCCGACCGTTATGCATAGTTTAGGAAACGACATTCCGGAATCAGTAGAAGTTGAATTGAGGATAACAATGGGTTTCTTTATCTGCGCGAGCCTGGGTATTTCGATTATGACAGGGTCTGGAGATAAGGCAGTGTTCAATTGAGAAAAGAAATCAGATGGAGTAGCGAAATTGAATGGCTCCAATTGTTGATTCAACTGTTTGACTTCGTAGTTATCAGAACTGGCTTCGCTAATGAGGTGACCGTCTAATAGTTCGATGTAATTTGTGTGTTCGGGATTGCTGGTTTGTGAGGGAGGAAGAGTTACAGGTTTGTATGCATCGAGGGATAATTTATGAATAGGGCTGTATTTCCATTTTTCCTGTTGCCCTGTTGGGAATTTCAATTCTCCGGCAGTTGTTAAAGCTGACTTCCTTATTTCCTTAAGCCATTCTTCACCTTTGAGTGATTCTAATAGTTCGCTTTGATTCAATTTTTCCTCACATATGGGGACTTGCTAGCGCTCCTTAATCTTATCGGAAGCTACCTTAGCCTTGACAAGGATTCACGTAAGAGTGCACCTTTGCTGCTATTTATCTTTTTATTTTTGTAGGATTGCTTTATGTTGCAGTTGGTGTGCATTGATGTTGATGGGACACTGATTGGTGAATCAGGTGAACCTACCAACGGTGTTTTGGATGCGATTATGCATGCCCGTTCTTTGGGGCAAACTCTGGCTCTTTCAACGGCTCGTGGCGCTATGGGTCCAACTGCCGATTACGCCTCATTGCTGAACCCTCATGGTTGGCATATTTTTCATGCGGGTGCATCACTTGTGCATACTGGAAGCGGTGAAATTATTGGAGAAGCTTTACCAAAAGATATCATCCGCATGGGGACGGAACTTTCTGGTATTCACGGATGGGCGCTTGAGTACTATTCTCCTGATGACTATCGGTCTCTAGATGACTCCCTAGCGGATCGGCCACTCGCTGCCGCTCATTCTGAAATGTTGGGTTGTGACTTTAAAATTGGGGGCCCGTCAGATCTTGCCGAACCTATAGTACGAGTGCAGTTTGTTGTTAATGAATCGCAAGTTTCTGAGATTCTTGAATCGATGAGTGGTAAGGGAAATGTATCCGTCGCTACTTCCCCTGTTCTTGAGGGTGCAGCTTTCATATCAGTAACAAAAGAAGGNGTAAATAAAGGGTCTGCTATTTTAAGGATGTGCGAAATGTTATCTCTTGATGTGGCAGAAGTGATGATGGTAGGTGATGGGTTGAATGACCTTGATGCACTCGAAGTTGTAGGGCACTCTGTCGCAATGGGCAACGCTCATTCGGATCTTCTTGATTNCTGCGATTATGTGGTTGCTCCCGTGGGGCAGGATGGTTTGGTTGAGGCCCTTGAGCTTTCTTGGGGTATTTGAGATTAACCGACAGAACCTTCCATCTGGAGCTCAATTAGCCTGCTCCACTCAACCGCATATTCCATTGGAAGAGTTCGTGTAACGGGCTCAATAAAACCATTGACTATCATACCGGTTGCTTGCTCTTCAGTGAGGCCTCTACTTGTTAGGTAGAAGAGTTGCTCGTCTGCAACTTTAGATACGGTAGCTTCATGACCAATTACAGCGTCTTTGGAACCGATTTCCATGTATGGGTAGGTATCGCTTATTGAATCTTCGTCAAGAATTAACGCATCGCATTGCACGTGGCTTTTGCACCCATGTGCATCATCTTCTACCCGGACTAGCCCGCGGTAGCTAGATCTACCGCCATCTTTTGAGATAGATTTTGAAACAATCTTTGAAGTGGTTTCCGGTGCTGCGTGGGTCATTTTTGCTCCGGCGTCTTGGTGTTGCCCTTCACCGGCGTATGCGACAGAAAGAACTTCACCTGATGCTTTTGGCCCAACCATAACGACTGCAGGATATTTCATTGTGAGGCGACTGCCGATATTTCCGTCAATCCATTCCATATGGCCTTCAGCCTCTACTACAGCCCGTTTTGTTACAAGGTTAAAGACATTATTTGACCAATTCTGGATTGTTGTATAGGTGACTCGAGCAGATTCTTTGACAACAATTTCCACTACCGCAGAGTGGAGCGAGTCAGTGCTATAGACAGGTGCTGAACAACCTTCAATGTAATGCACTTTTGAGCCCTTGTCGGCAATGATCAAAGTTCGCTCAAATTGACCCATGTTTTCTGCATTGATCCTGAAGTATGCTTGCAAGGGCATTTCTACCTCGACTCCTTCAGGGACGTAGATAAACGAACCGCCGGACCAAACTGCAGAGTTTAGAGCAGAGAATTTGTTGTCGTTTGAAGGGATAACTTTACCGAAGTACGCTCGTACGATTTCTGGGTATTCNCGCAAAGCGGTGTCCATGTCACAGAAAATGACACCTTGTCGTTCAAGATCTTCACGATTTTTGTGATAGACAACCTCAGATTCATATTGTGCTGTTACCCCAGCTAAGTATTTTCTTTCTGCTTCGGGGATACCTAGCTTCTCATAGGTATCTTTAATTGACTCAGGGACATCTTCCCACTCGTCGACGACAGCTTCACTTGGTTTTATGTAGTAGTAGATGTCGTCAAAATAAATTTCAGACATATCCCCACCCCAATGAGGCATTGGCCTTTTTTCAAACTGTTTGAGTGACTTTACGCGGAAATCGCGCATCCAGTTTGGCTCCCCTTTCATCCATGAAATTTCTCGAACCAGGTCTTCGTTGAGGCCTTTTGTTGGCTTAAACACATAATCTTCATCATCGCTCCAGCCAAGTTGATATTTGCTGAGGTCAATTCCAGTGTTTGCTTGAGTCATGAGATACTTTCGGAGGTTTATCTTTCTTTATACTAGCTTTCCGCCAATGGTTTAGAAGAGTTGTTTACACATTTTAGTCTATTCTACGAAGTTCCTTAGTAAACCATTTTGCGCGTGAGACATATGACTCAACCCCTAAACGAATTTCGTCTTGGTTTGCAAGACCGTCTCGTATTTTGGCTGGTATTCCTAAAGCCATTGCTCCAGGTGGAACGACCGTGCCACCGGTGACTACGGCGTTTGCGCCCACAAGTGCACCAGTTTCGACTCTTGCATCATGGAGAACGACTGATGCTGTTCCTACTAGTGCTCCATCTTCAATCGTGCAACCTTCAAGATGTGCGAGATGACCTATCGTGCAATTGTCTCCAATGGTTGTTGCGTAGATAGGTGTGGTGTGTATTACTGCACCGTCTTGAACATTGCTTCGGTTGCCTACGCTTATGNCTCCGTCATCGCCTCTGAGGACAGCGCAAGCCCAAACAGACGATTCTGAACCAATAGTTACGTTTCCTATTACAACTGCTTCTGGATGAATGTATGCAGAGGAGTCTATGTCTGGCACCAAGTCACCTAAGGCGTAAATCGGCATCAATTCCCTCCTATATCTTCGTTAAACGAGCCGTAAGAACCACCAAGGAATAGGAGTGGGCCGTCNTCTTTTTCGGAAGCGCCGATNCCATGAACTTCCCCGATTACGATGTAATGGTCGCCAGCTTCGTGCACATCACCTATTGAACAGTCAATCCATGCAATGCAGTCTTCAATGATCGGTGACCCGAGAGTACTTTCGCTCCATNGGATTGCTTCAAATGGATCTTTGTCTTTGTTGAAGAAGCTATTACTTAGGTCAAGTTGGTGCTCTCCTAGTACGTTCACACAGTATTTGCCTGTCTTCTTGATTCTTGACCAGGTTCCTGACGCTTTTGCAGGCATAAATTGGACTAGCGGGGGGTCAAGTGAAACGGAGCCGAAAGATCCTATAACCATAGCGAAGGGCCCTTGATCATCTATGGAGCTAACTAACGTGACGCCTGTTGGGTACTTGCCTAGTACTTTCCGAAAATCTNCTGGTTCTATGGCAGTATTTGACATAAGTAGTCTCCGTTTCTCTAGTTCTTAAGGTTAGACGCAACTCAGAGTTGTGTGTGGTAACTGTAGCGGCTCTTGTCAACCTTCTCTTTGAATCATCTCAGTATTTCAAGAAGCTTTGTAGTGCGTTAACAGCGATGTTAATGTATTTTTGTGAACGCCGACGTTGACATATTTAGTGATGGCTATGTCGCTTTTGTTAAGGAGGATTGTCCTACGTGCCTGTTGATTGAGCCAGTTTTGTCTAGATTGGCTGAGNTGGGTCAACTTAATGCGGTCTTTTCGCAAGATAACAAGGATTTTCCTGCGCTAGNTANAACTATTGATGATTCGGACTTACGACTAAGTTTTAAACACGGTATAGAGACTGTCCCTTCGTTATTGAAATTTCAGGATGGAGTTGAAGTAGGTAGAATTGTTGGTTGGATGAAAAGTGAATGGGAAGATTTTTGCGAGTCTCCTGACCTTTGCTCTGAAAGCTTTCAAGATTTTAGTCCCGGCTGCGGATCCCTTAGCGTCAGTCCAGATCTACTCCCTTCGCTTGAAAAAAGATACGGATCGGGATTGGGTAGCCGTTCGGTTGAATTCGCAGCGGCAGAAGATGAGGTTGAAAGGATGTATGAATTAGGTTGGTCTGATGGGCTTCCCTTAGTTCCGCCAACATCTGAACGTGTGTTACGNATGTTAGAAGGAACTACTAGATCATCCAATGAAATTCTTGCTTCGGTGCCTCCAAATCTCGTTGATCTTTCAATAGAAAAGATTGCTATCAATGCAGTCATGGCGGGTTGCAAACCGGAATATTTACCGATCGTCATATCCGCTTTGGAAGCTGTCTGCACGGATGAGTTCAATATGCATGGTTTACTGGCAACCACTATGCCAGTTGGGCCTGTTATGTTCGTGAATGGCCCAATCCGTAACGAGATTGGTATGAATTCTGGGATGAACTTACTTGGTCAGGGTAATCGTGCGAATAGTACAATAGGGAGAGCTGTTCAGTTGACGATCAGGAACGTCGGCGGTGGAAAACCAGGTGGGGTGGATCGAGCTACTCATGGAAGCCCAGCAAAAGTAGGTTTGTGTTTCGCTGAAGACGAGGAAGGGTCACCATGGCCGTCTTATTCACAAAGTCAGGGATTCTCGTCCTCACAGAATACGGTGACGGTTTTCCCAGGTGAAGGACCTAGATTAATAACCGATCAATTGTCCCGATCCCCTGATGAGCTAGCACGAAGCCTCGCTATGGGGCTCATTTCTAATTGCCACCCCAAGATTGTTCTTGGCATGGATGCAATCTTGGTAATTAGCCCTGAACACGCAGCACGATTCGCGGATGCTGGTTGGTCGAAAGATGATCTAAATAGTGCAATTATCGAGCAATCTATTCGAAGCACTGATGATCTTATTCGAGGAGCAAACGGCATAGCCGAGGGGCTACCAGAGGATTTTGCAGGAATGGAACTCCCTAAATTTAGACCTGATGGCGGATTGATTATAGTCTTTGGTGGTGGTGGAGCAGGACTCTTCTCCACGAGTATCGCTGGCTGGCTTTCAGGTGAGAAAGGAAGCAAATATACGACGAAGGAGATCGTAAAGTGACTGTTAAAGTCCTCGACCCCACATCTGAAGTGATCAGGGAGCCCGTTGCTAGCCCTGCACGACTTCAAACGTTAGATGGCTCTTCTATTGGTTTGCTTGATATTAGTAAGCCTAGAGGNAATGTTTTTCTAGACGCACTTGAGGAGNTGCTCATTCAGGCGGGAGCAGATGTAAAACGCTTCGTCAAACCAACCTTCACCAAACCGGCTCCCGTTGATTTGAGACATGAAATAGCGTCGCAGTGCGACGCTGTGATTGAAGCGCTCGCAGATTGAGGTAGCTGTACTACATGCAGTGTGCATGACATCACTGATCTTGAAAAACGAGGCATTCCCGGTGTGATAGTTGCGACTGAGCAGTTTATCACTGCGGCTGTTGATCAATCTGAGGCTTTAGCTTCTTCCCCCGCTTGCGTTTTTACATCTCACCCCATTCAGGATAGAACAGATGAAGAAATGATTGCGATTGCCAATAGCGTCTTCAAGCAAATAGTGTCGTCGCTNATCATGTAGCTATTCTTTGCTTATTTAATGGTTGGGATAAGTTCCCTCGGCGTTTGATTTCAATAGCTGTGCACCCCACGAATGTTGCTAGTAGTGAGATTTCTTCCCATAAAGGCTTGGATATCGCTTCTCTATCAAATGAGGGTTCGCAGAAAGCNCCCAAAATTTCTANTACACCCGTTTGTCGNCTNTTGGCTAGATCAACTNTGGCTACAATCTGGCCATTATGCATNAAAGGCATCACATAATAACCAAATTCNCGTTTTGATTTTGGTTTATATATCTCAAGCTTGTAATCAAAATTAAAGATTCTTCTTAGACGTTCACGGTTCCAAGTGATCGGNTCNAATGGAGACAGAACACAGGTNGGCGAANTTTNTTTTACGNTACCNAAATCNCTNGGAGCGAAGGANTCCAGANNCCAACCTTCNACTGCCACTTTCCTAAGGAGTCCTTCTTCTACCAGTTCTNCGAGCAAGGTAGGNGTGTTNGNGGAACGGGTGCGNAAGTAGTCTTGAATNTCTCNTGCACTTGCAACGCCCATTGCGCTCGCAGCCCAGAGNTAGAGTTCTTTTANCGATTCTTCTTCTGTTGGGCTTGGANGCGAGAGAACCTCAGNAGGNACAATATTNGTAATCAANTCATATTTCTTTTCAAAATTATTTCCTCGTCGAATTCCGACCTCTCCTATGCGGTATAGCCAATTTAAGGCGAGTTGGCCAACAGATCGGCTTCCCCATCCCGATTGTTTTATATATCTCGGATCATTCAAATGCTTTGCTTCTAGTGGCCCTCGCTGCTCAACTTCTTTAAGTACTGTTTTGACGTATTCGGGTTCTTCTCTAGCTACCTTGTATAGCCCTTTCCATGTGTCACCTCTTTTAGCGCGATCTTTTATGAATCGAAAGAACGGCTCATTTTCAACCGGAGCGATGCTCGCTTCATGAGCCCATAGTTCGAACCATTTGTCTTCCTCATATGCAATTTCTTCATAAAGACTCATGTCGTAATTTCCCAACCTAGAGAAGAAGGGAAGATACTGCGTTCTTACTACTATTGGCACTGCGTCTAGTTGCACGACTTTCATAGCATCCATGACAG
>PATO01000011.1 GCA_002712415.1 Actinomycetota bacterium | reverse complement strand
AGGAGAGACTATGCCAAGCATCCCGTTAACATTCAACGAAGTTACACCACAATGGCTCAGCGAAGTTCTAGACGCTAATGTGACGAGCTTTGAATCCGAAAAGATAGGTGAGGGAGTCGGCCTCATGGGCGATATCTACCGGGTAGAACTCAACTACGCATCAAACGAATCAGAGATGCCCCCATCTGTGGTTGTTAAACTTCCTTCCTCCTTTGAAGAGAACAGACAGCAGGGAATCGCTTTAGGCATGTTTGAGGCAGAAGTAAAATTCTATGACGAATTGGGTGAGGCTACCGGAACGGGACTTCCTGATATCCATTTTGCTTCCATAAATTCTGGCACTGCCGAATTCGTTATCGTCATGGAAGATCTATGCAATCTAACCATGGTTGATCAAGCTGCAGGCATGTCTCAGCGGCAAGCCTTAGCAGCAGTTCGAGTCTTAGCTAAGATCCATGCTGCGTGGTGGGAGAAAGTGCAAGTTGACGAACTCGAATGGATACCCTCTATGGTAGGACCACGCATAGAGTACGTTGATCAAGTTCTGCCGGAGGTTTATCCAATATATGCCGCAACTTTTGAGGCAAGTTTGCCAGAGGGTGGTGCTGAACTCCTTCAATTATTTAGCAAGTCTTACCTAAAGCTCAATACTGCACTTGCCGAACGTGCCCCATGGACACTAGCGCATCAGGATTACAGAGTAGAGAATATGCTGTTTGGAAATGCCAACAATGACGAGGTTACTGTAATCGACTGGCAGGGAATTGGCCGAGGGCCAGGCGCATACGATCTTGCATACCTACTTGGCGGGTCAATGGAAACAGAGATGAGGAGATCAAACGAAAGAGACCTTGTGACTGCCTACCACACAGAACTTTGTAATAACGGAGTGGAAGGCTACGAATTTGAAAGCGCCTGGAGTGATTACGGTTTTGCGCACCTAATAGGGGGATTGGCAACCTCTGTCTTCGCTGGCGGAACGCTAGATCTAAATAATGACCGTGGCAAAGAATTAATAGCCATGATGTCGGAGCGTCATGTTACCGCTGCGCTGGACCATGGTGGATTAAACCGAATACCAAAATAACCTCAACTGCAAGCCTCCCTCATACCCCGTATAACTAAAGTGCCATTGTTTGACGAAATCTTGTCTTGCGGACCTTATAAGAGGCTAAATGCCATCCACTGCAGTATCCGCATTGATAAGGTCTTTGACCACGATTATGAAGAAAAGCATCTTACGTAACAAGGAATGACTTTTTCTGAACGCACCTCTCCTTCCCATGCTTTCGTCTTGATTCTTTTGCTTTATTCGCATATGTAGCTGCCATGCGCCTATGTTAAGTGCTAGGTGTGACATCTAATTTCGAGACCTTGAAAGGAAAAGGCCATGGAAGTTTTTGAAGCAATGAGCACTTGCCGAGCTATGCGGTATCTAAAAACTGACGAAGTATCAACTGATTTAATTGAACAGGTAATAACCGCCGCTACGTGGGCACCAAGTCCTGGAAATTCTCAGGGAAGAGATTTTGTTATTGTCACAGATAAGGAAAAGATTCGAACAATTGCTAATTCTATTGAGGGATCCATGGCTGCCAGAGTTGCTTCAATGGATCGCCCGGACAAATCACACAGGTTAATGCTAGATGGGACGGAGTACCTCTTGAAATCACTCAAAAGTTGTCCGGTTCTTATTTTCGTGTGTGGAAAGCCGATTTACCCGTATGGATCGCCGAGGGAATCATTTGTGTGGTCATCTATTTATCCAGCAGCTCAGAACTTAATTTTGGCAGCTAGAGCCCTAGGGCTTGGGACTGTATTCACAACTTTCCAAGGAGTAGCAGAACCAACGATCCGAGAAACACTTGAGATACCCGATGATATTCTGATCGGTTGCATGATTCCCATGGGTTGGCCAGAAAGGAAATTTGGCCCTCTTAACAGAGAACCTTATGACAGCGTTGCTCATCTGAATTCTTGGAAGGGTGAATTGCGAGTTTACCCGCCTGCTCAAGACTAGGGAGCCAGCGACCCCCAGGCTTGAGCTAAGTCAGGTTCTCCAAAAATTTCTAGACCTTGGGGATTCCTGCCCCAAAGGAAGAGCAAAAGAGCAAGGGCGCTTCCACGAACTGCCACATCTCCCTTAGCATGTTCACGAGTAACTACAATCTCGTTACCAAATGGTTTAATGAGCCACTCCCCTTTGCCGTCTGTTCGGTGCAGGTGTATTGAACCATCCGGATAAGTGAATTCCTTATTGGGATTCATCGAATGTTGTAGCGTACCATCTATGTACTCATCTATTCCGTCAGAAGCAACATCACCATCAACTCCAAAAAATTCGCCATCAATTGACTCAACATCTCTCATGTGGATTAGAGTTTCGTGCGCCATGCGCCTAATAAAAAACCGCATATTCTGATCTTTTCCCCAAGTCCATAGTGGTGTGTCAGGGTCGGTTTGCTTTATTGCTTCTAAAAGACTGGAGAAATTGCTCATCGCCCATTCACGCTGACTACTTTCTGGTGGGGTTGGGAATGGCGTTGTTGGTCTTTCAATACTTTTTGATTCAATAACCGAAGTTACTGCCCCGTAGACTCTTCCTACATGTGCCATTAGGTCATTAACATTCCAACCGGGGCATACTTTAATTACTTCGGAGTCTTTCCCTTTAGCCACAGTGAACATACGATCTGCAAATTGCTCGAACGATTTAATTAGTTTCTCATGATTCATTTTCGATGCTTTCCTTCATGGCCCAACGTATCCCCTCAAGCATTTTGTCCACATCCTCTGGGGTTGTTTCAAAGCTTGCCATAAGACGGACTTCATTTTCCTGTTCCCAATCATAGAAGTAGGACCAATTCTGAAGAAGTTCTTTTGCTGTCGGAGGTAGTTTTAGGAATACAGCATTTACTTCTGCCTTCTGTGTAAGTTCAACGCCCGATATCTTTTGAAGCCCATCAGATAATTGAGTTGCCATGCTATTTGCATGCGATGCATGTTTTAGCCAGAGGTCATTCTCTAGCATCGCAGAGAACTGAGCTGATATGTACCGCATTTTTGATGGGAGTTGCGCCGACTGCTTTTGAATATATTCTGCTGCGGTTGCTAATTCTTCGTTAAAAACAATAATTGCTTCCCCGTAGGCCATGCCGTTTTTTGTTCCCCCAAAGCTTAGGATATCTACACCTAGATCACAGGTAAATTCAGCGACGGAAAGGCCTAATGCGGCTGTGGCATTTGCGATTCGAGCTCCATCCATATGGACACGTAAGCCTGATCCTTTACAGATATCTATGAGCTCTTTTAATTCTTCAACTGAATATAGTGTTCCATATTCAGTTGATTGCGTTATGGAAATAGCTCCCGGCTGAGCGTGATGCACAACTCCAAGGACCTCTAGTTCCTTTTGTAACATCTCGGGTTTCATTTTTGCATCAGCGCTGTGAAGCTCAATGAGTTTTGCGCTTAAGAATTTTTCAGGTGCTGCGCATTCATCAACATTTATGTGCGATGATTTTGTGCAAATAACTGCTTCCCAGGGTTGAAGCATTGCTTGTAACCCTACAATATTTGCACCAGTTCCTCCGTAGGCGAGCAGAGTCGTAACTTCTTGTCCAAAAAGATCATTTATTTCTTGACGGAACTTCTGGGTGTAAGGGTCGTCACCATATCCGATGGCAGCACCACTATTGACTCGGTTCATCGCCGATAGGACTTCTGGGAGGATTCCGGACGTGTTATCGCTGGCGAAAGATGTTAATGGCGCCTCGGGAGTCATGGGTTGACTTTACCCGCTAATTGAGCTGACGAGATACCTAATAGGTATTACGTTGTTAGCACGTTCAAACATCTAAGAATCGATAGGCGGCAATAGCTGATCCAACAGACCCTACTAACGCTCCTATACCGAGAAGCAAAATGCCGATTTCCCATACGTCACCGCTTGCAACTGCAAAACTTTGGAGAATATTTAGAACATTATCGCTTGATAACCATTCTTCGAACGCCCTGTTTGCACCGTAGACGGAAGCTGTTCCCAAAGCTGCCCCTATTAGTCCTTGGAATGTGCCTTCAAGCATGAATGGGATCAGGATGAACCAATTGGTAGCCCCTACAAGTTTCATGACTTCTATCTCACGGCGTCGGGCGAACATAGCCATGCGAATCGTGTTCAAAATCAAGAGCAATCCTGTCGCTAAAAGAATAATCCCGGCTCCCAAAACAACCCAGCGGATAACATCGGTGGCTGTTTCTATCTTTGAAATTTCATCTGTTGCGCGAACTACTTTCTTGACACCGGGTTTGGCTTCGAAACCAGATGCAATAATTTCAATTGCCTCAGCATTGAGTTGTGCGGGTATCACACGGTAGGAGGATGGGATAACATCGGCGGTGACTAGCTGTGTAATTTCTGGATTATCAGGAAAGTAGTCTTCGTTAAATTCCTTTAAAGCTTCCTCTTGGCTCACGTAACGGTAAGAGGAAATCCCAGTTGAGTTATTCAAATCAGTTTGAAGTAAGTTCTTTTGATTCTCGGTGATATCAGGCTGAACCCAGATGATGAATTCAACGCCATTTTCCCATCTATCTGTAGCGTTGTTTACCCCCTTTTGGAGGAGTAAAGCCACTCCAAGCAAACTGAGTGAAACGGCCACGGTCAAAACAGAGGCGAGTGTCAAAGTTAGGTTACGCCTTAGGTTTCTAGCTGTTTCCTTTATCAGGTAATCAACATTCATGTGCGTAACACCGATCTGTTACTCATAGACGCCTCGCGCTTGGTCTCTTATGATTTCTCCATTGTGAAGTTCAATAACTCGTCTCCTCATAGTGTCGACGATACTGCGGTCATGAGTCGCCATAACTACCGTTGTACCTGTTTCATTGATCCTCTCAAGAAGTCTCATAATTTCGACAGAAGTACCGGGGTCAAGGTTTCCGGTAGGTTCATCAGCAAGAAGTATTAGCGGGCGGTTAACAAATGCCCTTGCAATTGATACTCGTTGCTGTTCTCCACCTGATAGTTCATGGGGAAAGCGGTGCGTTTTCTCATGCAGGCCTACTAGTTCTATAATAGCTGGGACCTGATTGCGAATAATATGTCTGGGTGTACCAATGACTTCAAGAGCAAAGGCGACGTTCTGGTTAACTGTTTTGTTGGGCAAAAGTTTAAAATCTTGAAAAATGCTTCCTATCTGCCGTCGCATACGCGGAACTCTCCACTTACTTAGAGAGCCTATTTCCTTACCTGCTACGTAGATGCGTCCAGAATCTGGTTCTTCTTCTTTATTTAGTAAGCGAAGAAAAGTTGATTTCCCTGAACCGGATTGCCCGACTAGAAAAACAAATTCCCCTCTTTGTATATCGCATGAAGCGTCACGCAAAGCTAGAACTTCACCCTTATAAACCTTCGTGACATCTTCTAGTTTGATCATTTGGCACCCTTATTGCTATTGAAAGATTAACACCTCGAAGTCTTGTTGTTGTATCACTTCAAAGGAACTAGACGATTGGTGATAGCGAGGGTCTTAACTAGTTAAATTTCGTTGGATTCTGATCGAATCCAACGTAAATATGATTCAATAAAAGGGTCGATTTGACCATTGAGAACATTTTCCACTGCACCAATCTCAAAGTTCGACCGGAGGTCTTTTACCATCTGGTAGGGCTGCATCACATATGATCTAATTTGACTTCCAAACCCCACATTTTTGTTTTCCCCTCTAATACTTGCTATTTCATCTTCTCGCTGCTGGCGCTCAAGATCATGCAACTTTGAAGCTAACATCTGCATACACTTTTCTTTATTCTGATGCTGGCTTCGCTCGTTCTGACATGACACGACTACTCCCGAAGGTAGATGTGTTATCCGCACAGCAGAATCGGTTACATTAACGTGTTGGCCACCAGCGCCTGAGGATCGATAAGTGTCAATTCTAAGTTCTGTTTCCTCAATATGAATTTGGTCAGGTACCTCTTCAAAGAATGGGACTACGTGCATTGACGCAAAGGAAGTATGGCGGTTCGCCTGTTTGTTGAATGGAGAAATCCTAACTAAACGATGTACACCATGCTCTGACTGAAGCATTCCATATGCTCTTCTGCCTGTGACTATGAATTCAGCAGATGATATTCCCGCTTCTGTCCCCTCCGAAACGGCTGTAATGTCAAAGGATAGGCCCTTTTGCTCAGCCCATCGCTGATACATTCTGAGAAGCATTTCAGCCCAGTCTTGTGCTTCGGTTCCTCCTTCACCTGACTGAATATGGCAAACAGCATCTCGTTCGTCATGTTCTCCGGTAAATAATGACCGAAGCTCCAGCTCGGTGAACTCGCCTCCAATATCTTGGAGCAGTTGATTTGCTTCCGCAAGAATGGCGCTGTCACCTTCTTCGCTGGCAAGGTCGATGAGAGTTTCCGCGTCTTCAATTTTGATCATCAAATTTTGGTAAACGGTTATGTCTTCGGAGATTTCTGCTAGTTCTTGGCTTAATTTCTTTGCGCCTTTAGCGTCATCCCAAAAGCCCGGCTGGGCCACCAAATCTTCTAGCTCAATTTTGCGGTCTAAGATTTCCTCTATTCGCAAGTATGTTGATGCTTCTTGAAGCCGACTCTTCACCTCTTGAAGGTCGGGTAATGATTCGGACATGAGTTAAACCTTACTCCAGAGTCTTACCTGCGTTGACTTAAGGCGAACTAACGCCCGCAGCATTGTTTAAATTTCTTTCCTGATCCGCATGGGCACGGATCATTCCTTCCTGTCTTTTCAAATTCGCTTTTCACTACAGTCTTTTGTTTAACTGATTTGTTNTCTTCNACGACGGTAGGCGCATTANCCATGACGGCTNCAGCGGCCTTATTTGAACTGATCGCAGCNNGTGCACCGGACGCTATTTCNTCTGTACCCGAGTACTGCACATTTTGAGATTGGTCGAGAGTNTTTTTCTCGTNACCTGTTNNAGGATTGTCACTTATCTCAATGTGGCTGACGTACTTNANAAAATCCTCGCTGACAGAGTCCATCATCGTTTCAAACATTTCNAATCCCTCACGTTGCCATTCGGTTAANGGATTTTTTTGNCCCATAGCACGTAAGTGAATTCCTTCTTTCAGNTAATCCATNGAGTACAAATGNTCTCGCCATCTTTGGTCAAGAATACGAAGCATGATTTGCCCNTCNACTTGCCTCATCACATCAGGAGTGAGTTCTTGTTCACGGCTTTCATAAAATTGTATTGCATTNCCCATAACTGCTTCGTANAGTTCATTTACGTCTTGATGTTTCTCTAGGTCTGATNATTCAACTNTCTGGGGCCATAGAGCTTGTAAAGCGGTTGCTAATCCCTCAAGGTCCCAATCCTCTTTGTGTTCTGTTACGCAGTATGTATCAAGTGCATCGTCAATTACCGCTGCAAAGTTGTTGATCGTATCTTCTCGTAGNTCCTCTCCGCTTAAGATTTCNTTNCGNCGGGCGTANATTACTTTTCTCTGNTCATTCATTACCTCGTCATATTTCAAAACATTTTTTCNNGTTTCAGCATTNCGCTGTTCNACAGTATTTTGTGCCCTTTCTATAGCCTTTGAAACAAACTTGTCACCTAAAGGTGCATCATCAGGTAATGCTTTTTTCATTACGAAATCCATTGCGCCCGTGGCGAAGAGTCTCATAAGTTCGTCTTCTAAGGAAAGATAGAATCTNGACTCNCCAGGGTCTCCTTGNCTTCCTGAACGACCTCGTANCTGATTGTCGATACGGCGACTGTCATGCCGTTCGGTNCCNAGAACATAGAGGCCGCCAACATCTTTAACTCTTTTNCCTTCATCAGAGCAGATNGNTTGGTAATTGTTCAANAGTNCNTTGTACCGAGCGNNACCTTTTTCANCCGATTGCTCTAGGCCCTCTGAACGAAGATCTCTTTCAGCCAATGCTTCTGGGTTGCCTCCAAGAATAATATCAACACCTCGTCCGGCCATGTTTGTCGCTACTGTNACNGAACCTATACGCCCAGCTTGAGCNACGACATCAGCTTCNTTAGCNTGAAGCTTGGCATTCANCACATTATGGTGGATTCCNCTTTTATCAAGCAGNTCGGAAANAAGTTCCGATTTCTCNACNGATATNGTGCCTACTAGGATCGGTTGACCTTTCTCATTGCGTTCAATAATGTCTTCTACCAATGCGTTGTATTTACCCATTTCCGACCGATAGATGAAGTCCACTTGGTCTTTACGAACTATTGGTAGGTTTGTTGGGATAGGAACAACGTGNAAGCCATAGGTGTTATAAAATTCTGCCGCTTCAGTTTCAGCAGTTCCTGTCATGCCGGCTAGCTTGTCATAAAGNCGGAAATAGTTTTGGAGCGTAATCGTTGCCAANGTTTGATTTTCTTCCTTAATTGAAACCCCTTCTTTAGCTTCAACAGCTTGGTGAAGACCATCGCTCCATCGTCTTCCNTCGAGTACGCGTCCCGTGAACTCATCGACTATTTTTACTTCACCATTTGCAATGATNTATTCCTTATCTTTATGAAAAAGTTCCTTTGCTTTTANAGCAACTTGAAATTGGTGAACTAGNTTTGCTGAAACACCCTCATAAAGNTTTTCAATNTNTAGAGCNTTCTCTACCGCNGTCACNCCACTCTCTGTTGGCGCAACTGTCCTCTTCTCTTCATCNACTTCNTAATGTTCATCTCTACGTAATCGTTGCACTATTGACGCAAACTGGTAGTAAGTTTTTGCTGCGTCTGCNAATTTCCCGCTGATAATAAGTGGGGTTCTAGCTTCGTCAATGAGGATGCTATCAATTTCGTCAACGATGCAATAGTTGTGACCTCTTTGGACCTTATTCTCTAGTGACATCGTCATATTGTCNCGCAAATAATCGAATCCCAATTCGTTATTGGTTCCNTATGTTATGTCTGCGCTGTATTGTCGTCTTTTATGTTGGGTATCCCTACTNCCAGGGACGACTAGCCCGACTTCNAATCCAAGCCATTTATATATCTGCCCCATCCATTCAGCATCTCGTGTCGCCAGATANTCATTTACGGTAACGACGTGGACGCCTTTACCGGATAGGGCGTTTAGATATATTGGGAGCGTTGAGGTTAGAGTTTTACCTTCACCTGTTTTCATCTCAGCAACCCATCCGAAATGCAGTGCGGCTCCACCAATTAATTGAACGTCATAGTGCCGTTGCCCTAACACTCGTTTTGATGCTTCTCTTACGACTGCAAAGGCTTCAATAATTAAAGAATTTACACCCTCACCCTGCGTTACACGTGATTTGAACTCTGAGGTTTTAGCGCGTAAACCTTCGTCAGAAAGCTTTTGGAAATCCTGCTCTAGCTCATTGATATCAGGAACTAGGTCCTGTAGAAGCTTAAGTTTTTTTCCTTCGCCAGATCGAAGGATTTTTTTGATTGGGTTTTTACTCAACGGTTTCAGGCTCCATAATTCAGCACAAGTTTCATGAATATGCTAGCAGGGTTGTCTAATACCGGTAGTGTGCCGGCTTGAATGGGCCATCTACATTTACATCAATGTAATCGGCTTGGTCTTCAGTCAATTCCGTAAGTCGCACGCCGAGCGAGTCTAAATGTAGTCTCGCTACTTTCTCATCGAGTTCTTTGGGTAGGGTAATGACTTCGTTTGCATAATCTTCAGCATTTTCGAGTAAGTCAATTTGTGCCATTACTTGATTTGTGAAGCTGCAACTCATTACGAAACTCGGGTGGCCGGTCGCATTTCCAAGATTTAACAATCTTCCTTCAGAAAGGATGATGACTGAGTGTCCATCAGGGAAAAGATACTCGTCAACTTGTGGTTTGATATTCACTCTCTGAACATCTGACATTTGTTGCAATCCTGCCATGTCTATCTCGTTATCGAAATGCCCAATATTCCCTACTATGGCTTGATGTTTCATTCGTGCCATGTGTTGTGCTGTGATTATGTCTTTGTTGCCTGTAGCCGTTATGAAGATATCCGCAGTTTCCATAACGTCTTCTAAGCGGACCACTTGATAGCCTTCCATTGCAGCTTGCAATGCACATATTGGGTCAACTTCGGTAACCACAACTCGTGCACCTTGCCCTGCGAGAGATGCGGCGCACCCTTTACCGACGTCGCCGTAGCCTAATACGCAGGCAACTTTTCCTCCGAGCATAACGTCGGTCGCTCGATTTATTCCATCAATCAGTGAATGACGGCAACCGTACAAATTATCAAACTTTGACTTAGTGACTGAGTCATTGACATTGATTGCCGGAAACAGCAAAGATGATTCGCTTTGCATTTGATAAAGGCGGTGAACCCCTGTCGTTGTTTCTTCTGATACTCCCTTGACCGATGAGGCTATTTGTTCCCAATCTATGCTCTTGTTCTCTGCAATATTTTTCATGCGGTTGAGAAAAACAGTCCACTCTTCCGAATCCTTTTCCTCAGGTTCGGGAATCATCCCAGCCTTTTGGTATTCAAGTCCTTTATGGACCATCAACGTTGCATCGCCTCCATCGTCAAGTATTAAATTAGGCCCTTTACCGTCTGGCCAGCGGAAAAGTTGTTCAGTTGCCCACCAGTACTCCTCTAAAGTTTCCTCTTTCCATGCAAATACCGGAACTCCCGAAGGCTTTTCACTTGTTCCATAGGGGCCAGTTACAACCGCCGCAGCAGCATGGTCTTGTGTAGAAAAAATGTTACAAGAGACCCATCGAACATCAGCGCCTAACTCAACAAGGGTTTCAATCAAGACAGCTGTTTGAACCGTCATATGAAGAGAACCAGCGATTCTAGCTCCTTGCAGTGGTTTCTCATCAGACAGTTCAGCGCGAAGAGCCATGAGGCCTGGCATCTCATTCTCGGCAAGACGTATTTCTTTTCTCCCGAAATCTGCTAGCGATATGTCTGCTACTTTAAAATCGTTGTCTATCACGGCCAGCCTTTCAAATTGTATATATCAGCTGAGATCATTTGATTCTCTTGCAGCCTGTTACATTCTATTGCACCACTTAGCTTTTCAGCGCACAGAGTACTAACTGAATTTGGGCTCAGAGATTTGTATACCGATCGTGTATTTCATCAGAGACTTTTCTAGATTCAGACACTAGCAACACCGGAATTCCATTCCGTATGTCGTAAGCTTTACGCAATCTTGGATTGTAAAGCACCTCATCCTCTGCTANGTAAATAAGTTCTTCNTTATCCTCTGGACAAGCCAAAATTGCTAATAATTCTGGATCTAAGCTCATTGCCTAATTTTAACGGANCGTTTAATGATTCCCATCACTTTCATCGAAAGCNACAATGATGTTTTCGATAATGTTGAGTATTTCGTCACATTTGCTTTTACTTTCCGCTTCTAGATTGAGTCGGATAAGCGGTTCTGTGTTTGAAGAACGAAGATTAAACCACCAGTTTTCCGATTTGATCGTAAGTCCGTCAAGATGATCGGTTTTTTCATTTCTGAACTGTTGCTCAACCACTTTTAGTAATTCCCCTTGGTTTTGAACCCTATAGTTCACTTCGCCTGTGGAACTGTAGACGTCGTATATTTCTCGAAGTTCGGAGAGCTTAACACCTTTCATCGACATGTATTCCAGCACAATCAGTGCTGCGATAATACCGGAATCAGCGCGAAAGTTTCNTTTGAAGTAGTAGTGGCCTGAATGTTCTCCGGCAAATTCCGCGCCTGTTTCAGCCATCAACTTCTTTATATGTGAATGNCCCACTCGGCTTCGGACCGCNTTACCACCTTCCGCAATTATTGTTTCTTCNACGACTTGAGAACATATCAGGTTATGGATAATGGTTGCATCCGATTGTTGATCAAGGATACTTTTTGCGACGATAGCGGTCGTGATTGAACCAGAGAGAGGCATCCCTGTCTCATCGATAAGGAATACTCTGTCCGCATCACCATCAAATGCAAGCCCGATATCAGCGGAAGAATCTACAACACTTTTAATTAGATCTTTCAAGTTTTCCTGATTCAAAGGATCTGCTGGATGGTTAGGGAAGCTTCCATCAAGTTCTCCGTAAAGGATGTCGACTTCTGATGGGATCTGTGCGAATACAGAAGGNACTATTAAGCCACCCATTCCGTTTGCTGTGTCAGCAACTATTTTTTTTCCANTTATTACNTCTGGTTTGACAAAGCTGAGGATATGTTCGGTGAACCCTTCTAGAAGATCAAAGNGAGTGACCGCACCATTTGATTCATCTGGAATTNCAGTCACCGTATTGGCAAGGTTTTTGATGCGCTCTAATCCTGAACCTTCACCGATAGGTGCCGCATGGGCTCTACATAACTTAATTCCGTTATANTCTGCAGGATTATGAGAGGCAGTAAAAATTGCCCCTGGTGCNCCAAGTGAACCCGAGGCGTAATAGAGCATATCCGTCGAACTTAAGCCTAGATGGATNACATCTAGACCAAGAGCAAGTATTCCCTTGACGAACTGATCCGAGAGGCTTTCTGAAGAAAGCCTCATGTCAACTCCGACTATTATCTTGGTAGCTTGAGGGTCTTCTTCTAATAGAAACTTTGCAAACGCGTATCCAATNTTTCTACAAACTTCTTCATCTATCTCTTGAGGGTACAGTCCCCTTATGTCATAAGATTTGAAGATTGCATTTANATCACCCATGTATTCAAGGTAGCGAGAAGCGATACTGAGCACACAGAAGAAGTAAAATCATTTAGGNCTTAATCAAGCACAAGNAGTGAAAACAGTGTCGTAGCGTTGAACCCGACATGTGCCCAAATTGCTAAAGCCAATCTTTGTGATCTTTCATAAATGAGGGCGAANATCATACCAACTACGAATAGAGCAGGGAAAAGAAGCAACTGAAAGTGAATAGCTGAAAAGATTGCNGACGATATTATCACTGAAGTCCANACNATTACTTTTCGGGACTTTTCAGAGTTTCCTCTTTTCCTAATAGACCCATATAAGAGACCTCGAAAGAAAAGCTCCTCCGCAACGGGCGCTAGTAAACCCACTGTAATAATAATCGCTACTACCCCAAGCGGTGATGTAGCTTTGTCACTTAACTCCCGTGCCGGCTCACTTATTTGATCAGTNTCGATATCAAATATCCACACAAACGGGTATGTCACAAAAGGAACAACTAGAAGTTGAGCAGCTACGCCGTAACACAACCCTTTGCCNACATCACTCTGTTTTGTCTGGAATAGAAAATCCTTCTGCAAGCTAAACCCAAACGCACTTGCAGAAATCATTACAGCGAATATCAAGACGAGTTGCTGAGAGAGGCCAACCAAAGAGACTCCCCACATTGGTAGNTCATCCCACTTTTCATAACCCGCAAGTTCTGAGATGAGGCTCAGTGTCACTATTGAAGCTACTAAACTTAGGCCATACCCAACTACAACTTGACCAAATCCCCACTTTCGCCAATCGTCTTCAAGCCGGCCAGGGTGCGGAAAATGGTATTGTTCGCTAGGGAAGCTATTTTNAGAACCAACTGTGTCAGACACATTGAGAATCCTAACCAAAACGTCAGAGCATCACATTTAATGTGACAAGAAACTCTTAACATCTCATCCTTGACTGATTCAATGGACNCTAATGCCACTACGATATATTTATGAGTGAAAGCCTTCCACCAGCACCCAAAGACTCCCCACGAGAGGACGAAGAAACAAAAGCGGTTAACCCTTGGAGNAAAAGGGTTTCATATCTNTTNGCCTTAGGACTTTTGGCCCTNTTCTTCCTGCCAAACATCCTCAACAATGACGACGCTACGGATGTGCCTTATCANGAATTCCGCACACAAGTCACTTCCGGACAAGTGGAGATCGCACAGTTCAATAACAACACTGGTAAAATTTCTTTTCAGTCCACATCAGGGGATAAATTCANAACTTCAGGCCCACTTGAACTCTCAAGCGATGATGAGNGGCTTTTCCTAGAGAATATTGAAGATTTTAAATTCTTTACTCCCGGTTCAAATATCTGGACTGGATTCATAATTCCTGTTCTAGGGCCACTCGCGCTAATTCTTCTNTTTTTCTATTGGTTGAATAGAAGNGCTCAAGGTCAAATGGGAAATATAATGTCCATAGGGCGTTCAAAAGCGAANGCTTATACAACAGAGAGGCCTTCAACTACTTTTGATGATGTTGCGGGCTATCAGGGAGTTAAGCAAGAGATACAGGAAGTTGTTGACTTCCTTCAAGACTCCGAAAAGTTTGCTGAAATCGGCGCACGCATACCAAAAGGCGTTCTNCTTGTTGGTCCGCCTGGCACAGGTAAGACTTTAATTGCTAGAGCTGTGGCGGGCGAGGCGGGGGNACCGTTCTTATCTGTCACCGGAAGCGACTTCATGGAAATGTTTGTTGGCGTCGGAGCAAGCCGAGTAAGGGACCTCTTCCAAAGTGCCCGCAAAATGGGAAGCGCAATCATCTTTATTGATGAAATTGATTCCATCGGGCGCAAAAGAGGGGCAGGGCTTGGAGGCGGACATGACGAGCGCGAACAAACTCTAAACCAAATGCTTGCAGAGATGGACGGCTTTGAAGCAACCGAAGGCATCGTTATGATGGCCGCCACTAACAGACCNGATATTCTAGATCCTGCATTACTTAGGCCGGGACGATTTGATAGGCAGGTAATAGTTTCTCTTCCTGAATTGGATGATCGTGAACAAATCTTAGAAGTTCACGCCAAAGCTAAGAAAATGGATGAAGATGTNGATCTAGGTCTACTAGCGCGTGGGACACCAGGGATGAGCGGAGCAGATTTATCTAATCTCATAAATGAAGCTGCCCTGATCGCCGTTCGCGGGGGTGATACGAGAGTTCATAATACCCACCTAGAACAAGCNAGAGATCGGGTCCTCATGGGGCAAACACGAGAAGCAACAGTTCTAAATAGCCACGAACGAGANAGAGTAGCTTANCATGAGAGCGGTCATGCTCTAGCCGCTGCGTTGATGCCAAATGCAGACCCACTTCATAAAGTCTCCATAATCCCCCGAGGCATGGCTCTCGGAGTNACTATGACTTTACCAGAGGAAGATAGGTATCTACTTCAAAAGAGCTACGTGAAAGATGANTTAGTAAAAATGCTAGGAGGTCGAGTTGCTGAAGACATAGTTTTTGGTGAGGTCTCAAGCGGAGCTGCCGATGATTTAGCTCGAGCGACTGACATGGCAAGAAAAATGGTGCGCGAATGGGGAATGAGTGAACGAGTCGGCCCTATGGCTTGGAGGTCTCAGGAGCAAGTGTTTCTTGGAGAAGATATGGGACGTGGGAGAGATTACTCTGATGACATGGCTAATCTCATTGATGAAGAAATTGAGTCAATCCTTAGAGAAGCTGAACAACGCTGTCATGACCTACTCAATGAGAATCGAGAGGGATTGGANGCACTTGCCCAATCACTACTCGTTAAGGAGACTTTAGATAGCAANGATGTTCATGAACTTTTGGGAATTCCAAAGACTGACCGAGATGACCATAAGGATTTGGCACCTGGCGAACCAAATGAAGACGTACCCGCTCTGCAAAATTTCAGCAAATCTGACAACCTCTAGCTAAATAGAGAATGATACTNACTATCATCCTCGTATTAGTAATTGCTCTTTCTGCNTTCGNNATTTCAACGTTAGCCAATCGAAGAGTCCCTGATCGTCCCTCCGTACCTAAATCAATACTTCCCTACCAATTAGATCGGTCAGACTTCAATGACTCNGANGTTGAATGGATTTTCGTCTTGTTTACTTCGGATACTTGTGATGCCTGCGTCTCAGTCCTAAATGAAGTTTCGAAGATATCTTTACCAAATGTTGTCGTTCAAAATATTGATTATGCCACGCAAAAATCGTTGCACATTAGGTACGAAATTGATGCTGTTCCTATTTTGCTCTTGGCCGACCGAAAGGGAATTGTGCAGTGGTCTTTCGCTGGTATTCCACCNGCAATCGCAATATCNGAAGCGTTAGTGAATCTGGGTATCGTGCCACCTGAGAGCGGGCAGAGTGTGGTGATTAACTAGTCAAATTCTGGTGGCGAAATNTATAAATCTGAAACGTTCNCTGCAGCCGGTGAAACATTTCCCCAGTCCCCAGAATTCNTTGTTCCAATGTATCTTTCNATACTGANTGGCTCAGTTGANGTTATCTCCAAAATAGAATCTTGTGGTACTCCCAATTGCTGCANGTCAATAATCTTTCTTGATTTAGCCGCNATCTCTATTGTTTGCGATGAAAAGATATCACCGTTTGAGAGCGCCTTAATTTGAATTAAGGTTAGGCGATCAGAAGCTGGATTAGCTATNGCTACTTTTCCTGATGGCTCTTGNAAAATTAAATAGTGCTTTTCTGCTGAAACGTCAACTCCCCAGTTATAACCGGAGCTTAAATTCCCTTCGGAAGGAGTTATNAAGACCCTCTCGGAGGCGATTGGCACACCGTTGGTACTGCGAACGACAACCCAAAANGGGATACCCTTTGCAATTCGAGTTGATGCATCTATGAGAGAGGGGTCTCCCCCTTCCTGACCAAATAGGAAATTGACTACTCTTGAACTGGCAGCNGGCACAGCTAGAGAGATTGGTTCAATATAACCGACATTAGATACGTCAGGAATAATTTCAATATCTACATCAGCTACTATTGTTTCTGAGGGGTTGAAGATTGTAAGTGAAACTAGGGCCTCAGACTCCATGCCTCCTGGAAAAGCCCAAAGATCATTTAAACTTGGNGACCCGACTTCGACATCTAAGCCGTTTGGAGCTATTTCATCACCGAACATGACNAGACGTTCCGCTACGATTCGTCCTGTTCGAGCAGTTATTTGCGTGCTGATAGTTTCCGCTAGGGTAACTACTGATGTTACATCAATCGGCAATAACGATTGAGGGGGAACTACCAATCCGTTATAAGAATCCGGTCGGCGAGTNCGGCCATCTGCTGCAAACGTGATGTCTAGCACCGCACTGTCGGGGTAGGGGTTAAAAAGAAAGATCATTTCACGCGTTCCCAACCTCGTTGTTCCTGCAGCAAAGTTCCATTCTGCGGATGTAGTTGACGCACACGTTGATTGAGCGAAACCCAATGCGCCAGTTAGTCGGTGTTCAACTATTAGGTTTCCTAAATTCGACTGAATCAAGGCCGCAGCGTATTCGCCTGAAACACCATCAATTTCTGACAATTTGACTGAAGTTACAGATCTTGGAGATATCGGCAACTCCTTCTGCANTANGGGAAGTTGGAGTACGTCGAGCAAAGTGGTTCCTGAATCACCATTCGAATCTTGCTGGTTGGGGGCAAGGACAGAAACTACAGAAATANGGACCGAGGACTCTGCGTCAGAAGGATTACCTATCAGTATTTCATGATTCGCTAAACCAGCGCCTCCAACACTTCCGGCCNCGCAATACCAAGTTGACGAGAGATTCTTAATATCCCCAACTAGAGACGGTTGATTTTTCTGAAGTACTGAACTCGAAGGACTTTCATTATCAGGTTGAATGACCAACGAAGCAATTATAAGTAATGCAAATATCAAGATTGCTGGCCAGCGCGTAACTTTCACTTTTCATCTACTTTCACATCAGACAAAGTGCGAGCAAGCGCTACAGTTGCTAAAGACCAGAGGATAATTTGGAGAGCAACTGCAGCCTTTTGAGTGCCGCTGGTACTGTACCTCAGGTCTATTGTTCCATTACTTTTCGGAGAAAATCCTGTTGCCCAATCTAAAGCAATTTCAGGTTCAAAAGCGACATTGTTAACTTCAAGTTTCCATTGCTTCGAAAAAGGAAAAGCCACATAAACCTCTTGATCAGCCCCAATGGCGCCTTGATAATGCCTCCTATTCATGCTGATCGCTTGCAAGCCCCCAATAAATGGACTTCCCGAAGTCGAAGCGTAGTCGGATACTCCACGCATTACGGTACCTCCCTCCGCTACTATCGCTCCGAAGCCCACCGAGGATAAATTCTTATAGCGAGTAATGCCAGGCGCAACGTTTATTTTTAATAGATCTAATTGGCGTGATAGGGAAAGTTTAAATCGTTCCTCTATCTGAAAGCTAGGGCTACTGGACGGAAGAGGCACCAAGCGTTCAAGAAGAACAATATCGGTTATCCCAAATTGCGCTAATAAAATTCCTAGATTTGATGTTCCATTATCTCGAGCAAGATCCAAAGATTCTTTCAACAAGTCATCAATGTTGGTCTTTGGCGGTTGCCAACGGTTTTCAAAAGTTGATACCAAACCACTCGTCACAAGAATTGATAGATCATCGGTAAATTTCTCACCAGGCTCAGGTAACAGATCACTATCACTAATCCACAGCACTTTACCATTAGCACCCTCCTCGTATATGAGGACATCATTCAGTTCATCGTTCGGCATTCCCCAATCCCCAGAAAACGTTAAACTGAGAAATGGCAGGACCGTCATAGTAATTGCCACTATTGCTGTGACTGGAATCATTTGCCTCCAGCCAAACTTAAATGTTTGAAGGTCACGTTGAAGCGCTCCAGCGCCCATTGCGCCTGCAATAGCAAGACCTAGAGATCCAGGTATAAGGAGGATCTCTATCTGTGGGAGGGGAAATGATAGATATTCCATCGTCTCAATCCATACCAACCCAACTCCAGCTAGGTAGAAGGTCCAACCGCGCACTGCCCATCCCCATCTCTCTCCCTTTGCGATCAGAAGCGGGACAGCAGCAACAGCCGGAAACCCCCATCCCAAAATAGAATTTCCAGTTATATCAGGGTTCAAAGTCAATGCTTTAGCGACGCTAATCGTGTCCGAATTTAAAGTCCGTTTACCTAAGATAGTTTCTAATGATGGGTTATAAATAAACCCATCAAGCAGCCACGGGAGATTCAGAGCCAGAGCAACAAAGCAACTAACAGAAATAATCATTACAAAACGGGCGATCTTGATAGTTGTTCCGGCAATCAATGAGCCTACGAGAACAAACATCGCAACAGCAGTAATCGACAACACCGATACTGGCGAAAGAGAAACGATAACGCCTATCAAAATACCTAAGGCTAAGGCCTCTCTAAAGAAGTCCGAACTGATAAGGTTGTGACCTACTTTTCCGCCAGATTTCCCTAAAGGCGAGGACTTTCCTGCGCGACCAATCATCGTGAGAGCCCAAGGTAAAGACCCGTACAGGATGAGCGCATCCCAGTTCCCTACAGTTAGCGCATAATACGAGACAGGACTCACTAGGTATATCAACGCTCCAGAAACTTTAATGTACGGCGAACCGAATGGTTTAAGAAAAAACCAAATACCCAATACCCCTATTGGGATCATCCCGAGAGTAAGCACAGTTCTAAGCAATCCCATAAAACCTAAAAATATAATTCCGAGAAAACCAATTATGCCCATAGCATTTGGCATCGCTCCCTCATATCCGAGTCCGCTTGTCCAGTAACCTGACGCCCAGAGTTCAAAGATTTCCTTTGGTCCACTATCAAAGGGAACGAACTCACCAACTACAGGCACTTTTCGAGTGAGTAGATGCCTACTACCAAAGAGAAACAGGGTTACAGAGAGAAGAGAGAAAGCTACAGAAACCTTTGATGGGCCGCTCCGAAGTTCGTTAATCCATGCATATAGTCGGCCGTTTGATCCTTGCTTTGCGCCTACGACAGTATCTAAAGATGGAAGAACTCTTTGTGTGTGGTATGAATTTGTATTTAGCGCTAAAAGTTCTGAATCCGTTACTTGCCTCAACTTGCTAATTACTTTTCGCTTTTGGATCAAGGATTTTACGTTCAGAAGATTCCAAATAAAAGAATCAATGAGTATCAGTAGATTAGTAAGACGACCACGAAGCAGACCTAAAATGCCTCTTATTGTAGAAATCAAAAGGTTCAGGAGAAGCATAGGCAGAACCCTTACTTTCCCATAGTTACTGAGAATTGATCTAAGTCGATGTCGCTCCATCAACCTACTTCTCTTCGGATTCGTTTGGTACTCACCACTTTCATCTCTGTGGCGAGCTATTGCTCCGGGTACTAACATAATCTTTCCACCTGCGATTTGAGCTCGCCAGCAGAAATCAAGGTCCTCACCGAACATCCCCATTTCCTCATCGAAGCCACCTAGAGCTCTAAAGAGATCTGCCCTGACTAAAAATGTTGTATTAGATACAGCGAATACCTGCTCAACGGAATCAAATTGTTCTTGATCAATCTCCCCTGCTTCAACTCTCTGAACTGCGACTGCGAGGCTGTTCATAACATTCCCAACGTCTAGGAGCTCATTGGGNCGTTCCCAATTCACTACTTTAGGTCCTACNACCGCAGCATTTGAACGGTACGATTCTTCAACCATGAGTCGCAGAGCATCAGGAGCTAAAGCGACGTCATGGTGACAAAATAAATAGAATGCGGGCTCATCATGATTACTTAACACCGCATTAAAATTTGCTCCAAGCCCAGCCTCGGGGTCTACTTCTAGTATTTCGGCATCGGGAAAGTACTGGCTTACTATGGGCTCTACCCATTCCATTTGCCCTGTAGTAAGAACAGTGAGCTGTTTATCCAAATAATTCAGGTTTGCGAACGAAGCTACAGATTCTTGAAACCAGTCATTCTCCTTATGCGCTACTACAGCAATTCGAACAGGAGGGAACGAAAAGACTTCATCAGTAAACTCAATTTCATCACTTTTAGTCAAATCTTCCACTGTGGCGAATAATAATCCCGAATTCGCTAATTCTCATTTACCCCAGCGAGTATCTGTAAGATAAAAACTAACCTTTGTGATTCTTCGCAAGTGAGCCTTTCTTCTCAGCAGTACAATTATCAAGTAGTTAGTGAGGGAAATCATGAAAGCTCTAATAACAGGGTCTGCTGGGTTTGTTGGCCAACATTTAGCCGAGCATCTTTCTAATGAAGGTGATGAGGTTTTCTGCTCTGACCTATCTGTAGGAGGACCTGACTTGCTAGACGCTGCTGGCATCACCGATCTAATGTCAAAAATTCGACCTGACTATGTTTACCACCTTGCTGGACAGGCAGATGTGAAAGCCTCTTGGGAAGATCCACTGTCAACTTTTCGCGTAAACGCTGAAGGCACCCTAAACATGCTTCTTGCATGCCAACTATTCAACGTTAAGAAAGTACTTTGCGTTTCTAGCGCCGAGGTTTACGGTTCGGTTCAGAAATCTGAGTTGCCGATAACTGAAAAGCATGTGCTCAACCCATCAAACCCATATGCCGCAAGTAAATCCGCTGCAGAGATCCTATGCAAGCAGATGGGTTCCCCTAATTTTGAAATTATGCGTGCAAGATCATTTAACCACTTCGGCCCCGGCCAAAAGGAAAATTTTGTAGCAGTTGCATTAGCCAAACGGATGCTCTTAGCGGAGCAACTCGGACAGTCGGAGATTACTGTCGGGAATCTCAAAACAATTCGAGACTTTACCGATGTTCGAGATGTTGTACGAGCCTACAGATTAATTCTTACTAAAGGAGAAGGAGGGAACGTCTACAATGTATGTTCCGGAATTGGGAGAAAAATTCAAGATTTAGCGACTGCGCTTTTAAGTCAAATTGATTCTGAACTTGATCTGAAAATAGACCCTAATCTCCATAGGCCAGCAGATACACCTGTACTGATTGGAGATTACTCAAAGCTTCAAAAGCAAACTGGCTGGGAACCCCGTATAGAATTTGATCAAACCATTAAAGATACCATCGAGTCAACAAAGGCTCTCATAGCTCAGAATAGGTAAGGAGATCTTTTGCCAAAAGCACTTATTACAGGAATCACTGGTCAAGATGGGTCTTACCTTGCCGAAGCTCTTCTTCGGAAAGGCTACGAGGTCGTAGGAATGGTCAGAAGAAGCAGCACAGTGAATTACGAACGAATTGCGCACATACAGGGATCTATAGATTTCGTAAATGGTGATCTACTTGACCAGATCTCACTTATTGATGCTATAAAAATTCACGAACCGGACGAGATTTATAATCTTGCTGCTCAATCCTTTGTGCAAACTTCATTTGGACAACCAGTGCTAACTGGAGAAACAACAGCTTTAAGTGTTACTCGAATGCTCGATGCAATTCGTATCGTAAATCCTACGATACGATTTTATCAAGCGAGCTCTAGTGAGATGTTTGGCAAAGTGGCAGAAGTTCCTCAAACAGAAGCCACCCCATTTCACCCAAGAAGCCCTTATGGCGTTGCGAAAGTTTATGGGCATTGGATAACTGTCAATTATCGCGAAAGCTACAATCTCCATGCTTCTAGCGGCATCCTGTTCAATCATGAAAGTCCGAGACGCGGCCTAGAGTTTGTTACCCGAAAAATAAGTTACGGTGCCGCATCAATCAAATTAGGACTTGAGGAAAAGCTCTCCTTGGGCAATCTTGATGCGAAGAGAGATTGGGGTTTCGCCGGAGACTATGTTGAGGCGATGTGGATGATGCTACAACAAGAACAACCTGACGACTATGTTATCTGTTCCGGAATGACACATAGCGTCCGGGAATTTTGCGACCTTGCCTTTAGCCACCTTGGACTCAACTACGAGGANCATGTTGTAGTTGATGAACAATTTTTTAGGCCAGCAGAGGTTGATCTTCTCGTTGGCGATTATGGGAAAGCGAATAGGGTACTTGCTTGGGAGCCCAGCACGTCGTTCAAAGACCTTGTGGCCATGATGGTTGAAGCGGACCTAGCCCTGCTTGAGGGACGCCTCAAAGGTTTGGCGTGACAGAATTGGTTGGAAAGAAGATAGTTGTTCTTTGTGGCGGCGTCGGTGCTGCCAAATTACTACGAGGCCTTGTAAAGGTAGTCGCTCCTGATTCAATAACAGCTATTGTCAATACAGGAGATGACTTATCACTNCACGGCCTTCATATCTCCCCAGATATCGATACCGTAATATATACACTCGGAAACGAAATTAACCCCGATACTGGATGGGGCTTAAGGGGCGAGGGTTGGCGCGCAATGGATATGNTAACCATGTACGGAGGAATTGATTGGTTTCGCCTTGGGGATAGAGATCTTGGAACTCATTTATTTCGTACGCAGAGACTTACTGAGGGAGCTACCCTTTCAGAGGTCACTCGTGAAATAGCATCCAAGTGGGGAGTTGGAGTCAATGTCATTCCGATGAGTAACGATCCTGTTAGGACNATTGTTTCAACCGTNAGCGGAGAAGATCTNAACTTTCAAGACTATTTTGTTCGNCTAGCACATGATGTTGAAATTGCCAGCATTAAGTTTCAAGGACACGAAATGGCCCAACCAGCCCCGGAATTAATCTCTGAAATCCTTGGAGCTAATGTTATTCTAATCGCTCCCTCAAACCCTTTGGTGAGTATCGCTCCGATACTTTCCATTGCGGGAATTAAGGATGCTCTGCAGAAACGGCGCAAAGATGTTATTGCAATCTCCGGAATTATTGGAGGCAAAGCATTAAAGGGTCCTGCCGNTCGCCTCCTCAACGAACTTGGCTATGAAGCATCTGCATCTGCTGTTGCGAAAATGTACAAAGATATTGTTGGAACGTTTGTGATTGATGACGTTGANAAACATGAAAAAAAGAGGATTCAAGAATTAGGCCTTAACTGCATCATTACAGATACAGTGATGACCAATAGCACAAAGGCAGCTGATCTTTGTAAGACTANATTTGAAGNGATAGCAGGCTGAAATGACAAAATTAGAAATAATTCCACTTGAAGGTATCCCCGAAATATCACCCGGTGATGATTTAGTTGAAATAATTGGGCAGTTAAACAATATTCAGTCAGGTGANATTCTCGTCGTTACTCAAAAGATTATTTCCAAGGCAGAGAATCAAATGATCGATATTGATCCAAATGATCCCTTGAGCCATAAGCCGTTAGTGGAGAGAGAATCCGTAAGAATTCTTAGGCGTCGCGGCGACCTTATAATTAGTCAAACCAAACATGGATTCGTTTGTGCAAACGCCGGAATTGACTTATCAAATGTGAAGCGCGGTCAAGCAGCACTACTTCCTGATGACAGTGATCGCTCGGCTAGAAGATTNCGCGATGGTCTGGCAGGCAGATTCCAACTAGACGTCGGAATAATCATTTCNGATACTTTTGGTAGACCTTGGAGAAGAGGCCTAACTGATGTAGCTATNGGTAGTGCCGGCGTTCTACCAATACTAGATNTACGGGGAAGCCCTGATGCGTTCGGCAGGGAAATGCAAGTAACTGAGGTCGCTTTGGTNGATGAACTAGCATCAGCAGCTGAACTTGTTATGGGGAAATCTTCAGGTATTCCCATCGCTATAGTCCGCGGTGCCGATANTAGTTGGTTTGGGAGTGGATCCGTACAAGATCAAATAGTGCGGGATCCGCAGGATGACCTTTTTAGATAGGAGTTACCCTTTGGTCTCCAAACCTAATTCTTGATTAATCCTAGTGCTGGAATCTCTCTTCTGAGTCCCGCCGAAATTAAAAATAGTTTCAATACCGTACTTGTGGCAGACATCTGCTTCAGGAATATCCTCCAAGGAGTTNCGGTCACCTCCATTACCGAAGATCAAATCTGAATTTTCATTCGACTTGGCGATCAACGCAAGTGTTCGCCCCACAGACCCATCATTGTCAATGGATATAATTGCTTCATCCACTACGGATAGCGCTTTGACGATCCGCAGCCGATCCTCCTGATCCATGATTANCTTNCCCTTTTTCAAAATCTGCTGCTCATTGTTATTGACAATNACAACAAGTCGGTCGCCTGCTGTTGCGGCTTCCTCTAAGTAATCCAAATGCCCGCAGTGCAAAGGGCTGAAGTAACCACTGACNATAACGATCACAGGGCCTGAGTTCTCCCCCCTATCGCTATCAGTCAAGTTCCACCCCGAAGTCCTGAGGACCTGGCACATTAGTCGTGTTGGGGGGGTCAATCCCNGGNCCGGTTCTACCGCCTAGAACACCTTCTAGATTGTTGATTGAAGTAGGCAATGGAATGTCAGCCCCGATAGGAGCTCTGGCTATGGTGTAAGCCTCCCTATCATTGAGAAAACGNACATCAGCAAGATTCTCAGTGAAGATATTTGTGGGCTCCCCTCCGATGAAAGCATCTTCCCAACGAATGATCTGCATAACGGCTTCTTCACCATTGCACGTTACTCCAGACTCTAGTGTTGCGCCTCCTGGTAGCTCTAGGCCACTATTTGAAAGAGNTGCCCCCATTGCGTTTAGGAAGACACTCATTCTCGCTTCTTTCCCTGTCACTGAAGAGGTGAATGGATGAATGTGTATGAGCCCATCTTGGTGNGAATGTATCCCTTCNGGGTCAAACTCGCTTTGGAATGGTGTTAAAAATGATTCGGTTACGCAATCCCAGACTCCATATGCTGCGTGCCAATGCTCCTGAAGTGTAGGTGATGCTTCAGCATCACGTGTCGCTCTTGCAAAGACCACAAGAGCCAGCCCTAAAACAANGACCAAAGCAACTACNGAGGGGTAGCCTANCTGTNTCCGTTCAGTTGGCCCANTGGATGATACGGCCTTCTCCGCTCTTGCAATTTTCTTTGCTGATGATGCCTTGCCCATGCCTTCATACGGTAGTGGTTACAGAGACACTTTTGGCGCAAGTTTGAAGGTTCTTTAAAAAAAATTCGGCAAAGCATCTGGACATTTGGTCTTTTATGGCGTTTTAGCCTAACAACCTCGTATTTTGGCAGCCTTTTCTAGGATCTCCGCTCTCTTCTCTGCATTCGTTAANTCGGTTTGCATCTTTTGAGATCCANTTACTGAACCAACAAAGAACTCTTGAGAATTCTCTAATAATCCAAATGAAGTCGCTGTAAATAGCTCGACATTCTCGAGGTGTATTTCTGAAAAGCTNTTATCAAGACTNAGGTCTTCCGATTCAATTAAACTAGGAANTCGAAAAACATCAAGAATAGGTTCAGCCTCAACTTCTACAATCCGCTGTATTGAAAGTTCGTCTGCAAAGTCATAAACGGTAGGCAAGAGGTACTTTTCAAGATCGTTTGGACGAAAGTTTCGAAACTGTTGTGCTAAGTCAATTGCCTTTTGAGGTGTCAGTCTGTCGTCTAGATTAACGAAACCCCCGCCTAGAACCTCCTGAATAATTTCGGTTATTTTAAGAGGGTTGCGAAAACCAGAGTCAAAAGCTTGTTGAAGTGCGAGTATNAGGAAATCTTGCTGACGTTCTTGCCGGCCAAAATCCCCGGTACCGTCGACTCTTACCCACGCGTTAGCGGAAGGCCCATACCACCCATCAAAGTTCTCTACATAAGCTTGCAACTCTCTGGACCTGACCAGACCTAACGCCTGAAGAGGAGTTAAAGTGACACAACCAGATTCCGGGATATCTAATTGAGCTTTTTTATCTCTCAAAGGATATTCCAGATAAACGTCCAGTCCGCCAATTGTTTCAAACAACCGCATAAATCCATTGAAATCTACTTCTACAACATGATGGATTGGAATATCCAGCACGTCACGAATAGTTTGAACCAAGGTCGGTTTATCCGTGAAATAAACAATGCTGTTAATCTTCTGCATCTCGTTGTATCCCGAGATAGGAACATAAAGGTCACGAGGCAAAGATAATGCAGACGCTTTAGTAGCGCCACTCGGATCTAATCTAAGAACGATTAAGGTATCAGTTAGAAGTTGCCTGGATGACCTCCCTGAAACCCTCCTGAGGTAATCTCCCTCGGGTAAATTTGCAATAGAATCAGACCCTATTAAAAGGAAGTTCAATGGATCGGAGTTTGACTCCGATTCGGCGCTGAGTGATGTTCCGTAGGCAGTCCGAGGAATCCTGCCGACGGTTTCCGATGTGTAGGCAAGCAGAATGGCTGCNACAGTTGAAGAACAAAACATGAGAAATGCAACCAACAAGAAGAAGCGTTGAAACCATGTTCNCCTTCTCCTTGGTCTTCGATCAATCGGCATAACTTCAAACTACCCTATGAACTTTCGGTTAAGGATTCGCTTGAGAATCAATTCTCATCGCAAATGAATTATCTCTCCAACTGAGATCTCTCTCTCGAAGCCATTATCAAGCTTTACCACTAGTGATCCGGNNTGAGTTACTCGCTTTGCTAAGCCATCAAATATCTCTTCATCAACTTCTACTCTCACATGTGTGCCCAAAGTGTGAGAATACTTTTCGTACTCAGCTAATAGAGAATCATTCTTTAAATCAAACACGCAAATTTCTCTTAGAATGCCTTCCGCAAGATCAATAACGTCCGGTGGTTGACCAATCTCAGACAATGCCGAAATATGANNATCTGGTAGGAGAGTCCTCAAATTCANTAAAGAGATATTTAACCCCAATCCGACNACCACAGAAGCATGAGATCCTTTTATAGTCGACTGAGCTAGGATTCCCGCCAACTTGTGCGGTTCCCCGTCATGAACCGTCACAAGATCATTAGGCCATTTAATCTTTATTTCGGAGAATCCAAGCTTCTCCAACGCTCTTACAACTGAAACGGATAATTTCATGCTGAATAGGCTTATTGGGTCAGACACGAGGTCTACNTCAAATCGTACAGACATCAAAAGCGATGACCTCTTTTCCGATATCCACTGCCTTTGTTCACGCCCCTTTCCGGCAGTCTGATGATCAGCTATTGCTACAGAAAGCTGATTTGTTCCTGATTGAGCTTTTAGCAGTAAATCGTGATTAGTCGAGCCAGTTGTTGATTTCCAAGAAATTTCCCCGAAATCAAAGGGTTTTAGCCTTTTGCGCAGCACCATTCCTTTACGCCAAGCAGAAAAAATTTCAATGAGTTTTACGATTGACACTTACTTTTGCTCCAAATTCTGTAACGTTAAAGCCGTGTTCACAAAGGTACTTATTGCGAATAGAGGAGAGATTGCTGTAAGGGTCATTCGGGCCTGCCGTGAATTAGGAATTCAGTCAGTCGCAGTATATTCAGAGTTAGACCGGAATGCATTGCATACACGGCTTGCTGATGAGGCTTATGCTCTCGGNGGCGAAACTGCTGCNGATAGCTATTTGAACACAGACAAGATTCTTGAAATTATTGAAACTGCTGGAATCGATGCAGTCCACCCCGGATACGGATTTTTCTCTGAAAATGCTGANTTTGCACAAGCTATAACAGAAAAGGGCGTCACCTTTATTGGTCCTCCTGTCGGAGCGATTGCCGTTATGGGTGACAAAATTAGTGCGCGCCAAGCTGCAGAGAAAGTAGGAGTGAGTGGTGTGCCTGGCACTACAGATTTCATCACTTCACCTAGCGAAGTGGAGGATTTCGCTGCTGAGCATGGCTATCCGGTTGCTATCAAAGCTGCTTACGGAGGTGGAGGCCGTGGCATGAAAGTTGTCCTGAACAAGGATGAGATTCAAGCCGCTATTGATTCTTCTCAGAGAGAAGCGCTCGCCTATTTCGGCCGAGACGAAATTTATATGGAAAGATACCTCACCAAACCAAGGCACGTTGAAGTGCAGGTTCTTTGCGATCAGCACGGAAATGCGGTTTACCTTGGCACCAGAGATTGCTCAGCACAAAGAAGACACCAAAAGCTGATAGAAGAAGCGCCAGCTTTTGATATCCCAGAATCAATCCTTAAANCAATGGGCGAAGCTGCAGTTGCAGTGGCCAAAGGGTGTGATTACGTCAACGCAGGGACGGTAGAATTCTTATATGAAAACGAGGAGTTCTACTATTTAGAGATGAATACCCGTCTTCAGGTAGAGCACCCGGTTACGGAAATGGTAACTGGAGTTGATCTGGTTGAGCAACAACTTAGAGTTGCATTTGGAGAAGAGCTCAGCATCAGGCAGGAAGATGTTGAAATCGCAGGCCATGCCATAGAGGTCAGAATTAACGCTGAAGATCCAGCTGAAGGAAAATTTCTCCCAAGTCCGGGTAGGCTCANAACATTCAAAGCATCGGCTGGTTTTGGAACAAGGTGGGATGGCGGTTACGAGGAAGGTGACGAGATCAGCCAATTCTACGACAATCTTGTTGGCAAATTAATCTGCTGGGGCAAAGATAGGAAAACTGCTATTGCGAGGACTATACGAGCTCTTGAGGAGTTTGAAATAGCTGGACTGAGCACAACGATCCCAGCTGATCTAGCTATCCTTAGGCACCCTNATTTCCAAGAAAATAAACACTCTACGAAATGGGTTGAGGAAGAACTTGATTTAACTGGCGTAAAAGGTTCTCCTCTAGAGAACACTGAAGCCGGAAGCNGGTCAGTCATCCGAACGACTGAAGTAGAAGTTGACGGCAAACGCTTTAGCGTCTCAATGTCAGTTCCAAGTGGGAAAAGTCAGATCCGACGTAGCGCATCTGCAACAGGTGCTAGTGCTTCAGGTGGGGATGGGAAGATAACAGTCCCCATGCAGGGAACAATAGTTAAAATTCAGGTAGCTGTGGGAGACAAAGTCCAATCCGGCGATATTCTTCTAGTTCTAGAAGCTATGAAGATGGAGAATAATATTGCATCAGATGTGGATGGAACTGTATCTGAAATTGGGGTTTCTGAGGGAGATTCTGTTGGTGGCGGAGATGTCGTCATAGTGATTACTCCTGATAGCTAATATTCGTGCAACCAACATCGCATACAGCGAAAGGTATCAGTGAACAGGAATTTGCTTCTTAAAGGAACTAGATTACGGGCCCTCTATATTGCAGATTCTTTTGTCCTGTTTGCTGTCTTATTTGNTTCATTGCTCGTAAGATTTGGCACCTCATGGCCTAAATCATTCGGTACGTATTGTGTTGGATTTTTAATAGCAGTTCTGATTCACCTGTTTGTTTATTATTTCGGTGAGTTGTANGAGGCCTCCCCAAGGATCGGTGCNAGGTCACTTTTGCCGCGTATCACTGCATTAACTACATTCGCTGTCCTAATTGATGCAACGCTAGCGTTGATAACGGGATTTTTCNTGATGCCGCGAGGCAATTTAGTAGCCTTCGGTATTTTCAGTTCGCTCGGAATAGCATTCAACCGTTGGTTATCTCATAAAGTGCGAAATAAGCGTTTTGGCAAACCACGCGTACTTCTTGTAGGCAACGATATAGATATCTCTTTGGGAAGTGATCATATTCTTATGTCTGAACCCGACATCACAGTTGTTGGCTCAACGAATAATCCGATAGGTTTAGCAGGTCGTGCTAGAGAGTTGTCAGCAACCGATATTCTATTGATGAGCGCAGGAGGCCTTCAGAGCGTCTATCCTGCTCCGTTGACTGACATTGAAGAGCAGAGAATAGGCATTTTCCAGCGAGTGATACCTTCGGATACTCTTCTNGGTCTCAAACGAAGNCTTCAGATCGGGGGGATGCCCTTTATCGCTTTGCGCGCTCACTCTCTCTCGAAGCCTCGATTAACACTTAAGCGAAAGATAGAACTTCTGTATCTTGCGATTGGATTAATTCCGTTGGTGCTCATCACAATNTTCGTTGCAAGCTATGTGAGGCTCCTAGCTGGTAAGAATATTATNTTCAGGCAAGAACGAACTGGGAAATTCGGTCAACCATTTTTAATGCTAAAATTTCGCACGATGACCGAGAATGCTGAGATCAGCACCGGAGTTATAAAGGCAGACCACAAAGACGCTCGTGTCGTCAAAGGTCTTGATTGGGTAAGGAGAACGCGTTTAGANGAAATTCCCCAATTCATAAATGTTCTGAAAGGAGAAATGTCCATTATTGGGCCTCGACCAGAACGGCCGGACTTCACAAATCAATACCAATTAGAAATCCCCGGCTATGAGCGTAGACATGATATTGCACCNGGCATAACTGGGTTAGCTCAAGTCAAAGGCCGATACCACACTGACCCTGCATACAAATTAGGNCATGACCTTCAGTATCTGGTTAACTGGTCTCCGATCCTTGATCTCCAGATTCTTTTCCAAACTATTTGGACAATTCTCGTTCGAAGACTTTAACGATGNCCCACTTACAACCACCAGTATCTATAATAATGCCAGTCAGGAATGCTGCTAAGACTCTTGAAAGGACTATAGAGTCAATTCGCAATCAAAGTTACGCAAATATTATCGAGATTATTCTGGCAATTGGCCCATCTAATGATGGGACGGGAACTATTGCAAAGGAATATNGCAAGCAAGATTCACGAATCAACATAGTAGAAAACAAAAGTGGAGGAACGGCTCGTGGTTTAAATTTAGCTGCCGAGCGAGCGACTGGAGCGTACCTTGTTAGGGTTGACTCGCACTGCCAACTTCCCGAAGACTACGTCCGTGTCGGGGTGGAAAAAATTATTGAAACTGGTGCAGGCAACGTCGGCGGTATTCAAATGGCTACTGGTGAAACTAGTTTTCAAACCGCTGTAGCTACTGCAATGACATCAAAATTCGGTGTTGGTAATGCAANGTTTCACTACGGTGGAGCAGAAGGTCCAGTTGACACTGTATATCTTGGAATTTTTGACACTATTCTTTTCAGAGAAGTAGCTGGGTTTGATGAGAGGCTCGTCCGCAACCAAGATTATGAACTCAATATCAGAATTCGTCAAACAGGAAGATTGGTTTGGTTCACCCCTGATCTTGTGGTCAGATACTTCCCTAGATCGAACATTTCGCAATTATTTTCTCAATTTTTTCAATATGGAAAGTGGAAACGAAAGGTTATCTTNAAACACCCTAAATCNTTAAAATTAAGGCAACTTGCTCCCCCGTCGCTAATAATTATGATGCTCACTTCGGTGATTTTATNTGCGTTATTAAACGCATGGTATCTGGTCCCCTCTCTTGCATATTTTCTAATTTGCATAGCCGTATCAACTTTTCAAAAGGGGCTCTCAGCTCAACTTAGAGCTTCTTTGAGTTTAGTGTTTATCACGATGCACATTGCCTGGGGGTTAGGGTTTCTGTTTGGTAGAACAAAGATTCCTGAATTCTGCAATGAATGACTTGAACCGGCCACTTATTTAAGAGATCATTAAGTAGGCGGGTGGAATGCCAAAATGAACTCCTTTACAAAATCTCACCGCACTAACANCAATTTGATATGGGCTCTATCTCTAGTTGCCCTGTTCTTTTCGTTACTGAATGTGTCCGCCTCTATAACGCATGCTGACGAGGTTGAGACCTTNATAACTATCGATGGGAAAGGGTGGGGNCATGGTGTAGGAATGAGCCAATACGGAGCTTATGGGCGGGCTCTTAACGGCGACACCTCGGCTGAGATCCTAGAATTTTACTACCCGTCGACAACTCTCACTGCGTCTGAAAGCCTTCCGGATGATCTGCGAGTGCATTTGTTTAGCGGTGAAGGCGCCACAGTTATGACATCGGGAGAAGTNGAAATAATTAACGGGGAGGGAATCNCCATAGCTACGTTAATNGATCCAGTTAGCATCACCATTATGGGCTCAAGCCAACCCATTTCAATCCAACTACCTGATGGCACNAACCTATGCGAACAAGAAGTTGATGACGAAATGATTGACCTATGTGAGACTNCACCAATTTCAATGAGTTTGACTGAAGGAGAGCCAGTTCAGACCAATGTTATTAGCCAATTTACTAATATAGGAACCTCAGGAAATAGTTACCAGTGGGGCACACTGACGATCAGAGAGAGAACCTTTTCTGGNGGCGGAATCTTTGTAACGATTGAGGATCTTCCTATTGATAAATACCTCTANGGACTAGCAGAAGTTCCTGCTAGTTGGCCAAATGCAGCTCTAGAGGCACAAGCAATAGCAGGGAGATCATACGCAACAGCCAAAGTGAATTCCAGGCGGANTAACTCAAGTTGGTCTCTTCCTTGGGATCTGTACTCAACTGTCAATGACCAGCATTACTCTGGTTATACTTATGAATCTGGTTANCAAAGCGAAAACTGGATAGCAGCAGTAAATAACACTTCCCAANTTGTTATGTTGAGTGGAAGCAACCCCATATACGCATATTACTCTTCATCAAATGGTGGCTATATGGAGTCGTCAGCCTATGTCTTCTGCTCAGCTTCAAATCATCCGTGTTCGGCTACTNCTTATTTGCAGTCAGGAGCGGATGAATTTGATCATGTTAACAACCCGCGACATAACTGGATCCGAAGTTATTCTGGAATTGATTTAGGCAGATGGATTGCAGACTCATCACTTGGTTCGATCGGAGCTATTACAGGTTTAAAAATTGGAAGTGATAGGGGTGACTCTGGAAGGACGGACCAAGCAGATATAACCATCTATGGAACCGCCGGAACCGCAACCACTAAAGGCGATTCATTCATGTCTATAGTTAANGCTGGCGTAACTGCAGATGGCCTTGATTATGATCACCAAATACTATCTACTTTGTACTCTGTTGATGACTTTTACAACGACGTAAATAGAATTTCCCAAGAAACGCAAGGACTGCTTCCAGAAGCATGGAATAAAGCGGAGTTCTATGATTTGTTTGGCTCTTCCTCTATTTCTGCTGATTTCAACGGCGATAATTCGAGCGATGTTGCTGTGGGGTCCCCTGGTGAAGGNGTGGGTTCTCTTTCCAAAGCTGGACTCATACATGTNGTATTTGGGGGGTCAGGNGGATGGTCGAATACGCAAAATATTTATCAGGGGAATGATTCGTGGCCTGGGTNCGCTGAGGCTGGTGACGAGTTCGGAGCTGCGTTAGCGGCCGGTGATTTCGATAATGACGGTTTCGATGACCTCGTTGTCGGAGTTCCCGGTGAGAGCATCGGATCACGTAACAATGCTGGCCTTGTCATGGTCACCTACGGCAGTTCCAACGGGTTAGAAAACCCAGAGAACATTTACCAGAACTCCCCCGGTGTTAAAGGCGGTTCAGAACCCGGTGATCTCTTCGGGTCTTCTCTCGCTACCGGCGATATCAACGGAGATGGCTACGACGACCTCGTCGTCGGAGTGCCCGGCGAAGGCATCGGATCACGCGACGACGCAGGCGCCATCAATATCCTCTACGGATCAGCGTCCGGTATCACAGCCGATAATGACCAGTTCTTCAGCCAGAACTCCCCTGGCATTCGAGGCGGTTCAGAACCCGGTGATCTCTTCGGATACGCAGTCGATGTCTTCGATATAGACGCAGACGGCTACGATGACGTCATCATCGGAGTTCCCGGCGAAGGCATCGGTTCCCGAAACAACGCAGGCCTCGTCCATATCCTCTACGGATCAGCGTCAGGAGCAAGCGGAGATAACGACGGACTATTCCACCAAAACAGTTCCGGATGGCCAGGAGCTTCCGAAACCGGTGACCGTTTCGGATACGCAGTCGATGCCGCTGATATAGACGGAGACGGTATCGGTGACCTCATCATAGGCATCCCCGACGAAGATATCGGTTCCATCTCGAACAGTGGACTCATCCAAATACGATTCAATCCCGACGAACATTCAGACACCACCCCATCAGTGCAGTCGCTGCATCAAGGCTCAACCGGTGTTGAAGGCAACCTCGAAGCCGGAGATAGGTTCGGAGCGTTCGTTCTCGCCGCAGACGTCACCGGTGACGGCACAGACGACGTCATCGTCGGCATACCCAACGAAAGCATCGGAAGCGACAACAACGCAGGCGCCGTCTCACTATTCCCCACCACCGCCGGCATCCTCGACGTCGACACAGACGAACTATTCCACGCCGACCTCACCACCTTCGAAGGAACAGCCCAAACAAACGCACTCTTCGGTAGCAGTATCATCACCATAGACGAAGACATCATCATTGGCGCACCAGGCCAAAACGTAAACGGCAACACCAACGCCGGATCAATCTACTACCTCAACAGATAATCACAA
>PATO01000010.1 GCA_002712415.1 Actinomycetota bacterium | reverse complement strand
GAATCGAACCCGCCGGACGGGGATCGCCCGTCCCACCCGCTTTGAAGGCGGGGGAGCCCACCAGGTACTCAGACACCTCCCAGGTATTTCATCATAGTATTGCCGATGATTAACCAGAAGGCGACTCAAGAGTAATTGAGTAATTAAAAATTAAAAGCAAAAGGGGACTTGATACTTACATGAATTTCAACAATTGCAGATTTTCGAGGTGGCTCAGAGAACCCAACACGAATAGGCTCTGTAAATTTAGAACGAGACTCTAAATTAACGCCGTTTAGTTTCACTGATCCATCCTTAACCCATCTCCACCTCTTTGCCTGGTACCACTCTTCAACTCCTCTAGAGCTGGTCCCGTAGGTTTTGACCCCCATGAGTAAATTAGCAAATGGATTTTCAATATATTTTGTGAAAGCTAATGGCCTAGCGGGCAGTATCCCTCCTACTAATCCCCCTAAAATTTCAACCTCAAGGTTATGTGCTTTAGCTTCAGTTCGTTTTCCATCCGATGAAGTATCAAGATTCTCAATTTGGATACGGTCGAAGTCGTAGATAGCTGATACAAAGTCTGCAACCTGTTCATTTCCTGCCACTAAAATTTTTTCACCATCAGGAGTTCCCCACATGATGTCACCAAATTCACCTATGGGAGACTCTTTCCAGTGGCCTATTACAAAACGGTTTCCGTCAGAAAAACCTATTGAACTTATAAATCCTTTTATTTGAATCATTTCCATATATAAAAAATGTAGATTATGTAATTCTGACTAGCCCAACCTTCCTGAACTAATGTCATATCAATGACCAATGAACTAGAACCTCAGCGTACTTCTTTAGATCCAGTTACTATTCACGCTGATTTATCTGAATGGATAATAAAGGTTACTGGTGAATCAAATGCAATCATAGGTGAATTTGATCGCCCTTCAGGGTCTGGCATGTCAAGTGAGACCCTATTATTTGAATCCACATGGGGTGAAGCCGAGAATGAAGTTCATAAAAAGCTAGTTGCCAGACTTGCTCCGATTGATCAAGATATACCTGTATTCCCTAATTACAACCTTTCTTCACAAGTCAAGGTAATGAAACTTGTAGAACAATTCACGGATATAAAAGTTCCAAAAGTCCTCTGGGAAGAAGCATCAATCGATGTTCTTGGAGTTCCTTTCTTCGTGATGGAACAAATTCAGGGAAGGGTGCCACCTGACATTCCCCCATATGTTTTCGGAGGATGGCTGTTTGATGCGACACCTGAAAGTCAACTTCAATTACAAGAACTCTGCGTTGGTATTATTGCGCAACTACACCAAATCAAACAAAAATCTCCAGATACTGACTTCTTGGAATTCCATACTAAAGGCGACACAGCTCTGAAAAGACACTTCACTAATCAGAAAGAGTATTATTACTGGGTAGTTCAAGACGGCCGACAGCATCCGGTAATTGAACAGGCTTTTGACTGGCTTGAATCACACTGGCCCGAGGAGAGTGAAAGTGTTCTCAGTTGGGGCGATGCCAGAATTGGAAACATCATGTTTGATAGCAAATCATTAGAACCGGTAGCTGTCCTTGACTGGGAAATGGCTGGACTTGCGCCAGTTGAAGTTGACCTTGGATGGATGATTTTTATGCATAAGTTCTTTCAACTGATCGCTGAAGCACTCGAATTTCCAGGCATGCCTAAATTCATGACGTCTAGGGACGTAACATCAAAATTCACCGACCTTACAGGAATTGTTCCCAAGAATATTGATTGGTTCGAAATTTATGCTGCTACCCGACACGCCATAATAATGAGTAGAATAAATGACCGTTCAGTACATTTTGGTGAATCTGAATGGACAGACGATGTGGACTCTTCAATACCCCACAGAGATTATTTGTGGTCAAGAATCCAATAATTCTTCACAGATGAATTTCTTTACGGGCTCATACCGCTGCTCGCTCATAGCATGTCCTAGGATATTGTTAATTGTTTAGCTGACAAATTCACAGAATTTACTAAGCTAGAACTATGATGCTCGGAATAACGGAACAGTTTCGTGACAATTGGGTGCTTCTCCAAATAAACGGGGAAATAGATATGGCCACCGGACCCGAGCTCAGGCAACGCATAGTTCATTATGTTCAAGAAGGCCATGTAAATATTCTTATTGACCTTGCTGAAGTTGACTTTATTGATTCCACAGGTCTGGGCGTGCTTATAGGTGGCTTAAAACGTACTAGAAGCCATGACGGAGATCTCCAATGCATTGGGCTCTCAGAATCACTCAAGGAGATGTTCAAACTAACCGGCCTAGATGCTGTCCTCACCGAGAAAGATACATGAACTGAAATCTATGGCTAAGAAACTATGACTACGGGAATTACATTAGAAATACCTGCCAAAGCTGAATATCTNTCACTNGTTCGAGCAGTTGTTGTTTCAGCAGCAGCCTTAGACCCAGCAGTCNAAGATCAGCGCCTTGAAGACCTAAGACTAGCTGTTTCCGAAGCGACGACTAACGCCATACGTTCACATGCAAATCTNGGTTCAGAAGAACGAATAACTATAAGGTGCGGCCTTACAGCTGACAGAATTGAAGTAGAAGTACAAGACAGAGGTCCAGGCTTCAATCCTGAGGACATAACACCAATTGGGCCCTTAGATCAACCAGGGAGATTGAACTATGAGGGAGGTTTCGGCATACCTCTCATGAGAGTACTTGCCGATGAAATAAAGATTAATTCAGCTGATGAGGGAACCACCGTCCAGCTAGTTGTGTATACCCCTCCATCCACCGAGAGCTCCTAACCTTTAACCGAATAACATATTCTTGAGTTAAATCAGTAGATTAGACCGGTGGAAGAAAACGACGATTTAAACCCAATCCCCAAACCGGATTCATTTCTAGCTCTGCACACAGTTGCTGAAAAGTTATTCAACACATTACGAAAATGGTTTGACGTCCAACGAAATGTAACCATTGATTTAACCAAAATTGACTCAGCAGTCACTGAGTTAGGCGAATCAGAAATGATTGCTGCTATGGCAATGCGGAAACTCCAAGCGCTACATCTGATCGCAACCCCAGGAGTTTTAACCACAACAGATGTAATTTTAGCAATTATCAATGACCTTGATAGGGCTCTTCTCCAAGCTCCAAGCATGTTCCTAGAACGAAAAGCTACCCAAACAGATTGGGATAAGGAATTTGAAAGCCTCAACGGGGAAAATGACTCTCTTAATTTCCCCATAGCAAGTGANCAANTAGACCCTGAAATACAGGAATTTCAATTACAACANGCATCACTTCATCAAGCCGTNCAAGACGTGGTTGAAGCAGCAGAAGGAGAAATACGATTCTTTCAGTGAAATCAATCACAATTTATTTNTAAGTATTTAATTTAANCCTAAGTCGGATACGTTTAATAGTGCTTAACTCAGTTAAAGGACATANTTAAATGGCTAGNAANACTCCNATACCTGANCTCCCGAAATGGACTTTTTTNGGTGGAGATGGCCGTTTAGCCAGAAGAGTCGGNAAGCCAGTTAGAAGATTTTTGCATGTCGAAGCATCGGGTGGTGTNGTTNTACTNCTNGCAGCAATAGCAGCGTTGNTTTGGGCTAACTCTCCATGGTCAGATAGNTATTACAACTTTTGGCATACNGACTTTGAACTTGTCATAGGAAGTTACCANATGGGAGGGGAGTCACATCATCTNACCCTTGAAACGCTCGTCAACGATGCGCTCATGGCCATTTTCTTNTTNGTTGTAGGNCTTGAAATAAAAAGAGAATTAGTNAGCGGTCAACTAAAGGATCCCAAAGCTGCAGCTTTACCTGTAATAGCTGCNATCGGNGGGATGGTCTTTCCCGCTGTTGTATATGTGNNNTTTAATTCAAGTGGTGANGCTNCTTCTGGGTGGGGGATACCAATGGCTACAGATATTGCATTTGCTGTTGGNGTCATATCCCTNCTTGGCGACAGAATAGGAAGNCCTTTAAAAGTNTTTCTTCTGTCACTAGCTATAGCTGACGACATCGGTGCNATCATTATTATTGCTATNTTCTATTCATCCGACCTTTCTNTNAGTTGGTTCATAACAGCACTNATAATTATGGGGNTTATTATTTTNCTGAGAAGACTTCATATCTGGTACATCCCAATTTACATAGCNCTNGGGACGGCACTNTGGCTAGCTACNTTTGAGTCAGGANTCCATGCAACTATTGCAGGTGTGGTCTTGGGACTTGCAACGCCAGCGAAGCCACAACAAACCAAAGANGANGGNNTAGCNGCATTAGAGTGGCTCCGAGATAAAGGNGAGAANATATACCCTGTNGATGTTCGTTTAACAGCNATGGANCTCCGNGAGTCTCAAGTTTCAGTAGCAGAAAGAATTGAAAGCGCANTACACCCAATTTCCAGTTTCATTATTATCCCCATNTTCGCTCTTGCNAATGCAGGAGTAAACATGGGAGACGGTNTACTTCAANACGCTGCCTCNAGTCCAGTTACATGGGGNNTAGGTCTNGGCTTNATAATAGGAAAGATTTTCGGTATCACATTTATGACNTGGCTTGGAATGAAGNTGCCCTTTACAACTGCACCNTCTGGACTGAATNTCTTNTCCCTCCTCGGACTGGCAGCCACNGCNGGNATAGGTTTNACCGTTTCACTGTTCATAACCAATCTNGCNTTNGATGACATGACAATCATCAANGAATCNAAGATAGGTATCCTCTTTGCCTCGGTTCTTGCTGGCATTTTTGGGTTATTGCTACTTCGTGCTGGCTCAAAAAATGATAGCGAAGTAGTTACAAGTAGTTCCGAATAAGTGTGCTTTTCGCTATCAAAATNCATTACCGAAATACAAGAATTGTCAAAAAAACATATCTCTTGAGCCAGAACCCAAATAATTGAATTTTATAAAATGCATTGAAAATAGTTTTTTTTGCGTTACCCTCTCCGTTCGCTAGCAAACTTCAAAATTTNTTTAACCAAAATATGATGAAAGGTCCATAGTGCCGAAATCACTAGTCATAGTTGAATCCCCAGCGAAAGCAAAAACAATTTCTCGTTTTTTAGGAGATGACTACACTGTCGAAGCTTCCGTAGGGCATATACGAGACCTNATTCANCCCAAGGACGTCAAAATTGATAATAGGTTTTCCGCATCGATTCATATAGAAAATCCCACTTTGCTAAAATTTGGAATTGAGTCAAATAGTGGCTCACTCTCCGATCCCCAATTAAAAAAACTTCAGCAACAGCTAGGAACAAAAAGTTGGGTCCCATGGTATGTCGAAAGTATAANAAGTCAGAAGACTATTACACAATTAAAAAGAGCTTTAAAAAAAGCTGATGCCCTGTACCTAGCTACTGACGAAGACAGGGAAGGTGAAGCAATAGCATGGCANCTAGTGGAGGTACTCCAACCTGATCTTCCGGTTTACCGTATGGTATTCCATGAAATTACGGAAAAAGCGATCCTTGAAGCTCTACAAAATACAAGAGCTATTGACATGAACCAGGTTTCCGCACAAGAAACAAGAAGAGTCTTAGACAGGATTATTGGTTACGATCTATCTGGTCTGGCACGACAAGTAATAGGTGGCGGAGCAACTGGAGGTCGTGTCCAAAGCCCGACCCTCAGAAAAATTGTAGAAAGAGAAAGAGAAAGGATCCGTTTTAGAAGCACCGCTTATTGGAGCGCCACTGCAGAAATTAATTCAAATAATTCACTNAGCTTTGATGCAAAATTAATCGGTATAAATCATAAACGTGTTGCATCAGGTAAAAATGATTTCAATGAAAATGGTGAACTCAAAAGACCCGACGAGGTCGTTGTCCTATCAGAGGAAAACGCAGCAAGAGTTCAAAAGCAATTTACCAACGAACCTCTAACAACAACATCAATAGAAACATCCCCTTATAGACGCCAACCTAAACCTCCCTTTACGACCTCTACCTTCCAACAGGAAGTAATTAACAAGCTAGGAGGATCTTCTGGAGCTGCAATGGCAATAGCGCAAGGACTCTATCAGAATGGTTACATCACATACCATAGAACGGACAGCCCCGGTTTATCAGACCAAGCACTCAATGCAGCTCGTAAAGAGGTCGAGGAACTATGCGGAGCTGATTACCTACCAGATAAACCAAGAACGTATGTTACTAAAAGCGACAGTGCCCAGGAAGCTCATGAGGCTATACGTCCAGCCGGCGAAACTTTTCGCGCACCCGAAGAACTCAGAAATGAACTAAATAAAGACCAGCTTGCCGTATACGAATTAATTTGGAAGAGAACTCTAGCTTCTCAAATGACTGATGAAACTGGGGAAACAAAAAGAGTTACCTTCGAAGGTGAAACTCCTGAACTAGACCTATATCACGCTACGTTCAGCNCAACTGGACGGACAATTACTCATTCAGGATTCAAAAAAATCTATCAGGACGTATCGGAAGAATTAGCAGACNANGAAGATGCTACCATCCTTCCAGACTTAGAAGAAGGCGAAAAAGTCACGGCTAAAAACATTGAAGTACATAGTCACGAGACAAAACCACCTGCCCGATACACAGAAGCATCACTAGTTAAATGGATGGAAGAAGCAGGAATCGGTAGACCTTCAACCTTTGCTGCCACAATCGGAAAAATTCAAGCAAGGGAATATACCCATAAAAGCGGTCGCGCTTTAGTCCCTACGGTCAAAGCATTCGTTGCCACAAATTTTTCCGAAAATGAATTTAAAGACGAAGTTCAATACGAGTACACCGCAAACTTAAATCAGAAATTAGATCTCATCGCTGATGGAACTCTTGACCGGGATGATTTCCTAAATGATTGGTACTTTCAAACAAGTGGGTGGGAATCAAGAATTGATAATATCCAAAACCAAATCAAAGTTGACCTACCACGAATCCGCCANGAAGCTGCGCATTCAATTGGGCANGATCAAGAAACCGAACAGTATATTTTTGCACGTTTCGCAAACCAGAAACCTTACGTGCAAATTTCAGTTGACGGCGAAACAGCTTCTCTACCCCCAACGNTGCCCCTTGATGAGCTGACAGTAAAGAAAGCCAAAGATCTTATTAACNTCGCATCACAACCAGATACTGTCCTTGGATGGGTCAATAGCGAAAAAGCTATTGAGATAATGGCAACAACTCAGATCGAGAGAATTCTCGGATATGANCCTTCGAAAGGTTTGCCTGTCTNCCTTCGAAACGGATCATTTGGCGAATATGTGTCGCTAGGGGATTTTCCTAAGTGGCCTCCTATGTCATCAAAAGAAGGTCGCCTAATGAAACAACCACATCATCTNAAAGTCATTAAAGTNGCTTGCGCGTATCTTCAAGCNGCAGCAAACCCAGATGATGATGATGCCATGAAAATAATCTTGAACGAACCGAAGCGCGGAATAGGAAAAAAATCTATTGAAAACATAGAAAGCATTGCTGCGAACGAAGCGATTTCGTTTAAAGAGGCCATAGCTAAGCAAAAACTCCTCAAAGATAAACCCGCTAAAGCAGTGAGAAAACTCATCAAGAAGCTAAATTCCTGGGAAACAAATAATGTTGATGAACCTGTNGGTTTTCGTTTGCGAGAATTATTGATCGATGCCGGTTACTGGAAAGAGATTTCAAGAATGGATAAAGCAGAGGACAAGATAAAAGTCCTAGAGAATTTATTAGCCACCCTNAATGAGTTCTCAACGGTAGAAAATATCCTAAGGACACTATCAGAACGTCAAGAATTAAAAGACGCCCCAAAACCCAAGACTGCTTCACTGCTTGAGAGGATGTCAGTTGAAACTATTACAATAGAAGATGCAATTAATGTTCTAAGTCTTCCCAGAGAACTGCCAATACAAGAAACAATCACTGTTGAAATAGACCCCCCGCCTAAAAAAGGTGAAGCTAAATTCAAACTCCTAAAAGATGAGATGATCACAGTGCATAATGGTCCCTTTGGCCCATATATTCGAATCGANGGAGATGACTGCGGCGTCCAAACACGAAGCATCAGCGAGGATGANATTTTCTCNATTGACCTTGATGGTTGTTTATCTCTGCTTGCAACTCCAAAGAAATTTCAACGTCGTCAAACAAAGACCATTATTTTGAAAGACAATGATGGAAAACCTGCCACTGATAGCGTCTCAGGTAAACCGATAGAAGTTAAGACAGGAAAATTTGGACCGTACGTCACTGATGGCACCACGAACGCAAGTCTCCAACTTGGAGATTCTATAGAACAGATCACAAGCGAGCGGGCAAAGGAATTATTAGCCGATCGGCGTGCCCAACAAAACTAGATACTTTCCTACTCAACATGATCAGGCGTCATTAAGACGGTACTCTGTGGTCGTGGAAAATGGTTCATCAAACTCTCAACGATATGGAGATCGCGTCGCCGATTATCAAAGAGTTGCCGCCACACAATGGGTTGAGAAGGTNTTTGGAAGCTACCAGTANTTTCGGCTTTGGCTAGTTCAGTTAGTTGGATCATTAGGCGACTGGTTGGGGTTCCTAGCCATAGCTGCAGCAGCAACAGAACTAGGAGGGGGGACACCAGAAACAGCAGTTGGATTTGTTTTCACCGCAAGAATCATCCCAGGTTTATTCCTTGCCCCACTAGCAGGAGTTCTAGTCGATAGATGGAATAGAAAAAAAGTCATGATCTTATGCGATCTAGGGCGAGTCGCCATTCTTCTTTTGCTTCCATTCGCTTCAACCGTATGGCACCTCGTACTAGCGTCATTTGCATTAGAAATCTTCACCCTCCTTTGGATTCCTGCCAAAGACTCAGTTGTACCTAGCATTGTTCCTGAAGAAAGTCTCACAACTGTGAATTCACTGCAAATGGCAGCCACGTATGGAACAGTTCCAATAGCTGCGAGCTTATTTATATTTCTTGGTAGATTTGCAGACAAAGTAGAAACATGGCCTGGAGCAGGAAGTATTAACGCTGATCAGATAGGTTTAGGCTTCTATGCTGACTCGTTAACATTTCTCTTCTCAGCAGTAATGATTTACTTCATTTCTATTCCACACAGATCATCAAAAGAAGTTGTTAAAGATAAGAAAAAACCAAAGCTAGATCTGAAATCAACAATTGATGAATTACGAGAGGGATGGGAATTCATATTTGTAAATCCGGTTGTAAGAGCAGTATGTGCAGCTTTGGGTGCTGGTCTTATCGGTGGCGGGATGCTTATCCCGTTGGGACCAATTTTTGCTAAGGACGTTCTTGGCGAAAATCCAGCAGACGGGATGTCAGTACTCCAAACAGCTCTTGGAATAGGGGTCGCTATAGGAGTAGCTTTTATTGCCTTGTCGCGACAACGAATAAGTCAAGTAAGACTGTTTGTCGTTTCAGTATTTGGTGCGGGAATATCACTTTTTTTTGCTACATCGATGTCAGGGCTTTGGCCCGCAGCCTCACTTATNGGCCTACTTGGTGTTTTCGCTGGAGCAATTTATGTTCTAGGGTTCACGCTTCTTCAAATAAGCGTTTCTGAAAACTTGCGAGGGAGGATATTCTCTGCGGTTTATACCATTGTCAGACTCTCTTTAATTATCGCAATGTCAGTAGGTCCCTTTGTTGCAGCTACTTTCAATGGTCTATCCGAAGAATTCTTTGAGAAAAGGGTCACTATCTTTGGATGGGAAATATTTGTACCTGGTGTTCGTGTGACGCTGTGGCTAGCATCGCTTATCATCATTGGTGCAGGCTTTTTAGCTCTGACATCAGTCCGCAACATATTTATTGACAACTCAGAAAAACAAATAGAGGAGAGTCCGAAAAGTGAAAGCTAAGTTTATTGCTTTTGAAGGCGGAGATGCGAGCGGAAAAACAACACAAGCAGAACGCGTTGCAGCAAAAATAAACGCTGCATTCACCAGAGAACCAGGAGGAACACCAGTTGGGGAATCACTACGATCTATACTCCTAAACCCGATATCGCCTCTTGCACTAAGAACAGAAGCTCTCCTCATGGCAGCTTCCCGAGCACAACTTGTCCAAGAGTTAATCAATCCGACGTTAGCTAAAGGGCAGCACGTCGTTACTGATAGGTACATTGCCTCTTCATTGGCATATCAAGGCTATGCGAGTGGNTTACCAATAGATGAGGTTCTGCACTTATCTCTCTTTGCTACTAAAGAATTAACTCCTGATCTAACCATCTTGATAGATCTCCCAGTCGAAGAATCCCTTAAACGTCGCGGAAAAAGTCCGGACAGATTTGAACAAGAAAACATTGATTTCCATAAAAGAGTTCGCAAAGGATATTTAGAAATGGCTCAAACCAACAACGATGAGTGGATCGTAATAGACGGAACAAAAAGTCAAGAGAATGTAGCAAAAGATGTTGATCAGGCGATCTATGACAGGCTTCAACTTCTATAAGAAAAGGATGAAATGAGTCCAGAAGACCTATTCCAGGATGTAATAGATCAAGATTCCGCTGTCGCCCAGCTACGTAAGTCCTCTCAAAACCCTGTTCATGCCTATTTGTTTGTGGGTCCAAAAGGCTCCTGCAAATGGGACGCCGCAAAAGCTTTCGCAGCGATGATCATGAATCATACTAATCCTGACCACAGTGAAGAACGGACAATGAATTTAATACGAAAGGGTGAGCACCCAGACCTAATCAGGGTCGAACCAACTGGCAATCAATATAGAGATGATGACGTGCAGGAGATCATCAATGAAGCATCAAGGTCGCCGATTGAAGGAACGAAAAAAATAATAGTCGCAAACCGTTTTCACACTGCCAATGAAACTGCTGTTGGTCGTCTTCTCAAAACTCTTGAGGAGCCACCAGAGTCAGTGATCATAATTCTCCTCTCAGAAATAGTTCCTAAAAACCAAATAACGATTGCGTCTCGATGCCAGCAAGTTCAATTCAATCAAATTTCTGATTCAAAGATGAATGCCTGGTTAACTCAGCACGTTCAAGATCCTCAAACTATCCAACTATTAATCACCGCTGCCAGGGGAGATATTGATAGAGCTAACGATTTAATAGCAGACCCCAATATTTCCTACCGTTACGAATTGTGGAAAAGCACATTAGAGAACCTTAAGCCAGAAGGATATGCAATAACGGCCTCCGTCAACGAAATCCAAAAGGCAATTGATGATGCACAAGAAATACTTGCTGAAAAACATGATCGGGAAATAAAAGATCTACTTGATGATGAAAAGCAGTTAGGCATTAAAACTGGTGTTAGAAGTCAACTTGAAGCTAACCATAAACGAGAAATAAGACGGTTCAGAACTGATGAACTTGAGTTCGGATTCTCGATATTTGCAACTATGTTTCAAGAAAAAATCCGTCTAAACCCTGATGAAGGAAGCCTTCGTGCAGTAAACATAATCAAAAAAGCAAATGGAGTAATGAAACGTAACGCTAATGAGAAGCTTCTTTTGACCTCACTTTTGATCTCTTTATCTGAATTAAATTAAATGATTGCCACAGCGCAGGTCACTAGTACACTCTACGTTGCAAGATTACAGTTCCGCCCGGGTAGCTCAGTTGGCAGAGCGATTCACTCGTAATGAATAGGTCAGGGGTTCGATTCCCCTCTCGGGCTCAAAAGTTCAATCAATAATNNAATANGGTATAANCAGCACTTTTAGATAAACTACNTATATGGCAGACCAGAATAAATTCGCTCAGGATGCAATGCCNTATATGGACCANCTCTATTCACACGCNTTGCGCCTCGCTAAAAACCCTGCTGACGCCGAAGACTTAGTTCAAGAAACATACCTTAAAGGTTATAAAGCATTTGAAAGCTTCAACGAAGGNACCAATCTAAGAGCATGGTTATTTCGCATCCTAACTAATAGCTTTATTAACACTTANCGAAAAAAACAAAGAAGCTTCGATGAGCATGAAGTCGAAGATATNGANTCTGCTTNCCTATCAACTAATTTAAATACTTCTTCAAGTCGTCAACTNGGTANTAGTGCCGAGGATGCGCTTTTTGAAAGACTTACTGATGATGAAATTCAGATAGCTGTAGATTCTCTTCCGAGCAGTTATAAACAAGTAGTTTTGCTTGCGGATGTTCAAGGATTTTCTTATAAAGAAATTGCTGAAATCTTGGAAATTCCTGATGGTACTGTAATGTCGCGACTACACCGAGCAAGAGCAAAGCTCAAAGATCAATTATTAGACTACATGACGTCAAGACGGTTGATTTATCAAAACAATGAAAATGATTCTGAAGAATTAGAAACTGCAGGGGCAAAATCAAATGACCGATAATCTGAACCTGCCGCCAAATAGTAGCTCTGGACTATCGCGTAAAAGTAGTGAATTGCGAAAGTTTATTGAGTTACCACTGGAACACAAGTGCGAAGACTCGGAGCAACTTATCATGCGAGTCCTAGATGGCGTTCCTAATCCATCAGTCATACAATCTGTCAGAAACCATTTTGGTATGTGCATACAATGCACAAATGCATTTGAAATAGAAATCCGTTTCAAGTTAGCTATGGCTCAGAAAGATACTGTGAAAGCCCCTCCAGCTTTGCAATTAAAGATAAGCGAAACTCTAAAAAGAATTGATCTTGGAGAAATCGGCATCGGAGACCTTTAATAAACCCAAATATTTTTATGTTCTCTATGTTTAAGGTGTCAGTCAACACTGATTTACGAGTACGATCTTTATATGCAAATTTTAGCTGCGGAATGGCATTGGTGGTTAGCGGTAGTTCTAACTCCCGCTACTGTGTTGACAGTCCTGGCTGTTATAGGTGGATATTTCGTTAAAGTCGTGCGACCCAAGTACCCACCAAAGTATAAGAAACCAAATCCGGAACTGTAACGTGGCCGATACATCGGTCGATTGGGAATTAGCACGGCAGGTTGCAACAAAAATCGGGGACCGAAATGGTGCTGTATCTTCCTATCATTACGGAACTTTATCCCCGGATTTTGAACGATTTACTGCCCAAGCAGAGGAACTCGTAGCAGAGACAACTGGTTTAGTATCGCAAATGGGAAACGCTCGCGGCAGAGTGGCTGACAGGCCAATGTGGATTGATGCAAATATCGAATCATTTCAACGTTTACTCAAACCACTATCAAAAAAATTAGTAAATCCTGATACTTCATTACTCAAAGAATTCGGTTCAAAAGCCAGTGGCGCAGAAATGGGGATGCTGCTTGGGTGGATGTCCGGAAGAGTACTTGGACAATATGACCTGCTTATCATCGAAGACGAGAATCCTGAAGACCAAGACATCGTCTACTATGTTGGTCCTAACGTACTGGCTATCGAGAAGAAATATGGTTTTCCTCCAGAGGAATTTCGTCTTTGGTTAGCTCTCCATGAGTGTACACATAGGGCTCAATTCACTGGCGTTCCATGGTTGAGGGATCATTTTCTTGGTTTAGTTAATAAAACATTAGAGTCAGTCGATCCCGATCCAGAGATGTTGCGTGATGCTGTGAAAAGAATAGTTGAAGCAAAGAAAACTGGTGAAGATATTTTTAGAGATGGAGGGCTGCCGACCTTATTTACCACCCCCGAACAGCGCGAGACGCTAAATCAAATCTCTGGAATGATGAGTTTACTTGAAGGCCATGGAGACGTAACTATGGACCGGGCAGGCGCTGGTCATGTAACTCATGCTGATGTTTTCGCAAAAACATTCCGAGCTAGACGAAACTCAGCAAAGGGCTTTACCAGGATATTCCAAAAGATCGCTGGCTTTGAAGCGAAACTTAACCAATACCAAGCAGGGGAAAATTTTATTGAAGAAGTTGAAGCTGCAGGTGGGACTGAACTTCTTGACAGGGCATGGGAAAAACCAGAGAATCTTCCTAACCTTGACGAGATCAAATCACCAGTGGCATGGGTCAATAGAATCAATAATCAATAAATTATTGGCGTTCCTTACAAAAATACTTAAAGATGACCATTGTGATCAGTGACCTATTGAATCGTTGTACTTTCCCAGAAGGTCCCCTAGAGTGCGCAGTCTCTGGAGGAGCTGACTCTATGGCGCTTTTGGTACTAGCTACTCAAGTCAGTTCTGAAGTGAAAGCGATCCATGTTGATCATGGGATACGAAAGAATTCTGATACAGAAGCAGATTTCGTATCCCAAACCGCACAATCACTCGGAGCGACTTTTGAATCTGTGGCAATTGAAGTACAACCAGGCCCGAATCTTGAAGCTAGAGCAAGAAAAGCACGATATTCGGTCCTCCCCGAAAATGTACTCACAGGACACACAGCAGATGATCAAGCAGAAACAATTTTGTTAGCTCTAATTCGTGGAAGTGCCTGGCATGGTCTTTCAGGTATTCGCCCATCACCTCAGCGGCCTATTCTAAAACTAAGAAGACTAGAAACTGAAGCAGTCTGTCAAAAATTCAATATTAATTATTTCAAAGATCCTTCAAATGAAGACCTACTCTTCCGGCGTAATCAAATCAGACATCAAATCCTCCCGCTTTTGAACTCCATCTCAGACAGAGATCTTGTTCCAATCCTTGAAAGGCAAGCAGACATATTCAGGTCAGGAGCCGATTTTCTCAAAGCTGAATCGGAAAAGATCAACCCAACAAATTGTGATGAGTTATCAGAAGCTCACACGGCAGTTGCAAGAGAAACAATTCGGAATTGGATATGGGAGAATCGGGATGATGACCACCCACCTGACATTGCAACTATTGACCGAGTTCTCGCAGTNGCTTCTCTGGAAATGCGCTCCACTGATATTGGATTCGGTTGGAGAGTAGAACGAACCCATCGAGTTCTAAGGATTGTTCCGCCAAAAGAAATCTAAGAGATGCACAACTCAGTTCAATATCTGGGTTAGTGTGCCGACGTTATGAATGATCAACTAAAACCTCCAGGAAAAATCCTGCTCAGCGAGCAACAAATAGAAAACCGAATAAAAGAACTCGGACAACAAATCACAAATGACTATCAAAAAAAAGCACCTTTGTTAGTTGGAGTCCTAAAAGGCGCTTTCATATATATGGCAGATCTTGCTCGGGCAATCTCACTACCTATTGAGTTTGATTTCATGGCAGTGTCTTCCTACGGAAATGCTACAAAAACTAGTGGGGTTGTTCGAATAGTTAAAGATCTTGACATAGATCTAAGCGGACGAGATGTCATCGTTGTCGAAGATATTATTGACAGTGGACTTACACTCAATTACTTAAGAAAAAATCTTGAATCTAGAGGCCCAACGTCACTTGAAGTTTGCGCACTACTCGTTCGGTCCGGGCGGCAAGTCGGTGAATTAGGGCTGAAATACGTTGGTTTTGAAATTCCTCCGGATTTCGTAATTGGCTATGGGCTTGATGTAGCAGAAAAGTATAGAAACCTTCCAGATCTTTGGAGTTATGATCCATCTCTTGACTAAAAACTGTCAAGTGTTTAAAAATCTTGCATAAGATACCAATATCAGGGGTGGAACAGCTCACACAGGTACTAAGATTCTGTGAGGGCTAAACCTAACAGGAGAAACAGTTGCGCCAGCTAAACATGAGAGGAAAATGGGCTGAAGGTATACAGCCACGAAACCTCATTTGGATCATTACAGATCGGCTAGCAGTATGTGAACGACCCGGAGGATATGGTCCGCAACATAGAAAAGTGAGACGTGTTGAAGAGCTAATTTGGATACGACGAAATGACTTTAAAAGAGTNATNTCGATAATTCCAGCAAATCATAATCTTCATAACTATGAAGAATTTGACATTGAATGCGTCCANCGTCCCGTANCTATAGGCGGTCACTTAAATACAGTNTTAAGTGTCTTGTACTCCGACCTCAATAAATTGATAAAGAATAANGAACGATTACTTCTTCATCATGAAGAAGTTGGAGATACTGTGGGCGGAACCCTTGCAGGTTATCTTGTTTGGAATGGGTTTATTGAATCTGTTCCCGAAGCAATAACCAAAATGGAAAAGACGCTAAAGCGTGTTATNGGACCGACAGGTAGGGAAATAGCATCTGCCTCAACGGATTTACCGACTCCAGAAGAAATGATTGCATTAGATGAAGAAAGATTAGCCGAACTAGAAGCTATCCAAGCTGAAGAGCAAATCGTAGAATAATTTCGCAATGGGACGTGCATTTCTTGGACTAGGTTCAAACCTTGGAGAAAAGGAAANCTTCNTAAGGGAAGCTGTAGATTCTTTTCAAAACCTCAAAGCNGTATCAGGAATTTACGAAACTGAACCAGTAGGTGGACCGGATCAGGATTCGTATTTAAACATAGTTATTGAACTAGACACTGATCTTGGAGCCCGAGAACTTTTAGAACATGCTCAAATGCTTGAGAAAAGAGCTAACCGTAAACGAGAAATTCGGTGGGGACCAAGAACGCTGGATGTTGATGTTCTTTGGGTAGAAGGCGAAAANGTGAATGAACCTGACCTTATAGTTCCGCATCCGAGAATGAAAGAAAGAGCTTTCGTAATGATTCCATTAGGTGAATTAGANCCCCAATTTTTNGAAGATTGGAACGACCCTAAAGAAGGCNAAGTTCACCGATTGAGTGACTGGTGAAANCTCCTACNGTAAGAATAATAGGACCGGGTAAAGCAGGCCTAAGCTTTGCTTCAGCACTTCANTCAATTGGTTGGGATGTAAGNCCGCCACTGGGAAAAGAAGATGACATCAGCAATATTGAAACAGATCTTGACTTNATCCTGATCACGACTCCTGATCACGAAATTCGATCTGTTGCTCAAAATCTAAACCAAACGAAAGCCACTGTTGCCCACATATCAGGAGTTACCGGACTCAGTTCTTTACTCCCGCATACTAAGCGAGCTTCCTTGCATCCGCTTGTGTCAATGCCAACACCGGAAATAGGAAAACAGAGGCTCCTTGAAAACACCTGGTTCGCAATTGATGGAGACCCTCACATAGAACTCATAGTTGACGCATTAGGCGGCCAANGATTTTACGTAACTGATGAACTCAGACCCCTCTACCATGCAACAGCGTGCATTGCGTCAAATCACCTAGTTGTATTAATGGCTCAAGTNGCGAGGCTATCCAATGAACTAAATATCCCTTTTGACCCCTTTCTAAAACTTTCAGCCAACACTCTAGAAGGCTTATCTGAACTACAACCAGATGAAGCCTTAACTGGTCCTGCAGCAAGAGGTGATGATGATACCGTCAAAACCCATCTAGAATCCCTCCCTCAAGCGGAAAGATACTTATATGAATGCTTGTTACAAGGAGCGAAAGATATCACAAACCAATCTATTATTAATGAGAGCGAATAGATATGGACATACTAACTGAAACAAAACATCTACAGAATCGGCTAGATGACCTCCGAAATAGCCAAATGTCAATAGGTTTAGTTCCTACCATGGGGTATCTTCACGATGGGCATCTCTCGCTTATTCGTAAAGCTAGATCTGAAAATGATGCTGTTGTAACGACAATTTTCGTGAATCCACTCCAATTCGCAGAAACAGAAGACTTGGATACTTATCCGACAGACATAGAGAAGGACACTTTTCTTGCTAGTGAGGCGGGCACTGATCTTTTATTTACTCCAACCAACGAAGAAATGTTTTGTGACGATGTCCTAACTACCGTTTCTGTTCAAGAGATCTCAACTGTCCTTGAAGGCGCTTCACGCCCAACTCATTTCTCAGGTGTTGCGACCATTGTTGCAAAGCTTTTTAATATTGTTGGAGTTTGCTCAGCTTATTTTGGTGAAAAGGATTGGCAACAGATACAAGTAATTAAGCGGATGGCACAAGACTTGTCATACCGAGTTGAGATAAAAAGGTGCCCAATTATCAGAGAAAAAGACGGCCTTGCTATGTCGAGTAGAAATGTTTATCTGACTAAAGAGCAACGAAAACAAGCTTCGCATATACCAGAATCTTTATTGAAAGCGCATGAAAAAATTATAGAAGGAGAGAGACAATCATCAGTTATCAAGGGAATCATCTCTGAACGGCTAGACAGGTCATCTGCAATTGATATTGATTATGTGGAGTTAGTTAACGGAGAAAATCTTTCAATAACGGATCAAATAGATGAGGAAACAAGAGTACTAGTTGCTGTAAGAATAGGTGCTGCACGACTCATAGATAATATGAATGCGTTAGAGGGACTTAATCTTTAACTTACTCATTTAAATCCCTGAAATATCGTAAAGTCCCTGCGAAACTTAGAAAACATGAATACACCGTACAAATATGAGAGAACAGAAACAGTTGAGGAATTAATTTCCGAGTACTTCTCCATTCCCGATGGAACTGGGTCAGGCGTTCATGTCTCAATCGCTGGAAGAATCATGCAAAGACGTGACCAAGGAAAAGTTGTCTTTGGCAACTTACAAGACAGCTCAGGAAGGATCCAACTTTTTGCTCCCTCAAAGTCAACACCAGACTTCGAAGCATTTTCAGCTCTAAACATCGGCGACTGGATTGGCGTCAAAGGTGAGGTCATGAAAACTAAACGCGGAGAACTCTCAGTAAAAGTTGAACAATGGGAAATTCTTGCTGAAACTAAGAGGTCATTTCCAGATAAATGGCATGGGATAAGTGACCCTGACACACGATATCGACAACGCTATGTCGATATGTGGGTAACAGATGGAGCCAAAAGAGCTTTTATTCTTCGAAGCAAACTGATCTCAAAAACTAGAAAATGGCTAGAAGAAAAGGAATTCATGGAAGTTGAGACTCCTGTATTCCACCCCATTCCGGGAGGGGCACTTGCCAAGCCATTCATAACTCATCACAACGCATTAGATACAGAACTATACCTCCGCATAGCCCCAGAGCTTTATCTAAAGAGGCTAGTAGTTGGTGGTTTNGAAAAGGTATTTGAGATAGCGAGGGTATTTCGTAATGAAGGAATCTCCAGTAGACATAATCCCGAATTTACGATGTTGGAACTCTATGAAGCTTATGCCGACTGGAATGACATTATGGAACTTGCTGAAAATCTCATCGAGCACTTAGCTGTGGAACTTACTGGATCTTCGACAGTTTCTTTNGACGGGAAAGATATCGATCTATCTGCACCATGGAGAAGGGCATCAATGCTTGAGTTGATCCTAGAACAGACTGGTCATGTTATTTCCTTGGAAACGCCGNNAGATGAGTTACGANCTTTGTGCAAGCAATATGATATTGAAGTCCAATCCTCATATGGGCCTGGGAAACTGATTCTTGAACTTTATGAGAAAACAGTCGAGCCCAACCTTTGGAATCCCTGTTTTGTAACAGAATACCCCAAAGAAGTTTCACCTTTGTCTCGAGACCACCGAGATAAAGATGGCCTAACTGAACGATTCGAAGGAATTATTGCGGGACGAGAAATCCTCAATGGGTTTTCTGAGTTGGTTGATTCAGAAGAACAAATGGAACGATTTAAAGATCAATTAGAAAAGGGTCAATCTGGAGATGAAGAGGCTATGGGAGTCGATACCGATTACATACGTGCCCTTGAGTTTGGTTTACCGCCAACAGGAGGTATTGGAATAGGAATCGACCGCTTGGTNATGATGCTGGCAGATGTTCAGACGATCAGGGATGTCGTTCTCTTNCCGACACTTCGACCAGAACAGTAGATCACTGTTCTTAAGAGGCTGCTACTGGTCTAGCCATCAAGTCCAGTAGATGAAGCCCTATTTATAAGATGTTCAGTTGCTGCATTCAAAGCTGTGGTAGCTTCCGAGTCAGGAAGACAATCTAGTGAGGATACAGCTTGANTTGTCCAATATTTTGCCCTTGAGAGCGCATCAGCCACCCCACCACTTTTTCTAATTAAATCACGAGCCNTATCTCTTTCAGCAAGTGAAATCTCATTTCCAAGCAAAGTCTCTAATTCATCTCCATACTTCGTGGAGAACGCAGCTATGACTGGAAGGGTGTAGACCCCTTCAATGAGNTCATTCCCTGACGGCTTGCCAAGTTCCTCATCAGTAGCAGTCAAATCAAGAATGTCGTCAATGATCTGAAATGCCATTCCATACGAATGACCAAANGCACTAATGGCATCAATATTNTCACGAGATAACTCAGCAGTTATACCACCAATTTTACAAGCTGTAGCTAAGAGCGAAGCTGTCTTTCCAGATATGGACCTTTCGTAAGAATCTAGCGATCGATCAATCTTGAATGTTGACTGAAGTTCTAGAATCTGGCCTTCGCAAAGCTCCCCTATTGTCTTTGCCAAAAGCCCTGCAACTTCAGTCCCTAATGAAGCAGCTATTTCGGATGCCCGTGCTAGAAGAAAGTCCCCAGCTAAAATTGCCGTTAAGTTACCCCATAAAGCATTCACAGATGGAACAGTTCTTCGTAACTCAGCTTCATCCATTACATCGTCGTGATAAAGAGAGCCAAGATGAACCAGCTCAACGGCAACTCCCCCCAAGAGGACTGATCGTGATACGTTTTCAGCAATGGCTGTTTCCACCCCACTCGCTGCAATCGCAAAACCAGGACGAACTCGCTTNCCACCAGCAGTTATAAGATGACTGGCGATTTCAGTTAGGTAATCGTTTTCTGCCACAACTGAGTCAATAAGTATTTGCTCTAAACGTGATAGATCATCTTCCAAGGTTGGAAGAACAGAGAGTGACTTAACGAGTGCCATGAATTAAAGTCTAAGCGTGACAAATCTCATAGACACCTACAAATGCCGTATGGCACATCTAACTCATTCCTGAGGAGTGACCTCATATAATTGTNCCATAATAATTTTCTTCAAAAAATTGGAAGAAAAGCAATCATGATTGCGTTATAACAAATATGCCGTCTAAGTTCGACAATACGGTCTGACAGAAAAGCGGGCGCAGAGTACACTAAAAATGTCAGTGAAAGGTCATCACTTTGTTTGAAAGATTTACAGATAGGGCACGAAGAGTAGTCGTTCTAGCTCAAGAAGAGGCACGTCTACTCAATCACAACTACATTGGGACAGAACATATTCTTCTGGGATTAATACACGAAGGAGAGGGAGTAGCAGCAAAAGCTCTTGAATCGCTGGGAATATCCCTTGAAGCTGTTCGAGAGCAAGTTGAAGAAATCATAGGACAGGGTGGATCATCTCCAAGTGGGCACATCCCATTCACCCCCAGAGCCAAGAAAGTGCTTGAGTTNAGCTTAAGAGAAGCTCTTCAGCTAGGTCACAACTACATTGGAACTGAACATATCTTGTTGGGTCTAATCCGAGAAGGAGAAGGTGTTGCAGCCCAAGTTCTTACTAAACTCGGAGCAGATCTATCTCGTGTAAGGCAGCAAGTCATCCAACTACTCTCTGGCTACTCAGGCTCAGGTGAGCAAGAAGGTGAAGGTGGTCGTAAGGGCGAGAGAGCATCTGCGGGAACTGGAGGAAGAGGCGGAGATTCGAGTTCCTCAATGGTTCTAGATCAATTTGGCAGAAACCTAACCCAGCTCGCAAAAGAAGGAAAAGTTGACCCCGTTATCGGAAGGTCTCGTGAAGCTGAACGTGTCATGCAGGTTCTTAGTAGAAGAACAAAAAACAATCCAGTCCTCGTTGGCGAGCCGGGTGTAGGTAAAACGGCCATTGTAGAAGGTTTAGCACGGTCCATCGCTACAAACGATGTACCAGAACCTCTCCAAGGAAAACAGCTCTACACGCTTGACCTCGGAGCATTAGTAGCGGGGTCACGCTACAGAGGCGATTTTGAAGAGCGACTAAAGAAAGTCCTAAAAGAAATAAAAACGCGCGGAGATATAATTTTATTCATTGATGAATTACACACACTTGTCGGAGCGGGTGCTGCTGAAGGAGCTATTGATGCCGCTTCAATTCTTAAACCNATGCTTGCCCGTGGGGAGCTTCAAACCATAGGAGCNACAACACTTGANGAGTACAGGAAACACCTTGAAAAAGATGCGGCACTTGAAAGACGGTTCCAAAANATTATTGTTGATGAGCCCTCAGTATCACACACAATAGAAATACTGAAAGGACTCAGGGACCGGTACGAGGAGCACCACAANGTAACAATCACAGATCAAGCATTAGTTGCTGCAGCAAACCTCGCTGATAGATACATATCAGACCGCCACCTTCCCGATAAAGCGATTGATCTAATTGACGAAGCTGGCTCAAGGCTACGGCTCAAAAGAATGGAGACACCTCCAGATTTCAAAGAGATTGAGAATGAATTAGCTATTGTCACAAGCGACAAAAAAGCCGCCGTTGAATCACAAGACTTTGAAGAAGCTGGTCGACTTCGAGACAAAGAAAAGGAACTCATAGGTAAAAAAGAAACAATGGAAGCCGACATGAAAGATTCCGGAATTGATTTCTTTGATGAAGTTGACGAAGAAGCAATAGCTGAAGTTCTGTCAGTCTGGACAGGAATTCCCGTCTACAAACTAACTGAAGAAGAAACAGCGAAACTTTTGCGTATGGAAGATGAGCTGCATAAACGTGTGATTGGGCAAGAAGACAGCATAAAGGCTGTAAGCCAAGCAATCAGACGAACTAGAGCGGGGTTAAAAGACCCTAAGCGACCATCCGGGTCGTTTATATTCCTAGGACCATCAGGAGTCGGAAAAACAGAGCTAGCAAAGACTCTGGCCGAGTTCCTGTTTGGCGATGAACAGTCACTCATCAGCCTAGATATGTCTGAATATATGGAAAAGCACACCGTTAGTCGTTTGATGGGCTCACCCCCAGGATACGTGGGTTATGAAGAGGGTGGACAACTAACCGAAGCAGTAAGAAGGAAACCATTTTCGGTAGTGCTCTTTGATGAGATTGAAAAGGCACATCCAGATGTGTTTAATGCTCTCCTCCAGATACTGGAAGAGGGACGGTTAACTGACAGTCAAGGNCGTTCTGTTGATTTCCGAAATACGGTACTCATCATGACATCAAATCTCGGTACACGAGATTTGCGGAAAGCTAATCTTGGTTTCACTGCTAATGATGAGTCTGTTTCCTATCAGAAGATGAAAGAAAAAGTCACGGAATCGCTTAAAAATCACTTCAGGCCTGAATTCTTAAATCGTGTAGACGAGACCATCGTATTCCACGAGTTAACAAAGGCTGAAGTAACCCAGATAGTAGATTTGATGGTTGCCCGACTCAAAGAACAGATTGAAATGCAGGGAATGGGATTAGAGGTTACTGTCGAAGCAAAGCACTATCTTGCTGATAGAGGCTACGATCCTGAACTGGGAGCAAGACCGCTTCGAAGGGCTATACAGCGGCTCGTTGAGGACCCACTATCGGAAAGACTGCTCTTGAAGGAATTCATTGCAGGCCAGATAATCGTTGTTGATGTAGACGATGAAATAGGTGATGAAACTGACAGTAAGATTGTGTTCAAAGCTGTAGAAGGTTTTGAGCCACCATCAGTGGAAGAATTTATTACAGCTGAATAGTCGGCATGCGCAAGCGTACACCTTTGTTGGCGGTACGATGCAATTGTGCAAATTAAAACGAAATCGTTAGCGCTATTATCACTGGCTTCATTGCTGTTAATTTCTGCTTGCACAATTCAATTGCGAGTTAAAATAGACCTAGCCGAAGATGGATCTGGGCAAATAACTGCAGGTATAGGACTTGACGAACAGGCTAGAAATCAGCCTGCTTTCCAAAACATCGAAGAGGCCTTGCGAATAAGCGACCTTATTGAAGCTGGTTGGGAGTTTGAAAGTGCAGGGCTTGGCTCCGATGGGAGAGAGTGGTTTGAGTCAACAAAATCATTTGCCGACCCTGACGATTTACAAAAGGTATTAAACGAACTGACAAATTCTCCTGAAGCTTTTAAAGATTGGGAATTTTCTTCAGAGATAACAAGCAAAACCCGAGACTTCGTAATTTCCGGTGTCGTTGACCTGACAGATGGCCTCAATTTATTTACCGATGAATCTCTAAATAAGTTATTAGACGAGCCTCCGTTAGGTATAGCAATAGAGACCATTGAAGAATCATTAGGAACTTCAATAAACGAAACTATCTCATTACAGGTGATTGTAAATCTTCCAGATCAAAGCAATGAAGAGATAATTGATATTCCTTTAGGAGAAGAAANAGTCGTTGAAGTAACAGGCAACAGTGAACATAGAGTCGCTCAGATCCTTGATTGGGTAGTTCTAGCAGTATTAGCACTTCTAGCCTTATCCATAATCCTTGCAATTCTCAATTGGTATTTGGACAAGAGGTATGAGCAACGGCAATTACAACGTCGTCCATCTCCTATCGCACAGCAGATTCCAGGAAACGAAATNGCATTCCTTCAACAACCCTCAACTCAAACGGAGCGTCTGCAACTACTGGTAATTGACCCTTATGGAACTATTTTCAAGGAAGAAAATACACCTCTAGAGCATCTNAGAGCGTTCATAAATAAAAAAGAAGGAAATAGTAACCCTGATGAACTTTTAGATCTTCATCANTCAGTGACAATGGGAAAGTTAACGTCATCTGAATTTTGGAATCAAGTAGGCTTAACTGAAAGTCCTGACTCTCTTAATCATGAATATGTTAAAAGCTTGCAATTCCGCAGCGGAGGAAAAGAGTTTCTCAAAAATCTTCATAAACGAGGGATTGCTGTCTCAGTCGTGACTAATGATTTAATTGAATGGTCTACTCAGATTCGNGAAATTTATGGACTTCAGGGTATTCATCCNTGGATTATCAGTTCTGAATATGGTGTTCGCAAACCAGATCCTGCAATATTAGAGATANTAAANAGNTCNTCGGGTATTGCCTACCAATCTTGTCTNGTGCTAGACACAGCAACAAACTTCCTTGATACTGCACAAACNNTNGGTATGAAAACAGTTCATTTAAATCCTGAAGCCAATAAATCAGATGCTAATCAGAAGCACCCAAGTGTNCGACGGCTCAACGAATTTTTNAAAGGCCAATAANTCTTACGTAGACCNTATTTCAAGTTGTTTTCTATCAAGAATGATGTATTTCTCACCGCTTTGAGATAGCCACCCTAATTTTATAAACGATGAAATTGACTTATTAACGCGCTCTCGAGACGCACCAATCATTCCAGCTAACTCTTCTTGCGTAATCGGCAATTGGAACTCATCAGATTCTCCTGCCATTTCTAGCAATCGCTTCGCTGTTCTTCCAGTGACGTCCAAGAACATCGTATCCGCAAGCGCAATATCGGTGCTTTTTAAGCGACTTACCAACATCTCAACTACACGCCATAGAAGCGAAGGGTTCTCATCATATAAATCCTTCACAGGTTGATAAGGAATNACAACAACGGCAGATTCCTCTAGTGCTCGTGCCTCCGCAGATCTACCATCATTACTAAACAATGGCATTTCTCCAAACAAGTCACCTGATTCCATTAACGCAACTAAAGATTCCCTCCCATCAAATGAGCGGTTTCCTATAGCAATTCTCCCACGAGTCACAATATAGAGATCACTGGAGTCATCTCCCGATTGAAACAAAACGTCACCCCGCTGAAGATCAAGTGTTTTAGACTGAGCCACGATTGGTTCTAGCAATGTGTCGTCAAGCTCGGAGAACATATCTATAGATCGAAGAAAGTCAGCAGTTGTCATGCACTTAGAGTAATACGCAATCGAGTTATCCACTAATCCCACTCCAATTAGATAATTGATGGTGGTCGTCAGGATTAATGGATAGCCTTTGCAAAGGTAATATAAATTTCAGAAATAAGGAAAATTTACTGTATGAGGATAGGGCAAGGTTTTGACTCACATCAATGGGACGATGATTTATCCAAACCGCTGATACTAGGTGGGGTAAAGTTTGACTCGGATTCTTCATTAAAAGGTCATTCTGATGGAGACGTAATAATTCATGCCTGCATAGATGCATTACTTGGTGCGGCAGGTTTGGGAGACATAGGTATGCTTTTCCCAGATAACGACCCTGCTTACAAGAACGTTGATAGTTCCGAATTACTTGAAATTGTTGTTTCAAAGTTGCACGATGAAAACTGGGAAGTAATTAACGTAGATTGTTCGGTAATAGCAGAGCAACCGAAGATCTCGTCAAGAAAATCAGAGATTGAAAGCAAGATATCCAAAATTCTAGTTGCCCCATTTTCCGTCAAAGGTAAACACCCTGAAGGGTTAGAAGCCTTGAATGGAGTTATGTGTCTAGCGGTTGCACTTATTCAGGAAAGACATGAATAAACGAAACCACCGAGCAACGCACAAACAAAATCAAAAGAATCTCCGCCACAGAAAACCCAACCAAGAAAGCACTCAAACAGTAGAGGGCCGCCATGCCGTGAGAGAAGCTATCTTGGCGGGAACACGAAAAGTGCGAGAAGTGAATATGTCTGAGGGTTTAGAGTCAGGCACAGTTATTGAAGATATTGCCAATCTTTCTAAGGAGCTAAGAATACCTCTAAGAATGCATGCAAAAT
>PATO01000009.1 GCA_002712415.1 Actinomycetota bacterium | reverse complement strand
TTCTCCTGTTTTCGGGCAAATTTTTGGGTGTGCTGTCATTGAGGTTGTTAGCGATCCACCATAATTTTCGAAGCTGACGGTGTTTAGCTCCTTATCTATTTTCCAAGGCCAGTGGCCTTCTTCAAGGCATAGTATTGTGCCGGCATGAGCAACGACGTGAGTGTTGCCACTGCCATTTGATAGATCGCCCAGGTCGGGAGTGGAACCGTTACCGGTTTTTGTAATGTTTGGGGTTTGCACAAACCTATTCCGGTACCATTCCGCTTTCCCACGAGAAAGGCGAGCGCCGTGAACCATCCCATCTCCCATGAACCAGTGTGGTGAAAATCCTGATTTTGGGTTGGGTCCAGTACGGATATAAACACCTTCTAATTGAGGAGGAATTGATCCCTCGACAGTTAGATTCTCAGCAGTTACTTCGGTCTGGACAGGCGCCCAGTTGCCTCGTAAATGCCATGGAGTTTCTGATTCGATAGTTGCCATGCTCCCCCTGAACTTTCTGTGTAGGTGCTTTGTGGGATCCCCTTTGGTCAAGTCTAAGACTTTTAGCGTGGTTAAGTGATCGTTAGTGTGGAATTTTGTGTTAAACATTAACAACCCCCATGACTGATAAAACCTCGCAAGAAATTCATAACTATTCTCGACTTGCACTAGTCGGCGCTGCCTTTGCAGTGACTGCATGGGGGTCGTCTGGAGTAATTGTTAAATACATCTCCGTGACTTCTACAGAAATAGCAATCTACAGATTTACTTTCTACTCAATAGTCATGATTGCTTTCCTAAAAGCAAAGGGCACTCCTCTCACCTTTCAATCTATAAAGATTGCGTTTTGGGGTGGGATTGCTTTGGGACTCAATGTCGCATTCTTCTTTGAGTCCCTCAAAAGAACAACAGTTGTAAACGCAACTATTATCGGCTCACTACAACCTGTGTTGATATCTGTTTATAGCTACAAAGTTTTTAAAGAGAAAGTAACGCGCCGAGATGTCTTTATTGGAGTTATTGCTTTGGTGGCAACCTTTGGCGTTGTCGCTGGTTCTTCTGGAACTACCGAATGGGACGTCACAGGTGATTTGTTCGCTTGTGCAGCATTATTTACCTGGACTGGGTACTTTATTATTTCTAAACAGACTCAGGGCCGTGTTTCACCTCTCGAGTTCACTGCAGCAACAGGTGTAATAACTGGAATTCTCAATTTTCTCATAGCCCTAGTTTTCTCTGTTGCTCTAACCGTGCCTTCAAATCGTGATATCTTCTGGCTGTTCATTTTGGCAACTGTTGCTGGCTTAATCGGTCATTCATTGATGAATTGGTCTCTTGTACGAATCCCATTGTGGGTCGGTTCTATCCTTACGCTTTTCGTTCCAGTTGTATCGTCACTTTTGGCGTGGATTTTTCTAGAGGAGTCTTTAAATGCTCTTCAGATCTTCTCTACCTGTGTCGTGATCTTAGCCTTGGGGGCAATATTGCTAGGGCAAGGTACGAGCAAAGAACCTGAGTGAGGAATCCTATCCGATCTCAGTGCCAAGTATTGAAACGAAACTAACCATTTCTCCTGGATATCCTCCAAGATTATGAACGAGGCCAAGATTTTTATCGGTATCAGGTATCTTTCGGTTTTCGGGTGCTTCTCCACGTAATTGTAACCAGCACTCGTAGTGCATTCGAATACCTGATGCTCCAACCGGGTGACCGAAACTTTTCAAACCACCATCAGTGTTTATGGGCAGTTCTCCTGTTAGTGCGAACTTACCTGTTAAAACATCACTCCACCCTTCGCCTCTCTGGGAAAACCCAAGGTCTTCCATGAGAATGAGTTCGGTTGGTGTAAAGCAGTCATGTACTTCGGCCATTGCGATGCAATCTTGTGGGTTATCTATTCCTGCCTGCTGGTACGCGTCAGTTGCTGCAGCCTCGCACTCAGGGAAGGTCGTATAGTCGTACTCGGGATCTATGAGCCCTGATCCATTTCCCGAAACAAAGGATAAGGCTTTTACGAATAGGGGTTTATCGGTATATTCGTAAGCCTTTTCAGCAGGGACGACAATTACTGCTGCGGCTCCATCAGCTACTCCGGCACAGTCAAATATACTCAATTTGCCAGCAACGGCTGCCATATTACAAATTTCTTCTGCGGATATCTCTCGACGAAACTGAGCTAGCTCGTTTCGTGCACCATTGTAATGATTCTTTTCAGCAATTTTGGCGACAACCATTCGTAACTCGTCTTCATCTATTCCGTATTTCTTTGCATAAGCTGGGAGAACAAGACTGTACATTGCTGCCGCAGTTAGTGTTCTATTTGTTCCAGCTGTTGGCATTGGAAATGCGTTCAAACCTTGGTACCCGCTGTCTTTAACCTTTTCCACGCCTACAGCCATTGCTGTATCGTAAGCTCCACTGGCTACTGCATAGCATGCTTGTCTAAGGGCTTCTGATCCAGTTGCGCAGTAGTTTTCTACTCTAGTAACTGGTTTACCGTGCAGTTTCATTGGCATAGACAGTGTTAATCCACTCATCCCGCTTTGAGCAGTCCCTACCCAGTACGCATCAATGTCATCAGTGGTCATATCAACTGCTCGTAAAGTTTGCGTTGTTGCATCTATCAATAAATCGTCAGCGCTTTTGTCCCAATGTTCTTTGAACGGGGTGCAACCAATTGAGATGATGGCAACTTTATCTTTAATTCCGTTTGATGCCATCGTTATTCCTTTGTTGAACGTATTGGACGGACTTTCCAAAAGTAATTATGAAGTCCGTCTGCGGTAAACAGTTTACGGAATGTGGGTTCTACGTTCATTCCTATTTCTACTTCATTGTCCCCCACATCGGTTATTTCTATTGGTATTCGTCCGCCATTATTGAAGTCCACAACAGCAAATACCACTGGAGGGTTTTGTGAATAAACCAGATGGTCAACTGTGAATGTAGCGACTTTACCGACAGATTCGGCCATTAACTGCATTAACATTGCATCGTCGTTATCTGTTTCGTCAATTGAGAGGCGTGATGGGGGCATATGAATGAGTCCTGATTGGTCGCCGCGTGATGCGATGAAGCCATGCTTCCAGTCTGATTCTCTTTTCGAAGCAGAGGCAGAGATCCGAGAGGGTGCCGGTCGGTTGGGTGGTTGTACAGGTAGCATTTCACGCCATTGAAGGAATTTTCCATAAGAAAGGTCGGATCGGTTTTTGATTTGGTGTTCAATTGGGTTTACAACTTCATTATCACTTGCTACTTCAAAGATAAGTATCTCAACGCCGTCGTTGAAGGAACATAGAGCTACCTTCTGTCCTACGTGAGCATGTTCCAGTGCAGAAAGGAGAAGCAAGCCGGCTTCGGCGGCGCCAGCGTTCCCAATATTTGAGGCAACATTGTCTTGGAATCTTTCAGTTGTGATAATTTTTGCTGCTTGACGTTTTACTCTGTCATTTTGACCCGAGAAAATAACAGTATCCACATCGCTTTCTTTGAGGCTGCTGTTTGCCAAGGCCTCAGTCCAGGCTCCTCTAATCAATGGAAGATAGGCATCTTCTACAAAACGGGACTCCCATTGCTTTGTTACTTTTTCTCTAGGGTTTCGCCACCTATCAATGAATTCTAAAGTCTCTGAAGACCCACCGAGATACGAAGCGAGCAACTGATCAGCATTTGCGTCACCGATCAGAAATGCAACTGCGGCATCTCCGCCTTGACTTTCATCGGGGCTTGATGGCAAACCTCCACGTATATCCGATTGAACGAGTAGGATTGTTTGATTTGAGGTTAGGGCTGTTTTGATAGCACCAATTCCTGATTTTAAAGCCCCGTTAAAATCATATGCTGAGGTAGCTTTCGGTAATTGAAGTGCAGAATGAATCACGTTTGCGTTTGTCTTTTCCATATAAGGTGGTTCTGAAGTTGTGAACCATAATGCTTCAGGTTGAATCTTTCCTTCTACAGAAACAATCATTCGGGCGGCTTCAAAACCCATTGTGACCGTGTCCTCGTCATGTGCGGCTACTGATCGAGTTCCCGATGCTTTACCCGAGCCGAAAAACGCAGTTATGTCTATTCGATTCAACCGGTAGTGCGGTAGATAGGCTGAACTTTTGACAATTCCTCTCACGCTCTTATTGTAGTGATTTTTGCGCAACGTGAGTGGTGGTTGCAACGATCAAGAGATCAGCCGACGCCTTTTTTATATAAAAGGAGAAGGTCTTCGTCACTTTGTGCTTCTAAAAGAGCGTCTGTCCACCTATGGAACCGCTGCCCGCCTTCTTCGTTTCTGCCAAAATAAAAGTGGGATTTCGCTCCAGTTTTGACTGTTTTTTGGATCCTATTTCCTGTGAAATAGTCCTCTTCCGCTACTACATAACGAAGAAATTCCATCGTTCTAGCAATTTCTTCCTTTTGCTCGGAGTTAGGCTCAAAGGTAGCAAGGAAATTCTGGTGAGTTACAGATGTATCGGGGTCAGCTCCTGGGAATAGCTGCGATACCATATAGATATGCCCTCCAGCTTCGAAAGAAGCGATTGAGATGTGGGGAAAGATTGTCCATACCCCACTTACTAATTTTGTATGAGACCATTCTTCTTCAGGAGTATCAACTAAATCTAGCAATCTGTGATCAGGTGCTTGTACCCGTTGATGGGGGCCCCAATTATCAAAAATAGATTTATTGTTATATTCAGGACCAAAGGTATTTTTATGAAGTACAGGCAAATGGTAAAAGTCTAGGTACCCATCGTATGCAACTTTCCAGTTTGGGCCTTCAATTGTTTGTTGTCCAACTAAATGGCAGTTAGCGAGGTCATGGCTTTCTAAATACTCGTCATATCCAGCCAAATATTCATTCAAGTGCAAATCTCTCTTGGGAGTAATGGAACCCCAGATAATTCCTACCCTCTCTTCAACATTTAATGGTGTTAAGCCAAGGCAAGAAGTATCAACTTCACCAAATTCTTGCTCATCAAGTATTGCAACAAGCTCTCCAGCCAAGTTATATGTCCATGCGTGGTATGGACATGCAAAACTTCTTGCACGGCCTTTGCCCTCGTCTAATATTTGTGCACCTCTGTGACTGCACATATTTACGAATCCGCCTACATTTCCTTCTCTATTTCGGACGAGGATTAAAGGCACGCCACAAACTTCCATAGCTTTATAATCACCAGGCTTCTGAAGTTCTGTTGAAAATCCTAGAACAAGGGGTACTCGCCCGAAAATTAATTCCATCTCAGCTTTCCAACGATCCTCATTGAAATAGTTCTGTACAGGTATTTCTACTACCGTTTCAGCAAGCGGTACGGTTCCATTCACAGCATGGTGTAGATGACCTCGTGCTAGTTCAATTAACTTCTCTCTCGACATTTCCCCTCCGTCTTACAATAGTTTTGCATGAAATTGGCACCTGTGTCATTTCGGATAAATAATACCTTAATCTCTGCATTTTCCAGTTGAAACCCCAGATAGATCGTACCCTTGAGTGACTGCAAGAAACTCCGTGCTTGAGACACCATAGGAAATCTCACTTTGGATAGTTGATCTTGAAAATACTAGCCCGATCACCTGTCCCTTTGCATTAATTATCGGCCCTCCTGAGTCTCCTGATTCCACGTCAGCGGATAATTCCAAACCTGATCGCGTGTGCTTGCCTTCGCCATAAATATCAGCAATCACAATATTGAGCAATCGTAAAAGCGTTACCGGAATAGTCTCAACAAGTCCCTGACTTCCAACCAAAATTGAACCTCTTTGATTTTCTTTTGGTTCTGCTACCTGCAGAGGAGTTACTGCAAGATCAGGACCTTTTAAGAGTGCTAAATCGGTTTTGAAATCAGCGTTAATCGGGTACGTCGTGCTTCTACCCCCATTGAAATCAATTACCTCTAACTTTTCAGTTCCAGCTATTACATGAGCGTTCGTTAGAATTCCCTCCTCAATCAAGACCCCCAAGCCAACAGAGCTTTTTCCGCATGCTAAACCTTCGACTACGAAAACAGAGTTTTGGGCCTCTTTTAGAACTTGTCGTGGGACAGGCTTCACCTGATTTCCACAACTCAACGACATCAAAATCAGACACGTGAGAGCTATTTTAAGTAAAGCGTGCTTTGACATATATAAAACAGTAGCCCCACTGAGCACATTAAACGCTTAGGATGAGGTCTTGCTGGGATTAGAGGTCTAGCAGCGGATACGTAAGGTAGGAAAAGAATGACAGACCAAGAGATTCGTGGGGTCTGGATAGGACTGAGCGGGTACATTCTTTGGGGACTGTCTCCCATTTTTTGGAAAGCTCTGAATCAGGTTGAAGCTATGGATATTGTTTCCTGGCGTGTGATCTGCACGTTTGTATTCGTCGCCGCCTGCAACTTGCTACTTCGCTTTATGAGACGAGGAAAAGCTACACCTTTACCGTTTCTTCGTAATAAATTATCAATGCTTGGAGGTGGTCTAATTGGTCTTAATTGGGGGATATTCGTTTGGGCAGTTGAATCAGAACGTGTGGTGGAGGCTTCGTTAGGCTATTTCATGAATCCCTTAATGAATGTTTTTCTTGGTGTCGTCTTTCTTGGGGAAGCTCTTAGAAAGGCACAATGGCTAGCAGTAACTTTCGCTGCTGCAGGTGTGTTGTGGCTTACAATTTCACTTAACGCGTTCCCTTGGGTATCTCTAACATTAGCAATATCATTTGCGCTCTATGGATTGATAAGGAAAGTAGCTCCAGCCAGCCCACTCGAAGGGTTAAGGGTTGAAACTTCCGTTCTTCTAATCCCTGCGGTTGCTTTCGTTCTGCTGAGAGGTAACGCTTCTGAGAACTTAACCAGCGATACTGCTACGGTAATTCTTATCTTGCTGTCTGGTGCTGTTACAGGTATTCCTCTTTTGCTGTTTGCCTCTTCAGCTAAGCGAATTCCTCTAAGCATTCTTGGAATACTGCAATACATTACTCCTACAATCCAATTTCTACTTGGTGTTTTCGCATACAGCGAAACCTTCGACAGCAATCGGTTGATTGGGTACTCAATAATTTGGTCAGGTTTGGTTATCTTTGCGCTCGATAGTTTTCGGTTTGCGTCTAATCAGGCATCACATGAGAAATAAATGGATTTTCTTAACTAATTCTTACTGTTCTTTAAAGATCCCTTTACTAATATTAAGAAGAATGAAGTCCTATCCAATTGAAAGGACGGTCAAATGACCATCAGAAATATACGAAAGAATTTTCTAATAGCGATAGTGTCTTCTTCACTATTGGCAGGAGCTGTCATTGCGATACCATTTGTCGCTAATGCGCAGAATGGGTCTTCAGAAAAGATCATCTCGTTGGACGATCCTATAAACGCTATAGAAGAAGATAAACAAAACAGCGAAACAAAAAGCGAAATGAAACAAAAGAGAGATAAAGGTCAACATCTCATCGGGGCTGTAATAGAAAGCCTTGGACTAGAAAAAGCTGACATCGCGACAGGAACAAGGAACGGATCAACTCTCGGAGAAATCGCAGAATCCAACGGCATCACAACTGAAGACCTCATCTCAACAATTACTTCAATAATGACCGAAAAATTAAATGAAGCAGTCAATGAAGGAAAAATCACTGCTGATGAAGCTCTTACAAAAGCTAGCAATATTCAAGAACGAGCCGAGCAGATGGTGAATAAACCCCTTAACCAAAAACCTGGCAAAAACCACGACGACAAAGGCGAAAGTGAACGTCGCCTGTCTCAGCCTGTCTTGTAGCCATACCCCCTCAAGCTACATCTCTTCCCGGCTGTTTACTTCAGCCGGGAAGAATGCTTTTCGCAGCACGAGTCTATAAAACCTTTGATGGACTTGTTTCATATCTTGTGGTTCTGAACTACTCTTTCAACATGCGTGCTTGGCAAGTGTCCCAGTTGGGGAACCCTATTGATGTGTTGGAACTTAAAGAGGTTAATGAGATTTCTGATCCGATTGAAGGCCACATTCAAGTTTCAATACAATCCGTTGGCATCTCTTTCCCAGATGTTCTTCAATGCCGTGGTGAATACCAAGTAAAGCCAGCGCTGCCCTGGACCCCTGGAGGTGAAAGTGCAGGCATTGTTACAAAAATCGGTGGTGGTGTTACCGATATTGAACCTGGAGATAGAGTGATGATGCTCGGAGGCGGCTTAATTGAACGAGTAAATGCTCGAAGTACTGGGGTGTGGAAAATACCTGACAACTTTGCCTTTGAGAAGGCTGCCGCTGTTCCCGTCAATTATGGAACGACATGGTTCGCTCTTCACCAAAGAGGGAATTTACAATCTGGCGAGACTGTATTGGTCACTGGTGCTGCCGGTGGTACCGGGTCTGCTGCAATCCAGCTAGCTAAAGCCACTGGAGCTATGGTGATTGCTATCGCTGGTGGGGCTGAAAAGACTAAACAAGCAGAGTTTCTTGGTGCCGACCATGTCATAGACCACCAAATCAATAGTGATTGGGTTGATGAAGTTCGTGAATTGAGTAATGGCGGAGTTGACATTGCCTATGATCCTGTAGGTGGAGACACTACTCACCAAGTTCGTAGATGCATGGCGTGGGATGGTCGACTTCTCATTATTGGGTTTGTTGCTGGGATACCAGATTTACCCACCAATCATATGCTTCTCAAAAACTACAGCGTCGTTGGTGTGCATTGGGGGGCATCCTTAGGAAGAGATCCGCAGTCACTGAACAATCAAATGCATTCAATCATTGAACTTGCAGAGAAGGGCTTTGTTGATCCGTTGATCTTCAAACCTTATGAATTTGAAAATGGAGCAGTGGCGATTCAGGATTTGGCTGACCGGAAGACCTGGGGGAAGGTCATAGTTCGTGTCGGGTGATATTCCTGATAACTTTAAACATCTACGCGTGCATCGCGAGGGAAAAATTTTAAATGTTGAGATAGATAACCCGCCAATCAATCTCATAACGATTCCTCTTCTTCTTGACTTCATCAACTTAACTAAATGGGCGCAAGACGATGAGGAGAGCACTGTTCTTGTTCTCAGAAGNAATGTTGAAGGTTTCTTTATCGCTCACTTTGATGTTGAAGCACTTCTCTCAATGNATTCAGNNGNGGCGANTACCANTAGTTCAGTGACTTCNTTTGATGAGTTATGCCTACGATTNCAGAAGATGAACAAGGTAACTATCTGTGTTATNGAAGGAAGAGTCGGCGGAGGNGGAAGCGAAATCGCTATGGCNTGNGATCTNAGGTTCGCTGCTACTGAAACAGCTGTTATGAATCAGATGGAGGTTCCAATCGGGATAATCCCCGGNGGAGGCGGAACGCAACGTTTACCAGAACTGGTGGGATACTCTCGAGCTTTAGAGTTAATTGTTGGAGGTCTTGATTTGGATGCGACTACGGGAGAGAAATGGGGTTACTTTAACAGAGCTTTACCTNNACGCGAACTTGATGAGTANATGAAAAAGTTACTAAATCGTATAGNTAGTTTTAATACNGAATCTGTGCGGTCAGCGAAAGAGGCTCTCCAGCTTACACGACCTGACTTAGTACCCGGATTGATTGCAGAGAACACTNTTTTCAACGACAGAAACTATTCCGACTCTGGGACAGAATTNATGCAACGGTTCCTTCAGTTGGGTGGGCANACGAAGGATCAAGAGAGNAGAATAGAGGAATTCGCATTAGAGGTTGCGAAAGGTGAAATNNANNCAGANAATANNAATNTGGGGGAACCATGATGAAAGATATAGAGGAAATTCGGTCTTTCCGGAGAAGCGGAAAATTCATGAATATCTTTTCAAAGTTCTTTTCGAAACATGATTTCCAAACGGAACTNGACCTCCCAAGATCCTCTCCCATTATCTTCGCTGCTAATCACCGAAGTTTTTTTGATGTAATTATTGCATGGGCCTTNTTTTCTTTGAGCGGNGTTAATTGTCATTGCCTCATACGAGCTGACTTATTCAGTAAACCACTTATNGGTTCATGGTTGANAAANAATGGTTGCATCGCANCATCAAGAGACACAAGGGAAGAAGCTGAACTCCAAGCTATCGAAAAATTAAAAGCCGGTTATGCCGTTGCTATTATGCCTGAAGGNAGACTAGTACCACCTGCAGATAGACCTGAGGGCGTGGGACAAGGACGCCCTGGAATCTCTCGAATTGCTCGAGCTACAGGTGCCACGATTGTCCCGGTCGCTATCACCGGAAGTGATCTTGTGTGGCCACTTGGTAAAGGGTTCCCCATTCCGCGCCTTAAGCGCCCAGTAATAAAAGTTCGCTTTGGAGCACCATTCGACCTTCAGTCCGATGACGATATCAATAACGCAAATGTCGTTATGCAGCGGATAAAGAGTCTTTTGGATTCAATGACAAACCCTAATCATACTTCCTAACGTTGGTCATCTCCTTGGCGAAAGACCTTCGTGATCTCATCTATTGCGTGAACTAAGTCATCCGTTAAAGGATTCTTCACAGCATTAATGGCATCATCCAATTGCGATGGTTTAGTAGCGCCAACGATAGGAGATGTAATGGCAGGATTTGCAAGAACCCAACCGACAGCGAGGTGCGCAAGAGTGATGCCGGCTTGCTTTGCTAATGGTTTAAGCGCATCCACAGTATCGTGCATCATGTCGTTCCAGTATCTATCTAGATACCGGTCTCCCTGCCCACCTTGTAAAGTGAATCTTGACCCATCTTCAGGGCCGCTTCGTTTGTGCTTACCAGTTAAAAAACCTCCGGCAAGGGGGTTGTAAGGGATTACGCCGATATCTGAAAATTTGCACAATTCAAGAAGTTCGCGTTCAGGCTGGCGAAAGAGGAGATTGTAACGAGGCTGAACTACATCAAATCGGATTGTTTTTGATAGTGATGCCTCACCTAGCGTTAACGCCAATAACCAGGCTGGGTAGTTACTACATCCCGCATATAGTATTTTTCCCTGCCGTACTAGGTCATCTAAAGCTCCCAAAGTCTCATCTATCGGAGTTTCATAGTCAGGAAAATGAACCTGGTAAAGATCAATATAGTCAGTTTGAAGCCTCCTGAGAGAGTCGTCTACGGAATCTAAAATATTTCGTCTACTGGCACCACCCTGCCATGGATTTTTTCCAGTCGGAGCCCAGAACTTAGTAGCAAGCACAACATCTTTTCTNCGTCCTTTCATCCACCGNCCAATAATGTTCTCCGTTTCTCCTACTAACTCTGGAACTCCGTTAGCTGGATAAATATCAGCAGTATCAATAAATGAAATACCNGCATCTAAGGCGTAGTCAAGAATTGCGTGGGACATAGTTTCATCACATTGATTGCCAAACGTCATAGTTCCAAGGCACAACCGAGAAACTTTCAAACCTGTTCTTCCTAGACGTTTATGCTCCATATTCTTCCATTCTCTTATATTGTTTGGCAGTCAGATCCGCACGAGGGATCATCGTCTGCAGGGCTCTGAGCAGGCCGATGCAAAATTCCNGAGTCAAAAGATATCTTCCAAACTGAACCGCTACCATCAATGTTTTCNTGTTTTGAGGCAATTCCATCAATAATTAGNCTGTAGCCGCCTANCTCCTTTGGGGGCCAAAGGAGTGTTACCTTAGGACAGTTCTCTAGATTTTTTGTTCCTCGTTTCCCAACAGTCACAATAAGATCATTCTTATCTATCACGAAGGTTANGTTNGCTACGTGAGGGTGATTATCTGCGGTGGNTGAAACAAGNTAGGTNGANGATCCATATTCTTNTATTGTTGTAAGAATATCTTTTGCNGCGACGGGAATACTCATGCAAAAACTGTCCGNCCTATCCATTCNGCGATNAGNGCAGGTTTTTCTTGTCCNTCAATNTCAACTGTCATTAGCCGTGTCATATCAATNGCGTTCCCTTTGAGGACAACATCTATTGTTTGCGAAGTTGCACGTATCCGNGAGCCTGCNGGNACTGGATTTATGAACCTNACCTTATTTAATCCATANTTAACTCCCATGAGAACTCCNTCAAGTCGCGGAGTATCAACTGGAATNGTTGTTGATAANTGAACAAGCATNGATAAAGTCAAGAAACCATGCGCAACTGTTCCACCAAAAGGCGTTTGTGCTGCGCGTTCAGGNTCTATATGAATAAATTGGTGATCNAGNGTCGTATCNGCAAAATNGTTTATNCGTTCTTGTGTCAATTCAAACCAGTCACCAGCTACAGGGTCTNACCCGATTGANGACTGCATTGATTCGTATGCTTTTTGGGCGTTCTCGCTCATATGTTCTCCTNATCCAAAAGTAAGATTAGACCCTCAAATTGATCTATTGAAATCCAAACGTTCTATCTTGAGAAAAANTTTTTAAATATGCGAAACCGCTNATTTGCTGCTANNNATTCANTGTGGCAAATTTTCCTGANCCTTTANGAATCCTAGACCTAGCCCAAACNCGTGCAGCTTCGGTTCTTGCNTCANTTAACCATNACCAACTTGACCTNCCTACTCCNTGNGATGAGTGGTCTGTAAGAGATGTNATNAATAAACTCGTAGCTTCGACTCTTCTGTTCGCATCCTTTGGAAGGAGAGAAGATNGTGATCCAAATCTNGATTTAATCAACCCTAAAGACCTCATAGGCGATGACCCGTTAGGAGTTTNTAACTCGGCAGCGTTGGAATGTAGAGANGCTTGGAGGTCNCCCGGCGCTCTTGANGGAATGGCAACNTCAACNATTGGAGAAGCGAAAGCACGCTCTGTNCTTAACGCAAGAATATTTGATACGACTGTTCTAAGCTGGGACATAAGCAGAGCTTGCACAATTGAGCACTGCATAGATGAAGAGCAGGCATCCTATGTACTTCGAGTAGCGAATGCTCTCGTACCGGCAGTTCGGTCTCATAATAGGGAGCGCTATAAGGACCCTATTGCCTTTACAGAAAGCTCATCAGATCTGGAAAAACTTATTTCCGTAACTGGTCGAGATCCTAAGTGGAAATCGTTAGGGCAGACTGACTAACTTCGAGGTACTTCAATCCAAGGTATCTCTTTATCAACTCTAGGCTCTCCGGGTAGTCCAAGAACTTGTTCACCCAAGATATTACGCATAATTTCTGAAGTTCCACCTTCAATTGAATTGGCTCGCACTCTCAGGAAAGCATAACGGGGCCCATGGATTGAACCATCTGTAGATAATAACTCCGGACGGCGAAACGTGTAGTCATAATCAATTTGGCCGTCAGGACCCATAAGATCCAGACACAATTCATAAATAGCTTTATTAAGCTCAGCGGAAGCAAGTTTTCCGATAGACCCTTCGGGTCCAGGGTTTCCAGCTTTTGCAGCTACCGATGCACGTTGGTTTGTAAGGCGAAGCGCTTCAGCTTTAGCCCATAAATTCATCAATCTATCCTGACTAGCTTTATTCCTTCTGTCTTCAGGTAAGGATCGCCAGAGCTCTACCGCATCGCCAATCGGCCCCATACCCGGCTTGGATGTGCTTCCTCCGCTACTTCCACCTATCGCTGACCTTTCATTCATTAGTGTCGTTAGCGCAACTCTCCACCCTTCACCCACATCACCGATTCGGTGGCTATCAGGTATTCTGACTTCTGTGATGTAGACCTCATTAAATTCAGCTTCGCCAGTTATCTGGCGCAAGGGTCGCACTTCAACACCTTCAGCATGCATGTCTAATGCGAAATAAGTCATTCCTTTGTGTTTAGGTAATTCAGGATTACTGCGTGTAACTAGCATTCCCCAATCACCAAGGTGAGCGAGGGTGTTCCAAACTTTCTGCCCGCTAACGACCCACTCATCACCATCCCGTTCAGCTTTACAGGCAAGTCCCGCGAAATCAGAGCCAGCTCCAGGCTCTGAAAATAGTTGACACCACCTTTCTTCACCTGTGAACATCGGTTTCAAGAAACGCTCCCTTTGTTCTTGCGTTCCATGAGTAGAAATAGTCGGGCCTGCAAGAGACATGAAGAAGGTCGTTGGGTCAGTAGGCATAGCCCCAGCTTCACGCATTCTTCGCTCAATAACCTTTTGAAGATTCGGTCGTAAGCCCATTCCCCCTTGACCTTCAGGAAAATGAATCCAGGCTAAGCCCACATCAAATCGGGCAGATCGAAAAGCAACGTCTTCCATCTCCTGAGGGTTGAACTTTTCTAGAAATTCATCAATTCTGAGATTTAAAGCCTTCTCTGATTGCTCCATGGTCAAATCTTTATCAGGTATGTTACTCATTATGTCCTTTCGTGAAATTTATCAATAGCTCTTCTCAGCTACTCAGGTATTCGTAGATTGGGGTCAGCACCTGTTGCAAGGTCACTGGGACCATCCTGTTGGAAGCGCCTCCATGCTGCTGCTCCAATCATCGCAGCATTATCCGTGCAATATGATCTGCTAGGAATAAAAGGTTTAAGTCCCTCTTTAGGACACGCATCTAGGATTGCCTCTCGAAGTCTAGAGTTCGCCGCTACTCCACCACCGATACAAACACTTACGGCATTCTCGTCTTTAGCNGCACGTATTGTTTTAGTAACAAGNACTTCTACCACAGCCTCNTGAAAAGATGCAGCAATATTNTCATCTAGTTCNTTTGGGTTCTTCCGAACATAATTNATTACAGCCGTTTTGAGACCGCTAAAACTAAAGTCGTAACCTTCNCCAATCATCGGCCGTGGAAAACTTATTTNNGATTGNCCAGAAGTCGCTAACCTATCAATGATCGGACCGCCCGGATAACCTAAACCTAAATAACGAGCTACTTTGTCNTACGCNTCGCCTGCTGCGTCATCAAGCGTCTGCCCTAAAACTCTGTAGGTTAAATGTTCGTCCATTGATACCAACATCGTGTGACCCCCCGAGACGAGGAGAATAATCATAGGAAGCTCAAGATTTGGCTCTTCCAAGAAACTTGAATATAAATGCCCTTCAAGATGNTTAACACCAATAAAGGGCTTATTCCAAACAAGAGCTAACGATTTTGCAGCGCTGACTCCGACAAGAAGGGAGCCTATCAAACCAGGTCCGCGCGTCGCTGCGACTAAATCTAAATCATGATGCTCTATTCCTGCCTCAATCAAGGTTTGTGCAATTACTGGCGTAATAAGGTCTACATGGGCTCGACTTGCTACTTCCGGAACTACTCCTCCATACCTNGCGTGGATATCTACCTGACTACTGACAACAGAAGAAAGGACATGCTTGCCATCCGCAACAACAGCAGCAGCAGTTTCATCACATGATGTTTCAATAGCGAGCACTAAGCCTTGAGTCATTTCCTACATCTCCAAAACAGCTAGGGATATTTCTAGTTCAATTTCTGAAAGTCTATCTGCTAGGAATCGCCCTTGAAGATTTTCAATTGTCATCACAATTGCATCCTCGCTATCAGCTTGATAATAACCTCGACGAAGACCCACTGGAGCAAAACCAAACTTTCGGTAAAGTCCCTGAGCCGGTTTATTAGAGGCACGCACCTCAAGAGTAATGGTTTCAATAACATCACAAAGCGCATCAACTTCTTTTAACATTCTCAGCAATAGAAATGACCCAACACCAAAACAACGATGAGATTTCTTGGTCGCAACCGTTGTGATATGGAAATCAGTATGAGCTCGCAATCCTCCGATAAACCCAATCAATTCAGCCCCTTTAAAGGCTCCTAGATAAATTCTATTAGGACGGGAGAGTTCTANCTTCCATAAAGAACGAGACCANGGTTCGGGAAACGAATCTTGATCAAGCGCACGAAGATCCGCCAGATNATCTAANGANACTGNTNTAACTTCTAAGCCANGACTCATCTATCAACACGCCTCTTTTGCTTATCAATCTCCAATGCATCTGGTTTCCTTAGATAAAGAGGTTTGAGCTCAGACGGCTTTATAAAATCTTCACGAAGAGCTTTAGCATGTGCCAACTGAACAAGCGACGAGGCAGAAGGAAATGCTAGACCTGGTTCTGCGGGCTCTACCCCTTTAAGGTCTTTAAAATNGTCGGCATAGCGAATAGCCCCATCACCAACAAGCTGCACTTCATCGTTNGTAGCAAGCAACTCAGCAGAGAGATCCTCCGGCGAANTAACTGACGGCTCAGAAATTCTCTGAATACCTGCCGGAACTTGACGATAATTAGCGTGAAAAATCTCATCTCGTCGCGCATCAACTGCTGCAACAATCAATTTATGACAGTGCCGTATAGGATATGCAACCAAATCAAGACTAGTGACTCCGATCATAGGAACGTTCAAACCAAACGCAATTGAAATCGCTGACGTAACACCTACTCGTAAGCCTGTATAAAGTCCGGGTCCGATATCAACAGCTACAACACTAATTTCTTGAAGCCCAACTCGTGCCTGTTCGCATACAAACTCTATTTGCGGAGTTAAGTTTTCAGCATGCCTTTTTCCTCTTGACGAGTGAACAGATGCCAAAACTCCCTCATGGCCACCTATTGCACACCCTACTTGAGACGTGGAACTCTCTATTCCTAAAATCAGCATTTAGATAAACCCTTTATTTCAAGTTTCTGAATGAGATCGGGCATTCGACTATTCCAAGAAGAGCCATTTGCCGTAATCGTTATCAGGCGAGCACTGTCTGCTTCGCCATATTCGAATGAGATTTCCAAGTGATCCTTAGGTAACGCTGAGAGGATTTGATCCCCCCACTCAATCAAAGTGACCGAATTTCCTTCAAATAACTCTGGTAAGGCTAAATCACGAACCTCCTCAATTTGATCTATACGGTAGACATCAAGATGGTGAATCTCTAAAGTACCTTGATACGTTCTTGCTAAAGTGAATGTCGGGCTTGTAATCGCTTCCTTAACTCCAAGCGACACTCCAAATCCCTGCGTGAAAGCAGTTTTCCCCGCACCTAGATCTCCAACCAGAAGAATTAAATCACCAGATTTAGTAATTTCCGCAACAGACTCTGCTGTCTGATGAGTATCGCTAAGAGAAGAGGCAGTAATTTCAATCACAATTCAAGGTTAGTGCTTCATAGCTACAGAACAGATATGTTCACAAAACCATTTGAAATTTATTCGTTAGCAATACTTTTAATAGCGGTTTCAACCGTAAGTGTCGTTAATGATCGGATTGTCGACATTTCTGTAGGAACTTTTCCAGTTGCGGCAACTACCACCGCATCTCCATCTCCGCTTGTATGGGCAGGAAATAAGGCTCGAGCATAACCATCATGAGCACTTTGACTGGCTAGGAAACATTCTGATTTAGTTAATTTTGCATTCGTTGCTACGACGCCAATAGTCGTATTCTCAAATGGGTTAACCTTTGGGATACTAAACTGTCCATCCCTAATCTTGTCTGGATATTTTCCAAAATCAATATCGCCACTTGCATTAACAGCGATTAGGCAGGAAACAATCAAATCCCCTTCTCGAAGGGTTGAACATCCAAGTCCTCCAAGTTCGGAAAATTCCTTACCTCTCCA
>PATO01000008.1 GCA_002712415.1 Actinomycetota bacterium | reverse complement strand
GTCGTGACGATCGGCGACGAAGTAGATGTTGAAGTGCTTGAAGTAGATTTGGATCGAGAGCGAATCAGCCTTTCGCTCAAAGCAACACAGCAGGATCCATGGCAAGAATTTGCGGATACCCATCGGGTAGGAGAATTGGTCTACGGCAGAGTTACAAAGTTGGTGCCATTTGGTAGCTTCATCCAAGTCGGTGACAACATTGAAGGCTTGGTCCATATCTCCGAGATGTCCAACCATCATGTTGACCTTCCAGAGCAGGTTGTCACACCTGGTGAAGAACTCTGGGTGAAGATAATAGAGGTTGATCTAGAGAAACGGCGAATAAGTCTATCTGTTAAGCAAGCAGCGGAAGGAGGTATCGTCGCTGAAGAGTATCAAGAGCACTTTGGTGAGCAGAACTATGACACCGAAGGGAACTACATCGGACCAGCTGTTGAACTTGATCCAGAGGCTGCAGCCGACCTTGAGGAAGCTTGGTCTGCGTATGAGAAGAGTGAACAAGAGCGTTTGGCTGCCGAATCTGAGGCTGACCTAGAAATATAGTGACCGAAATCGCAATCACCGGCGGGATAGGGTCTGGAAAGACTACTGTAGCTAAGCTACTTGTCGACAAGGGAGTTGTCCTTGTTGATGCGGATCAGATTGTAAAAGACTTGCAAAAACCTGGAGGCGAAGTCTTTAACAGAATCGTTGAGATCTACGGTAATGAGATCCTGCTTGATGATGGCGAGCTTGACAGGCAGAAGATAGCTGAAATTGTTTTTAACGATGAGAACGAACTTTCAAAATTAAATGACATTGTACACCCTGCCGTCGGAGAGGAAATGGGGATACGACGTAAAGAAGCAATTAAGCAAGGAAATGTCGTGTTGGTTGATATACCGCTCATGGTGACCCCTGAGGGAGAATTGGGTCGTGATGAATACAAGTTGTTCGATGGAATAGTCGTAGTTGATTGTGAAATAGAAACAGCGGTCAGCCGTCTCGTGCATCAAAGAGGTTTTGATGAAAAGGATGCAAGAGCGCGGATAGCTAAGCAAGCAACTCCAAGCCAACGGCGTGAATTCGCTGATTTCCTTATTGATAATAATGGATCAGAAGAGAACCTCTCGAAACAAATTGAAAAGTGCTGGGAATGGGTGGATTCACTTTCTGGAAAAAAATGAAACGTGTAAACTGCTTTCATGGTTAACAGGTCAGAGGGCGTCCCTTTCGAGGTAGTTTCTGATTTTGAACCAGCTGGAGATCAGCCAAATGCGATTCAAAATCTGGCGGCTGGGATTGAAAAGGGTGAGAAGTTCCAAACGCTATTAGGGGTCACGGGTTCAGGGAAAAGCGCCACTATTGCTTGGACGATTGAGAGGGTTCAGAGGCCAACACTGGTTATGGCGCCAAATAAATCACTCGCTGCCCAATTAGCTAACGAATTACGGGAATTTTTCCCAAATAACCGAGTTGAGTATTTTGTCAGCTACTACGACTACTACCAGCCTGAAGCTTATATACCTTCGAGCGATACCTATATCGAGAAAGATTCGTCGGTGAATGATGAAATAGATAGACTCCGACATGCATCAACAGCTGCTTTGTTAACAAGACGTGACACGATTATCGTTGCTTCCGTTTCGTGCATCTATGGTTTGGGATCCCCAGAAGAATATATGACTCAACTCCTTGTTCTCCATAAGGGTCAAGAATATGACCAACGAGAGATTCTCAAAAGGCTTGTAGCCATTCAGTACGACCGCAATGATATGAACCTTGTGAGGGGAACCTTTCGAGTGCGTGGCGGAGTTATCGAAGTTCACCCTGCGTACGAAGAGAATGTGTTCCAAATTGAGTTTTTCGGAGATGAAATAGAAAGGATCACGGAAATTAACCCAGTTACTGGGGAAGTGATAAATCAGGAATCCGAATTAGTTATTTTTCCAGCAACGCATTACGCAGCAAGTAACGAGCGGCTAAGCAGAGCTATGAAGGGCATTGAAAAAGAACTGCAAATGCAGCTAAAAAAATTCAAGGATAATGATCAACTTCTCGAAGCGCAACGCCTTCGTATGCGCACAGAGCATGACCTAGAAATGATGGATGAGGTCGGATTCTGTACTGGAATCGAAAACTATTCCATGCACATTGACGGCAGGAATTCGGGAGATCCTCCGTATACGCTTTTGGATTACTTTCCTGATGACTTCCTTTGTGTGATAGATGAATCACATGTTGCAGTGCCTCAGCTNCATGGACAATTTGCTGGAGACCGGCGAAGAAANGAAACTCTNATTGAGCACGGATTCCGTCTTCCATCGGCTGCTGATAATCGACCTTTGATGTTTGAAGAAATAANAAAACGCTTAAANCAAGTTGTGTTCTTGTCAGCNACNCCNGGTNAATACGAAATAGCTGAATCCTCACAAATNGTGGAGCAGATTATCAGACCNACNGGNTTGATTGACCCTGAGGTAATCGTCAAACCAACTACNGGNCANATCGANGATTTGATTGAATTGATAAAGCTTCGTATNGAGNAAGATGAGCGTGTGCTTGTTACNACTTTGACAAAGAAAATGTCTGAGGATTTAAGTGATTATCTTCTTGAGATTGGGATAAGNGTTCGGTATCTNCATAGTGATATTGACACGATTGAACGTATCGAAATTCTACGNGANTTACGACTCGGTGAATTTGATGTTCTCGTCGGTATAAATTTGCTNNGGGAGGGGTTGGATCTTCCAGAGGTCTCACTCGTGGCNATCCTTGACGCNGATAAAGAGGGATTTCTAAGGAGCGAAACCTCACTNATACAAACAATAGGTCGAGCTGCACGAAATGTTGGCGGNCAAGTTGTTATGTATGCCGACCAAGTTACGAATTCGATGCAGCGTGCGATTTCAGAAACCAATCGTAGACGACAAATGCAGATGCGTTACAACGAGGAAAATGGNATTGANCCAAANACTATTCGGAAGGCNGTAACAGATATTTTGTCTATGATCAGACCAGCCAACTCTGAAGNTTCANTACCAAAAAGTGANCAAAGAAATTTNCAAAGCCAGTCAAAGCATATACGTGACAGTTTTGAGCATTTAGCTGAAGGGCAATTAGAACGACTGGTAATGACCCTAGAAGAAGAAATGAATGAAGCTGCTGGNGATTTGCGGTTTGAGTATGCTGCCAGGCTTCGAGACGAAATTCGAGAGATAAAGCGCGATCTCAAAGATATGAAATGATACGTGGGCTTATCTTTTGCATGGTTTAGGGAATAAAATCAAGAAGCAGAAGGAAAGACATGGGTATCAAAGAACGAGTAACCGCACGTGTTGTGGATCTCTTTTCGCATAGCGAAAGACCGCTACAAAACACTGAAAAGTATGAAGGAGATCCTGGTCTCTTTGGTCCAGGTTCAATAAGTTGGGAAGTTCTAGGAGATGTTTCAAGTTTTGTTGGCGGTATCAGGGCTCTGTTGATTCAAGCTGCGCACCCAGAGGTCGCTGCAGGAGTTGCGGATCATTCAAGCTACAGAGAGGACCCACTGGGGCGTCTGAGCAGGACGGCTTATTATGTCACGTCGATGACATATGGTGCGATGCCCGAAACAGAGGAAGCTATCTCTATGGTTAACTTTGCTCACCAACGAGTATCGGGAGTTTCGGAGCGAGGAAGAGCGTATAGCGCTTCAAGCCCNGAATATAGCGCCTGGGTTCATAACACATTAACAAATTCATTTTTGGAAGCCTTTCAAGTTTTCAAAAGACCGGTTACCGAAATAGAAGCAGATCAGTTTGTATCAGAACAGGCACTCATAGGCGAGAGAATGGGGGCAGATCCATTACCAAAGACTGCTCAAGAGCTTAAAGAATGGGTAAATTCCCATCCTGATTTGGCTGACTCAAAGGCATTGCGTGAAGCAATAGAATTCCTTAAAAATCCTCCGCTTTCAAAAACGGAGTCAATCGGGTACCGCATACTCCAGCGTGCTGCAGCAACAACTATCGAGCCGGAATTACGAATGCTACTCGGACTGAAATCATCGAAATTCAACTTACTGATCGGTAAAATGTTAATTCGCGGGCTCAGATGGGCTCTGAAGTATAGCCCCTCATGGAAAGCCGCCTTAATTAGAAGCAAAGCTGATTTTGACTCCAAATTATTCAGAAGTGACGTATAACTCACTGTGATTGCAGAGTAACTAATCAGTAGACGAGGCTAAGTTTAGAAGGAGATCTATTACTAACTTTGGTTTGCTGAGAAAAGGAGAATGGCCACATTGCCATTCAATAATTCTGTCAGCTTTCTTGGCCATTACGTATTGAAGTTCAGGCGGGATAGCCTTATCTTCTCGACAAACAATGTATGTTGAATGCTTCTCGCGCCATGCTTCACCTATTCCCTGAGACCCTGACACAATAGGGAAAGGGCGCAAAAGCTCTATTGAGGCTTTTGCAAGTTTCGGGTCGACGTCTCCATAAAAAGCTGGAATTGCACTACTTTCCTTTACTTCAGACATAAGGTTTTCATCCACATCAATCTGAATCTTTGAACCATCAAGCTGCATTGACTCTCCTGGCTCTAGAAGAATCGCACTTAGGTAAATTAATTGATCAACATTGTCTTTTGCTTCAGCCGCACTGGAAATCACAATGCCGCCATAACTATGTCCGAGAAGTATGACCTGATTATCAATATCCTCTAAGACGTTCGAAACGGATGCTATGTCATCGTTAACACCTGTAAAGGGCAAATTTAAAGAACGGGCATCAACCCCTTTATTTTTTAGTTCCTTCTCAACTAAATTCCAACACCAAGCCCCATGCCAAGCGCCATGAACTAGCAGAATAGACTTCATCACTTCACATTAGTCCAGAGAAATGCGCCAGAATAATGTACTTGCCAAATTGGTTGATTAAATTAAGAACGTGGCTGAAAATCTTGTCGTAAAAGGAGCTAGGGAGCATAATCTCAAANCAGTAGATATAGAACTTCCNCGTGACAAACTTATTGTATTTACAGGAATTTCTGGTTCAGGTAAATCATCTCTTGCTTTTGATACGATTTATGCAGAGGGGCAGCGACGCTATGTGGAGTCGTTGTCTGCGTATGCGCGTCAGTTTTTNGGGCAAATGGATAAGCCCGATGTGGACTTCATCGAAGGGTTGTCTCCTGCTATCTCNATAGACCAAAAGAGTGCAAGCAGGAATCCTCGCTCAACGGTGGGGACGATAACAGAGGTTTATGACTACTTAAGACTTCTTTTCGCAAGGGTAGGTGTACCTCATGANCCAGAAACAGGAGAAAAGCTCGTTCGGCAAACACCGCAACAGATCGTTGACAGGGTNATGAAANTTAACGACGAGGAACGTTTCCAAATACTAGCGCCCGTTGTNAGAGGGCGAAAGGGCACTTACGATACGCTTGTTACGGATCTAGCGGGTCAGGGATTCACTCGAGCGATCATCGACGGTGAAATGGTCAACTTAAATGACGTAGCCGGTACGAATGAAGATGGGACCCCCGTGCTTCAACTTGAACGTTATGAAATGCATGATATTTCCGTGATCGTTGATCGCCTNGTGATGCGTGATGGCATCAATAGAAGGCTGACAGATTCAATAGAAACNGCATTGAAGCTTGCGGATGGCGTAATGCAAGTCGAAATTCTTAAAGAAAAGGGGCAACCGGAACTTCTTACCTTTTCAATCCATTTCAGTCGGCCCAGCGATGGAAAATCATTTGANGAACTGGAGCCTCGCAATTTCAGTTTTAACTCCCCATACGGNGCTTGTGTTTCGTGTGATGGGTTGGGAACGCGCTTTGAGGTGGATTCGCAATTAGTTGTCCCTAACGTTGATTTGGCATTATCAGANGGAGCCATCGCACCCTGGTCCACCGGTAGAAGCAAATATTTTCAACTGCTCCTTANCTCAGTCGCAGAGCAAAATAAAATCCCAATGGANACCCCGTGGAGAAAACTGCCTGCCAAATCGAAGAAGATAATCCTTCAAGGTGTCGGAAAGAAAAGAATCACCGTTACGTATACGAACCGCTTCGGGAGAACAAGAAACTTTCAAGCGACTTTTGAAGGAGTGATACCCAACCTNCGCCGCCGCCATCGAGAAGCAGATACCGAAAAACAAAGGGAGCAAATTGAGGGTTACATGCGGCAAATACCATGCCCTGATTGCAATGGTGATCGACTGAAGCCATTGTCACTTGCAGTAACTATNGACCAGCTAAGCATAGCTGACCTTTGCAATATGAGCATAAAGGAAGCAGCGACCAGAATCAGCAAAATTAAGTTNAACAANCGAGACAAATTGATAGCCGAACCNATNCTGAAAGAAATAAATTCACGCATGGGTTTCCTACTTGACGTGGGGCTGGAATACCTTTCTTTGCATAGGGCTGCGAGTACTTTGTCAGGAGGAGAAGCACAACGGATACGTTTNGCATCACAAATAGGTTCAGGCCTCGTAGGAGTACTTTATGTCTTGGATGAACCATCAATTGGGCTGCACCAACGAGACAATAAAAGATTGATTGAAACTCTTGAAAGGCTTAGAGATATTGGCAATAGCGTNCTAGTTGTTGAGCACGATGAAGAAACAATTTGTGTCGCTGACCANNTTGTCGATATAGGGCCCGGCGCAGGCGAACATGGGGGAGTGATTGTCCACTCCGGCTCGGTTTCGCAATTGAGGAAAAATAAAGAATCCATAACCGGNCAATACATCTCCGGAAAGCGNTTAATCTCTACTCCACAAGAACGAAGAACTCCCAGCGGAGATTGGGTCACNATCAAGGGAGCAAGAGAACATAATTTGAAAAATATCGACGTTGAAATCCCACTAGGCTGCTTTGTCTCTGTCACAGGAGTATCCGGCTCTGGTAAATCTACGTTAGTGAATGACATTCTCTACAAGGCACTCATGCAACAGATATATAAATCAAAGGTAGCNCCAGGGCTACACACTGGTATTGAGGGATTAGCGTCACTTGACAAAGTAATAAATATTGACCAGCAACCCATAGGAAGAACACCTAGGTCAAACCCTGCAACCTACACCGGCGTATTCGATAACGTCCGAAAGCTCTTTGCCCAAACNACAGAATCAAAAGTAAGGGGTTATCTGCCAGGAAGATTCTCATTTAACGTGAAAGGAGGAAGGTGCGAAGCATGTTCCGGAGATGGCACAATTAAAATTGAGATGCATTTCCTGCCAGATGTCTATGTTCCTTGCGAAGTTTGCAATGGGGCGAGATACAACAGAGACACTCTGGATGTCCACTTTAAAGGTAAGANCATCGCCGATATCTTGAATATGCCCTGTGAGGAAGCCTTAGGTTTCTTTGAGAATCAACCAGCCATCGTTCGCCATATGCAAACCTTAGTTGACGTCGGCTTGGGGTATGTCCGCTTAGGNCAACCGGCCCCTACTCTTTCAGGTGGTGAAGCTCAACGCGTGAAACTCGCAAGCGAACTCGCCAAACGATCGACCGGNCATACAATGTACATTCTTGATGAACCAACAACTGGTTTGCATTTTGAAGATGTAAATAAGTTNTTGACTGTTCTCAGTCGGCTCGTCGACCAAGGGAACACAATTGTGGTTATCGAACATAATCTTGACGTCATCAAATCGTCTGACTGGGTAATCGACCTAGGGCCTAACGGAGGAGATGGGGGAGGAACAGTTATCGCTGAGGGAACTCCAGAAAAGGTAGCAAAAACACAAGCAAGCTTCACAGGAGAATTCCTAAGACCTATTCTTNATAAAGCAGGAACTCTCTAANNAGTTGAAAAACAGCAAAGATCACCTAGGAAAAGGATGATAACCAAACCAGATTCGCAGCTAATTCCAAATACTCCAGGTTCTTATCAGTTCAAAGATGAATTCGGCAGAGTGATTTATGTAGGAAAAGCTAAAGTATTGAGATCCAGAGTAANTTCGTACTTTCAACCAATCGATAAACTCCACACGAGAACGCAACAAATGATTCAAGAGGCAGAAAGCGTTGAATGGATCCAAGTTCAAAATGAAGTTGAAGCGTTAATCCTTGAACACAGTTTGATACAAGAGCACCAGCCCCGGTTTAACGTTCGACTCCGCGACGATAAGAGCTACCCATTCTTAGCAGTCACCACTGCTGACGAATGGCCACGGGCAATGCTAACACGAGGAAAACTAAAAAAAGGTAACAGATATTTCGGCCCCTATGTAGAAGTCAAGGCGATTAGGGACACCCTGGATCTTCTGCAGAGAACTTTCCCCTTACGAACATGCACGGAGAACAAATACCGTCGGCACGAAAAATTACAGAAACCATGCCTTGAGTTCCATATAAAGAAATGTTGTGGTCCATGCGTTGACAAAGTCACTCCAGAGGAATACCAGCAATTAGTGAGGGACTTATTGCGTTTCCTTGAAGGGCATACGGATGATGTAGTGGAAGATTTACTTTCGCACATGAAGATTGCCTCCAAAGAACAGGATTATGAGAGAGCAGCACGCTATAGGGACAGACTGTTTAATGTCCAAAAGGCTGCAGAAAAGCAAGTAATGGTAGGAACAAGATCAGAAGATTTTGATGTTGTCACCTACGTTGACGATGAATTTGAAGCTGCTGCACACGCCTTTTTTGTGCGTAACGGACGTGTACTAGGTCAACGGTCATTTATTTTGGATAAAGCTGAAAATTTACCTACCGGAGTTCTCCAATCGCGAATATTGGAGAAACTTTACATAGAAGCAAATCCGTTGGGTAACCCTAAGGCAATATTTGTCGAAACTGAACCTCACAATAAAGAGTTCTATGAAGCATGGCTTAGCGGGCAGCGTGGTTCAAAGGTTCAAATTCGTGTTCCACAAAAGGGAACCAAAAAGACCTTAATGGAAACCGTGCGCCTGAATGCCGAAGACGCGTTTAAACGTCACCGTTTNAAACGATTAGGCGACCACAACAGCAGATCAAAGGCGCTAAATGATCTACAGAAGTTCCTCAATCTTCCAAACTCTCCTCTGCGGATCGAATGCTACGACATGAGCCACCTGCAGGGCAGTAATTACGTAGGCTCAATGGTCGTCATGGAAGATGCAATTTTGAAAAAGAAAGACTACAGGAAATTCAAGATTAAAAGCATTGATGGAAATGATGACTATGCTGCGATGGCTGAAGTAGTTCGAAGAAGGTTAATGAATCTACTCAAAGAAGAAAATGGTCAAAACAACGATGCATCAAGTTTCTCTTACCCTCCTCAACTTCTTCTCGTTGATGGAGGTAAAGGGCAACTATCAGCCACTGTTGCAGTGCTAAAGGAGCTTAATCTCTTTGAACGGATACCAGTAGCCTCACTTGCAAAACGAAACGAAGAAATATTTCTTCCAGGTAAATCAGAACCTGTAATCCTTCCACGTAATTCAGAATCTTTATACTTGTTGCAAANAATTCGTGATGAAAGCCATAGGTTCGCAATTACTTANCATCGTCAGCTTAGAAAAAAAGACATGAAAAATTCGGTCCTTGACGGAGTNCCCGGCCTCGGTCCCTCCAGAAGAGGACGATTAATAAAGGAATTCGGAAGCATCAACAAAATTCGGCAAGCGACGCTCGAAGACCTANTNAAATTGACGTGGCTTCCAGAGGAAGTCGCTAAATCTGTTTATCAAAAATGTTCAAACCCCAATAGAGCCACGTGAATAATTCTCCGAAGAATGCCAAAAGCATTTGGGATAAGCTCAGCGAATGGTGGATTAAGGGCATTGAGGGTGACGAATCATCAGAATATGTCNAAATTATTGTTCCNCTCCTAGAGGGAATTCTCACCCAGAAAAAAACTATCCTTGACGTCGGTACCGGGACCGGTCGAATGGCTCAAGAGGCGAGAAGAGTCACTGAGCATGCAACAATAGTTGGAGGCGATATCTCTATAAGGCAATTACGCCATGCCAAAGAAGTAACTCGTGGCATTCAATTTGTGCAGCACAGCATTGAACAAATNCCCTTCAAAGATGAACAATTTGATGCAGTAATATGCTCAATGGTTCTTGAACANGTNGAAAGTCTTCTAGAAGCAGTATCTGAAATTGCAAGAATTTTGGAAAGGAACGGAACGCTTCTAATAATTATGAATCATCCAGTATTTCAATCCCCTAATAGCAGANCNNNCANCTCACACAGTCACGACANTGAANCCATTTNGGGGATAGGTGATTACCTTACNGAAACAAGCGAAATAGAAAANATATCNNCTGAACTNGAGGTACTATATNCNCACCGGACCCTCAGCACTTACTTCAATGCGCTTTCCGAAGAAAATTTCATGATTGAGAATGTTATAGAGAAGTCCCTTTCCTCAGGGCTTCCAGGAATTCCTGAACTCCTAATGATCTTATGCAGAAAAGTACAGTAAATGTAAGAAAACTGCATTGTGGATAGAGCTAGAATTAGATATGGCAGAATTTCTTATCATTGGAGGCTATTCAGGGGCCGGTCGATCTGAAGCTGCTAAATGCCTTGAAGACTTGGGGTGGTTCGTCATTGATAATCTACCAACCGAATTAGTTTCCAAGGTTGCTGAACTAGCTTTAGTAAAAGGTTCCGCCACCAGCAATATCGCATTGGTCGTAGGTGCAGGGTCACCCGAAGAGACGATAAAGGAAATTAGCCATCTAGGAGACAGCGAAACGCTTAACGTGAGAACCCTTTTCTTGACTGCGAGTATTGAAACGTTAATTAAGCGATACGAAGAGACTCGGCGTAGGCACCCCTTCAAGGAAGGAGACGGACTGGCCGAAAAAATAAAGTCNGAAATTGATGAGTTAAAAGAACTTCGAGGTTTCGCTGATATTGAGTTAGACACTACCGACCTGAATGTGCATGATCTTTCATCACGTCTCGCTGAACTGTTCACTATCGAATCAACAGCCTCGACACTGCAGACAAGAATTGTTTCATTCGGCTTTAAACACGGAGTTCCCAAAGACGTTGATTTATTGCTAGATTGCCGGTTCTTGCCCAATCCCCATTGGGAAGAAAACCTTCGAGAGATGACCGGAGAGGATGGTCAGGTAAGAGAATTCTTATTACAAAAAGAAATTTCCACCCAGTTCCTGACTCATTTGGAATCAATGCTACGACTCATAATGCCTGCATATCAAGATGAAGGGAAAAGCTACCTCAGTCTCGCAATAGGCTGTACAGGCGGCAAACACAGGTCAGTTGTAATCGCCAATGAACTCAAAGGGGTTCTCAGTTCTCTGGGCTTCGGAGCATCAGTTAGTCACCGGGACATAGAAAAATAAAAAGCCACACCGGTCACTGTCTTTCTGCTCAAGAATCGCTAGCATCACGCTTAGACGATATAGCCCCAATAGGAGGGAAACATGGCCATTCGAGTAGGTATTAATGGGTTCGGAAGGATAGGGCGAAACTTCTTTCGAGCAGCCAAGCTCTCAGGTGCAAAAATAGAATTCGTAGCCGTGAACGACCTCGGCTCTTTAGAAACGCTTGCGCATCTTCTAAAAAATGATTCTGTCCACGGTAAGTTCGGAGGATCAGTCAAAGCAGTACGGGGGGGAATCAGCGTTGACGGACAGAAACTTGCTGTCCTCTCTGAACGCAACCCCGGTGATCTTCCATGGGGAGACCTTGGGGTTGATGTAGTAATAGAGTCAACAGGAATCTTTGCCGACAAAGAAAAAGCCCAACCGCATATAGAAGCCGGAGCAAAAAAAGTCATCATTTCGGCACCTGCATCATGTGACGCGACATTTGTTGTCGGAGTAAATGATGATGATTACGATCCAAAGAAGCATCATATAATTTCAAATGCATCATGCACCACTAACTGCTTCGTCCCTATGATCAAAGTCCTTGATGACGCATTTGGCGTCCAAGAGGGTCTGATGACGACAACACATGCGTACACCGGCGATCAGGCAATAGTAGATGGGCCCCATAGCGACTTGAGGAGAGCTCGCGCAGCTGCGGTAAATATTATCCCCACGAGCACTGGCGCAGCTAGGGCAACAGGATTAGTACTCAAAAAAATGCAAGGAAAATTAGACGGAATAGCTATGCGTGTGCCGATACCAGATGGATCAGTTACAGACTTCACAGGAATAATGAAAAAGACACCATCTGTAGAAGCAGTAAATGCGGCGTTCAAAGAGGCTGCGCGACGGGGCCCTCTTAAAAATGTTTTGGAGTANAGCGAAGAGCCTTTAGTAAGCGCAGACATTGTTGGATCTCCTGCCAGTTGTACATTTGATGCCGGGCTAACAATGACTCAAGGAAAGCTTGTAAAAATCTGTGGATGGTATGACAACGAATGGGGATACTCGAATCGTTTGATAGACCTGACGCAAATTGTTGGCACGAGAAGAACAAAGAAAGCCCGCCGCTAGACAATCGTGAGTGAGTTACCAAAACTAGAGGACTTGGGAGATATCTCAGGGAAACGAGTTCTAGTTCGAACCGATTTCAATGTGCCACTTGATAATGGCATCATCAGAGATGATCTCAGGATACGAGAAGCCATTCCAACTCTAAAATATCTTGTCGACAACGGCGCCGAAGTGACTGCATGCACACACCTTGGACGACCAAAAGGAAAATTTGAGGAAAAGTACTCCCTTGAACCCATCAGGGTAAGGCTAAATGAAATCTTACCCGGAATTAAATTGCTCGATAACTTGCGATTTCATTCAGGCGAAGAAGCAAATGATCCTCAATTCATAGAACAACTAGTTGCTGGGCAAGATATCTATGTTAATGATGCATTCGGTGCGTCACATCGAAGTCATGCATCAATTACAGGACCACCTCAACTACTCCCGAGTGCCGCTGGCCGGCTACTTCAAAATGAAGTAGAAATTTTGCTTAGAGTCCGAAATAAACCAAAGAGACCATTTGTTGCCATACTCGGAGGATCGAAAGTCAGTGACAAGCTCGGCGTTATCGACGCGCTAGTACAGGTTGTAGACAAACTATTAATTGGAGGAGGAATGTGTTTTACGTTCCTAAAAGCGCAAGGCCAACAGGTCGGCTCCTCCTTACTTGAAGAAGGGCAAGTAGATTACTGTAAAGAACTCCTGGCATCTGGGGCTCCCATCATATTGCCACACGATTTCACTGCTATGGACAGTGATGGAAAAATTGGCGATCCAGCAGTTGGGGGTACTGTTCGGCAGATGGGAAATAATATCCCGGACGGATGGAGCGGATTGGATATCGGCCCTGGATCAGCAGCTCTATTTGGCGAGATAATTCAAGAGTCCAAAACTGTTCTTTGGAATGGACCTATGGGAGTATTTGAAGACACTAGGTTTAGCGCTGGCACAAAACATGTGGCTCAATCTATGGCAGAAAACAAAGCTAGTTTTACTGTNATAGGTGGCGGCGATAGTGCTGCAGCAGCAAAAGAATTTAAATTCGATACCGAAATTGACCATGTTTCAACAGGAGGGGGTGCCAGTCTAGAACTGATAGAGAAAGGTACTCTTCCTGGCATAGACGCCCTACTGATGAATCATTAATTGTAAAGGAAAGATATGGCAGATAGAAAACCTTTGATAAGCGGAAATTGGAAAATGCATCATAACCATTTTGAGGCCATACAGATGGTCCAAAGTCTTTCATACCAATTGAACGCTGACGACTATTCTTATTGTGACATATCCGTGCATCCGCCATTCACTGATCTACGCTCAATACAGACCGTCCTGGAATCCGACAACATACCGATCCTATTAGGCGCTCAGCATTGCCACGAACAAGAAAAGGGTGCTTATACAGGTGAGGTCTCAACTGGAATGCTAGAGAAGCTTAATGTCAAACTTGTAATTGTTGGGCACTCAGAACGACGCGAAATTTTCAACGAAACAAACTCACAGATCAATGCAAAAGCGAAAGCAATCTTTAAGCACCATATGACACCAATTCTGTGTGTCGGCGAAACTTTGGATGAGAGAGATGCTGGGATTGCCAAAGATAAGGTGAAAATTCAGTTAGATGAAGGACTCCAAGGTATCGGCAAAGATCGTGTAGGAAGCATGGTAATTGCTTATGAACCGATATGGGCTATTGGTACAGGAGCAACCGCCACGCCCGAGGACGCACAAGAGATGTGCGCTCACGTTCGAGACTGCATTCGCCAAATTAGCGGGAAAGCAACAGCAGAAATGGTGCGGGTCCAGTATGGGGGCTCAGTCAAGCCGGTTAATATCGCAGAGTTAATGTCACAGGACGATATTGATGGGGCTCTGGTCGGGGGAGCAGCGCTAGAAGCTGAGAGTTTTGCTCGAATTGCGCAATACAGACTCCAATAAGATCTGGCATTTATATTCTTTGTATCTTAGAAAACACTATTCGTAGACTCATCTTGATAACATCACGATATGACCGCTTTACTAGTCGTAATTGATGTTCTCGTTGCCCTCGCTTTAATTGGTTTGGTTCTGCTTCATAGCGGTCGCGGTGGAGGACTCTCAGATATGTTCGGTGGTGGGTTAGGTTCCCAAGCAGCGGGGTCAACTGTGATCGAAAGAAACCTTGACCGAATTACAATTATTCTCGCTTTAGTCTTTACTTTCGTTACCTTGGCGCTTGCGCTAATGATGGACGAGTAGGAGCTACCAAAAACTATTCTCAAGTCTAGATTTGGTTCATGCACGGTACAATAATTGTTCAACCATGTCGGAGTGGCGGAATCGGCAGACGCGCTAGCTTGAGGGGCTAGTGCCCGTTACGGGCGTGGGGGTTCAAGTCCCCCCTCCGACACGAAGGTTTCAGGAACATTAAATAAAACGTCTGGTTTGTCTCTGTTGCGAAATCCGTCTAGTTTCTCGTTCAAGGAAATGAAGTTTCGGATTATGGAGNGATTTATGCAAAGTAAAATTAGAGCGCACGATGGAATTGTGGGAGCCACATATATGTTGAGTGTGATTCTCGCCGCAGCAACGTCAATTCAGTGGCTGTGGGTTGCCGGTGTTGTAGCAGGGCTTCAGATAATTAGCCCGGTAACGAAATTTTGTCCAGTCTATTTTGTGCTGAACAAGATGATGCCAGGCACANCGCCAATTCAAAACGGTCAACAGAANTAATAGCTAACGAGATGTTTGCAGACCCTGACATCATGGGTCGAATGGCTGAAATGGGATTCCAGTTAATCCAAAGACAACTTTTCCGTAATTTAGCTGATTAAGTAATCAATGTAGGTAAGTCCATTTTGGATAAGAGTTAGCTNTGGGTCGCGCAGTAATTGCATTCGGCTAAGCTGGTCAGGCTAAAGTAGGAAAATGGTTGGATACAGGATAGAAAAAGACACCTTAGGCGAAATAGAAGTACCTAAAGACAAGTATTGGGGTGCTCAAACACAACGCAGCATACAGAATTTTGATATTGGGGGCCAGACAATGCCTGTTGCAATCATTGAGGCTTTTGCATATCTGAAAAAAGCCTCTGCAATAGTCAATGCAGAATTGACTGATTTCTCCGAAGATAAAGCGAACGCAATAAGTCAAGCTTGCGATGAAATCATAGCCGGCGACCTGGAAGATGAATTCCCGCTTGTGGTTTGGCAGACGGGTTCAGGAACACAGAGCAACATGAACTTGAACGAAGTTATAGCTAATCGCGCTACTGAAATACTTGGAGGAGATTTTAGGGAAGAGAAGCTTGTAAGCGCTAATGATGATGTAAATAAAAGTCAAAGCTCCAATGACACCTTCCCGACCGCCATGCACATGGCAACTTACAAGACAATCATTGAGAAAACACTGCCAAACNTTAAGCAATTACACGATACTCTCAGGCAAAAGTCATCTGAGTTCATGTCTGTTACGAAAACTGGCCGAACACATCTAATGGACGCTACCCCTTTAACGCTGGGTCAGGAGTTCAGTGGGTATGCAATGCAACTACAGAGAGGAATGGAAGCAGTCTCAGATAGTTTACATCGAATCAGGGAATTAGCTCTTGGGGGAACTGCTGTCGGTACGGGATTAAATACTCCCAGAGGCTACGCTGTCGCTGTCGCNGAGAAGATATCTGAACTCACCGGAAACCCATTTGTAAGTGCTGAAAATAAATTTGAAGCACTCAGCGCACATGATGCCATGGTTGAAATAAGTGGAAGCCTCAAGCGTTTAGCGGTTAGTCTTATGCATATAGCAAACAATATCCGGCTTCTTGCAAGTGGTCCACGGTGCGGGATCGGCGAAATTACTCTGCCCGCAAACGAACCAGGTAGTTCAATTATGCCTGGTAAGGTCAATCCAACCCAGTGCGAGGCGTTAACAATGGTTTGTGCTCAGGTAATCGGGAACGATGCTGCTGTTACGGTTTCGGGAACNCATGGGCAATTTCAATTAAATGTTTTTAAACCAGTGATGGCATACAACGTGCTGACCAGTGCTGATCTTCTCGCTGATGCCGCAAAGAGTTTCACCGACAATTGTGCTGTAGGCATAGAGCCAAATTTTGAGAGAATAAGTGGCCTCCTNTCTCAAAGTCTGATGCTCGTGACAGCACTCAATACACATATCGGGTATTACAAAGCAGCTGAGATAGCTCAAGAAGCTCATAAAAATGGGACGACTCTTCGCGAAGAGACACTTAGATTAAAGTATCTAACAGAGGAAGAATTCGATGAGATTGTTCGGCCGGAAAAAATGGTCGGAGAAATAGAGGCATAATGAGCAAAAAATCAATAATAGTCGGAATCGCTTTAGCCGTTTTGGGAGTGGTGGTAACCATCGTCTCAGACTCCAGTAGCGCTACTTCACTAATACCTGCCTTTATCGGCGTCGTATTTATGGGACTCGGTGTTGGAGGAAACTTAAAGCCAGACCTTAACCATCATTTCATGCATGGGGCAGCAGCCTTATCCTTAATTGCAATCTTGGGAAGTCTAGGTTCCTTAATTGGGAGAGGGAGCACTGGGTGGGCTTTATTCTCGCAACTCATGACAACAATAATCTGTCTCCTTTTTTTGGTTACAGCAATACAATCTTTTAAAGCTGCCAGGATTGCAAGAGAAGAAAATCAATAAGAAGCCGGGAATATGGGTGAAGAAATTCTCTGGCCTCCTAAAGAGGAATCCGACGAGCCTAAACTTGAGAAAAGCACTTTAGTAAANCAAAAATTGCCTCAGCTTGATCAATCAGTGCCAATGGTGAGTCTTGCAGAGGCCGTCAACGAATCAAGTAAATCACGAGGAACTATTCGTAGGTGGATAACTGAAGGAAAAATAGAAGGGGCAATCAAAACAGATACGGGATGGAGAATCCCGATAGCCTCCCTAGTGACCTCTGGAGCATGGGATGGGCAAACCAAACCTGCAGATGGAAAAGCTTCTGAAGTGAAGACTGATAAAGTCTCAGAATTAGAACTTGAACTAGTCAGAGTTCGCCTAGAACTAAATTCTGAAAAGAAGCTTCGCGAAGCTGCGGAGCGAAATGCAGATGATCTTCGCTTTGCAATGCGGATGCTGACTTCTGGAGAAAATTCCANACCACAACAAGTTCCCCAAAGTGCAGGACCAACCCAACATAGAATCAATACCTCTCAGAGAGTTGAAAAATTTGATTTTTCCCCTGCGAGTATTCTTGACGCCGCTAACAAACTGAAAAAACGCTTCTTAGGTTAATCCTCAGCGCTGAGGTGGACAATTGAAGGTGGTCCAGCCATGAAGGGACCAATGAGGTCAAGCATTCCAGTTTCCACTCGCCAGTTCATATAAGCCTCTTGGTCGGAACGCTCAGCCCACTTCTCCCAAAGAAACACCGTGTCGGGTGCATCGGAATTTGAATACGTCTCTACACTCAAGCATCCGTCAAATGCTCTTGTNTCNCTTAGGGATGGGAGAAGAACTTCAAGAAACTCAGCCCCTTTTCCTTCTAAACATTTAAATTCAAGGTAAACGGTATGTGACATCTTGTATCTTTCTTTCTAGAAACTAATATTACTTTGAAGGCTATTCTAATAATCTTTCAGAAATCAAATAGAATTTTGGTAAGCATCTCGAATTCAAAGACTAAGATGAATCCCAAAGGTGAAAAATGAGTAAGGAACTAACAGAACAAGAGCTTGAAGACGCCAAACAGGTTGTGTGCGATGAGGTAGATGCTATTTCCGATGTTCTTTTGGAAGCGTCTCATGCGATACACGCAAACCCTGAACTTAATTTTGAAGAACATTTCGCTCACGAAACTCTTACAGGAATTCTTGATGATCAAGGGTTAAAACCCGAACGTGGCGCTTATGGCCTAGAAACAGCCTTTGAAGCTTCAGTAGGGAGCGAAGGCGTCTGCGTTGCTGTGCTTTGCGAATATGATGCACTTCCCGAAATTGGTCATGCATGTGGACATAACATCATTGGAACTGCAGGTTTAGGAGCTGGTATCGCTGCATCAAAAGTTGCTTCAAAATTTGGCGGCAGTCTTCGAATACTCGGCACTCCAGCTGAAGAAGGCGGTGGTGGTAAAGTATTCATGGCTGAACGGGGAGCGTTTGACAATGTAGACGCAGCGATGATGGTCCATCCTGCCTCGGGCGATCTAGTCAAGATGAATACAATCGCCATTCAGCGCCTCCACGTCGCCTATGAAGGTCTCGCCGCACATGCTGCTGCGGCCCCACATCGAGGCCAAAATGCTCTTGATGCTGCTGTTCTTGGCTACCAAAACATAGCAGCTCTTCGACAGCACATCAGACCTGATGAACGTATTCACGGAATCTTCCTAGAATCTGGTAGTAAGCCCAATATCGTCCCAGAGCACTCCTCTATGGAGTGGTATGTCCGCTCAAAGAATGCCAAAAGTTTGGAGCCTTTAAAGAAACGCGTTCTCAACTGCCTTGAAGCAGGTGCAATGGCGACATCATGTACTATGACACATGATTGGATTGAGCCTTACTACGCAGACATGATTGACAATGAAACAATCTGCACTCTCTACTCAACTAATGCATCACGTCTAGGCCGTTCTTTAATGGAACCAGATAATGAGA
>PATO01000007.1 GCA_002712415.1 Actinomycetota bacterium | reverse complement strand
AATGAGTTAAGCCAGATAGCGAACCTTTGCATTGAACATGATTTAGTAGCGATATGTGATGAGGTGTATGAACATCTTGTTTTCGAAGGACAGCATATCCCTTTAATCCAGTATCCCGGTATGCGCGATAGAACGATTCAAATCTCGTCAGCAGGCAAAACTTTCAGTTTCACCGGTTGGAAAATTGGGTGGGTCTGCGCACAGCCAGCTCTTTTAGATACTGTTCGGACAGCGAAACAATTCCTAACGTACGTAAATGGGGCCCCGTTCCAACATGCTATTGCCGAAGCTCTTAACCTACCTGACCACTACTTTGATAACTTCCTTGAAGATATGAAAGTTAAACGTGATTGTTTATCACAAGGATTAGAAAAGGCTGGTTTGACTACATTTACTCCGCAGGGAACCTACTTCGTTACGGCTGANATNGAGAANCTTGGGTACGAAGACGGNAAACAGTTCTGTTTGGACCTGCCGGTTCAGTGTGGTGTTGTTGCAGTCCCTAACGTTGTCTTCTATGACAATAAAGACCTCGGGAGCACGTTAATCAGGTTTGCTTTCTGCAAAAGGTTGGATGTCCTTGAGGAAGCTGTTGAACGATTACAGACTTTAGAGAGCCTCTCATGAAAGTAGCGGGCATACAGCACGACATCGTGTGGGAGGATAAAGAAAGAAACTTTACAAATCTGCGGCCCCTAATATCTCAGGCTGCAGAAACAGCGCCAGATTTGATTATCCTCACGGAACTTTTTAGTACTGGCTTCTCAATGAATACGGAAATGATTAGCGAGGGCATAGACGGCCCTAGCATCTCCTTCCTCATGAATGAAGCCGAAAGGACTGGAATCCCGATATGTGGTTCTGTGCCGGCAACGACTGATAGGTTCAAAGAACCACATAACTTTCTTGTTGTGGCCTATCCAAACAATTCAATGGAATCGTATGCCAAGAAGCATCTGTTTACGTTCGCTAAAGAGGACAATCATTATGTTCCCGGTCATGAGACACTTACGTTAAATATCGCTGGAACGGCAGTTAGTTTTTTTATTTGTTTTGATCTACGTTTTGCGCCTGATTTCTGGGATTTGGCACCGACAACAGATTTATATGTTGTTATTGCTAATTGGCCTAAAACTCGAGCACACCATTGGAAATCGTTACTCACTGCGCGCGCCATTGAGAATCAGGCTTATGTGATGGGGGTCAATAGAGTCGGGTCGGGTGATGGCATAAGTTACTCAGGTGATTCACGCCTGATTGACCCACTTGGCGATGAGGTTGTAGTCGCTAATTCAGCTGCGACTGAAATAATCGTAGGCGAAGTGAGTTCCTCAGTTGTCTCAGAGGTTCGTAGTCAATACCCGTTTCTTGATGACCGGAGTCAGTGATCTTTCATTCCTCAGCGATCATGATGACTTTCCCATCCCTATTTCCGATAATGATTTTTCCATCCCATACAGCCGGAGTGGCCTCCAAACAACCATTACCTACAGGGAAGCGCCAAAGTCGCTCAGGTTTTATACTTGTGTCTTTCACGTCGTAAGCGTTCAGGAAGCCACTGCAATCGGCTTGCAGTAGAACGTCATCGATCACGACAGGGGAACTCCACAAGGGGCCTTGAATGAGGAATTCCCAACGGATGTCACCGGTGATCTTATCTATTCCTATAACTCGTGCGGAGTCGGTAACAATAATGACTAAATCTTTGTGCAGAGCTGCTGTCGCCCAAACACCATCTGGTAGCTCAGCATTATCAAATATTGACCAAACGAATGGATCATCGGGATTGGAGGGGTCTAATTTGATGAACTGCCCTACTTGAAATGAGCGATTGAATCCTCTTTCATATTCAACGCCTACATATAAATATCCCTCTTCATCTACAACTATTGTTGCGTCTACATCATCACCAACCCAGTATCGAAAATTACGGACAGGGTCTTCACCTACTGAGAGCAATGACAAGTCCCATCCTTGGACAAGGCCTCCAGAATTTGCGAAATATGCAGTATCTCCACTGATGGCAACGGAACCCTCGATAGAGACATTACTTCCAACGGTATTTATCAAGTCATCGTCATATCCAGGTACAGCGAAGACGAGTTCTGGCTCAGCCATTACGAAACCATCTTCGTCATATGACCTGTTGAGTTTAATAATGTGAAATACGGAATTCTCTCCGCCTATGAAGAGATAATCATTTATTACGAGCGGTGCGCCATCCCAATCATTATTCCATACGCTTCCTTCAACAGTGTCTGAGTCAAGGCTCCAAAGAACTAATGGTTCCCCCCGGTCTATCGCCACGAGCCGAAGTAAGTCATCTCTTCCACCGGTGTATACAATCGGAAAACCGTCTGGGTCTACAGTCACTGACCCCTTGATGATGTCATCTGTTTGCAACGGCTTTAGGAGCTGGTTTCCTGTATCAGCATCAAGGAAATGAATAGCTCCGTCTAAAGCACCAAAGATGGTCCACGTGATGCCATCACGTTCAAAAATTGCTGGTTGCCCTGTCCATCCAAGGCCGCACCATTCCTCGTTCTGATAATCAAGCATGGTGGTGCCACACAGCAGAGTGTTACGAGGGTATTGCCATTTCAATTCAGGATTTCTAGGTATTGGGCCTGTTCCATAAAAGGTTCGTGTTGGATTTCCGCGGAAAGTAAGCAATCCTTCGACTGTTGTCCCCCAAGGTGAACCTACTGATAGGGGATCAACCCAACCTGGGTAAGGGTCTGGGGAGATCATCACAGTCGGTTCAGGTTCTGGTTCGAGAGGGGCTTCAACTTCCGGTATATCAGTTAGTATGGGCGTTGGAATAGCTTCAGGAGTTTGAAAAACTTCTTCTATTGACTTCGTTGATTGCGTCAAAAGCCAGATCCATGCTCCGACCGCCGCTCCAAGGGCAAGCAGGAAAATAGGTGCCATCCAGCGCAGAATTCTGTTGCTAGTTGATTGGGTCGGTTTGGCGTAGCGAGGAATATATGGTTCCAAATTGGACTCTTATCGGCCTTTAAATTGAGCTGATCTTCGTTCAACAAATGACGCAACTCCCTCTTTAGCATCNTCTGAAGCTAACAATTTTGATTGAACTGACCCCATAGCCTTAACAGTTGCCTTGAAACCCTCATCAATCCAGCGCTTTGACGATGCTTTAGTTTCTTGTACCGCTAGTGGTGCCATTTCGCAGATCCTTGCTGCTAGATCCAACGCTCTTGTCAATTCAGATCCAGCCGGAACTATCTCCTGAACAAGCCCGATCCGGTGTGCTTCTTCAGCATCAAATTCATCACATGTAAGAAGGTGATACATGGCGTTGCCCCACCCTCCACGTTCAACGAAACGTATGGTAGCCCCACCGGTAGCGTGTATTCCGCGAGCTGGTTCTAGCTGAGAGAAACGGCAATTATCAGCTGCGATGATTATGTCGCCAGCTAGAGCAAGCTCAATGCCGAATGTGTAGGTGATTCCCTTCACGGCAGTAATAATGGGTTTTCTGCATGCACGCCCTAATGCCATGGGGTCTACGCGGGAACTCTGATCGGTATGAGCTCTGTCATTTGAGGACATTCTGTCTGTCCATTTTGGTAAGTCAAGACCAGCTGTGAAATGGTCACCATGAGCGAATAAAACACCTACCCATAGTTCATCATTAGTGTCAAGTTCTGTCATTGCATCGACAAGTTGAGTCGCCATGGTTGGGGTATAACCGTTTAGTTTTTCTGGACGATTTAACCCTATGAGAAAAATGTGATCCTTTACTTCTGTTGTTATTGAACCTTCGTTATCAGTCATACAATGACATTAGTGCCTTTGCCTACAGTTTTGTCAACAACTCGTTATGGTGCTTAGTCGTCGTTTACTACACGGAATGCTCTTTGGAGAAGAGGATTCTCTTCACTGGGTTGCATATCCTGTTCTTCATCCCAAAATGTACCTTGCGTTACTTCTTCGTCTGAATAATCATCTGGCACCACATGTAGGAAAGCGTCTTCGAATGGCTCAGAAACGAGTTCTTCTATAGGGGCAGTAGCCTCTTCGAGATCAATGCTTACTGGGGCTGTAATTTCCTGTTGCGCATGAGCATCCTCAATAGGGATTTCTATACTAATTTCAGGTTCTTGGTAGGCATCTTGCAGTATCTCAGCTTCGGCTTTGGCCTCAGCTTCTTTACGCTTCATCGCCTTTTTTGACTTTCTCGCTTTTTTGCGACCCGTGGATCGCTCATCAACGAGTTCCCAACCTTGTGGAACGGTAACTCTGGCTGCATGAATTTCACATAAAGCTGAACCATCTATTGCCCTATCATGATCAGTATCAACAATCCAAGCTTTCCGGCTTTGCGGAACCATGAGAAGTACACAGTCCGCTTCTCTGGCACATCCAACTCGGTTACAAAAGTCAGTTCTCTCCACGAGAAAAAAGTACCTCATCAAGGCTTCAAGAGTTGTGACTATGAACGAAAATTTATTATTTTCTAGAAATCGGTGACATAAATGACTGACGCAATGCTGTTTTGGAGGAAGCGATCTCACTTTTAAAGAGGTGAATGTTCGCTTTTCACTTAAGATGATAATGACGAAGGAGGCATGATCATTTCTTGGATTTCACCTGAAACACTCTCTCAACAATTTGCATTGTGCGGAGTAACCGAAGGTTCCTATGTCGTTGTATTGACCGACAATTTAGTCACTGATTTGGTTCAAGCGAACAATCAGGATGGTCTCCAGAAACTGGGCTGCCGTGTTGATATCTTCAACATCCAGTGGAACCAGAAAGAGACAACGTCAATCAAGCTTCAAAGTGAAAGCCTTCGTGGTGCTTTAATTCAAGCTGATTTAGTCATTGACCTCACCAATAGCCTCACAAATGAAGTAATTGAGAATTCTCCTCTAAATCAGAAACGGATTCTTTGCATTCAAACTTCCGAGTTTGGACCTTACAGCCATTCAATGACTAGCGCAGGGGTGTTACAACGATCGAACCGAATACATACTCTGTTGCTCAACACGGATCATATATCAATCAACTCTGAAGCTGGAACGAATCTAATGTTCGGCATTGATGCATTAAGTCACGACAGCTATACCGGAGTACCAAAAGGAGAAGGAGATCTGGCGATCTGGCCTACCGGCTATTTAAACTTTTCCGCTGATGCAACTGGGTTAGAGGGAGAGATTGTTCTTATGCCCGGCGATATCGTAAACGATGCTCTGCATCTAGTGAAAAGCCCTGTTGTATTGCAAATTCGTGGAGGGAATATTATTGAAATAGTTGGGGAATCAAGCGATGCAAATCTTTTAAAAGCCCAACTCGAATCCTTTGCAGACCGTGAGCATGCATACATGTTGAAAGGATTCTCTATTGGTTTACTTTATTTCAGAGGTGACTACTTTTCTGGCCCATTTGATCCTGAAAAAGTAAACGCTATCGATACAACTCTTCGGGGCGGCTGGACCACTTTAAACTTTGGTAATGACATAGCAAACTCACTCTCTGTGACACTGACATCCCCCAACTTGCTATTAGATAATGTTGAGATTTTCCTTAACGGAGACTTTGCTGCCACCATGGAACCTGATATCTACGAGTTAGCGTTAATGGGTCTCTAAGACATTTACATTCTGCAAAATAGCANTATATTTAAGTCAAAATTGGTCTGGACCGAAATAGATTCGTGCGATAGCCTGCCCACTAGGACACGANAAAGGAATAAATGAAAATATTTTTGTGCGCCATCGTAGGTGCTTCANTTTTATTAAGTGCTTGCGGAAGTAGTGACTCAAATGACGATCGGCCAGCTACAACCGAAGTTGAAGTGCCTATTGAAACACAAGAAGAAGTAACTGAAACGCCCGTTGTTGTTGAACCCACGCCTACAGCAGAAATTGTGATACCTACTCCTGCTCCGTTAATCCATACAGTTCAACCAGGTAATTCATTAAGTCAGATAGCGCAAAGTTATGGAGTTCCCATTGAGCTTCTTGCTGCGGAGAATGGAATTGAAGATTACAATCTCATACAAGTAGGTCAGGAAATTGTGATTCCGCTAATTGAAGATGAGGAAGAGTAGTTACGCTTCCTGTTTAAACTAACTCTCAGTGATTTGAACCGAATGAATCACAACGTCAGTTACAGGTCTATCTCCGGGCTGAGTTTGTACTCGCTGCATTTCGTCGACAACTTCTAACCCTTTTACAACTTTTCCAAATAAGGAATACTGCGGAGGTAACCCTACTCCGCTTTGGCCAGTCACGATAAAGAATTGGCTTCCATTAGTATTGGGCCCTGCATTAGCCATTGCGATAGAACCAATTTCGTATCTACCCGGTGCGGGAAGTTCATCCTCAAAACGATAACCAGGTCCTCCCCGTCCGGAACCCTCTGGACATCCACCCTGGCACATAAACCCATTAATAATTCTGTGAAAGATCAAACCATCGTAATAGTGGTACCGAGAAAGAAAGACAAAGTTATTCACAGTAAGGGGGGCGTTCACAGCATCTAAATGGATGATCATGTCTCCCATTGATGTCTCCATCGTAGCTGTGTAGTTTTTAGTGGTGTCTATACACATAGGTGGCTGCTCTGCGAATTGAGTTATTCTTTCGCTGGAACCGTCTGCATTCGGGCAATTAGTCATAAGTTTCCTTTTATAGTTATGTTTTGACGTAACCCTAGCCTGCAATTTTTATTTGACCACACCATCCGCTGCTTATGTCCATTATGAATCTACGATCCGCATATGGCNCANAAANCTCNACGTGGAAAAATNCGNAAGATACGACAAAAGNGAATGACNATATCNTGCGCANTCTGNGATGTTACATGGAGAGGNAAACCTGGGGACTCNTGCTGGAGCTGNGGCAANAAGCNAACNACGATTGCTGTTCCGNNCCAAGTNAAGATTGTNTCTTAAAACGGGAGGCGGCCAGTTGATGATCTAACCCCCGATGATCATCAACTGTTTAGAGCCACCCGTTTAACTCCCTAATGGTTTGTAGCCCCCCGGTCAACTAACCATCTTGGAGTCGAAGAAGTATGTGTCATATGTCACAGTACACAATCTTTGAGTCGAAAGACAACATTTACGAAAAAAACTCTTCGTCATAGTCATGCATGAAAATTAGATCTTACTAAGATTAGTCATGATGTCTTCCAATGTATTGATTCCAGGTGCAGTTGTAGTCGTGTGCTTACTCATAANTTTTGNGATTTCGTTAGGGGCCCGAGAAAAGCCTCAGCCAAAAGTCTTTCAANTGCGAGTCCCGCAGAAGAAGAAAAGGCGCAATCAATCTGATGACCTTCCNGATGTACAAAAACGTGACAGCACCCCTGATAAAGAAACGCTTTCGNAATGGCATGAGAAACATGAAAGTGATTTGCTGTATTTTTTTGAAATACTCGATTCGTTAATTTTTGAAGGAATTGCGATTAATGAAAACGAATTTAATTCTGNAATCTTTGACAAGATTAGAAATGCTGGACTTGAGCATCCTTCTCCAGAGATCGGAGCTGAACTAACTACGATTATTGGAACTGCAAATTCAGCTAATTTNGCTTTAGATAAAGATTCCTCAGATTCTCTTCAGANCCTGAGAGAAAACTATCAGAATTATCGGTTCGTCTGGGTTTCAAGAATTCGTCAGTATATTGATGACCATGAACGTCTGATAAGCCAGCAGAAACCAATAGACTAGCAACTGTAATACTCCCCGAAAATACCCCAAAGAAGGTTCTATGAGCGACGTTAGTGAGGTTCATTCTGCCGCTGCACGTGCATCAAGTGCAACAAAAATTTACGGCAAAGGAGATACGCTCGTCACTGCATTAGATTGCGTCGATATTTCCTTCGAAGCAGGAAAATTTTCGGCTATTATGGGGCCCTCAGGATCGGGAAAATCCACCTTAATGCATTGCATGGCTGGCTTGGATAATTTATCTAGCGGGAAGGTTTTCATAGGGGACACAGATCTCACGGAATTAAGTGAAAAGGAATTAACCTTACTTCGTCGCTCAAACATAGGTTTCATTTTCCAATCCTTTAACCTGGTGCCGACTCTAAATGCATTAGAAAATATCACCCTGCCGATTGATTTATCTGGGAACAAAGTTGATACGGATTGGGTTGGTCAAATTACTGAGGTTGTGAACCTGTCTGATCGGCTTAAACATAAACCGAATGAGCTATCTGGCGGTCAACAACAACGGGTTGCTGTTTCAAGAGCTCTGGCAAGCAAGCCGAATATCATTTTTGCTGATGAGCCAACAGGAAATCTTGATTCAAAAACAGGTAACGAAATCTTAGACTTTATGAGGCTCGCTACAACAGATTTGAACCAAACCATAGTAATGGTCACTCATGATCCTGTNGCAGCGAGTTATTCGGATCGTGTGATCTTTTTGGAAGACGGCAGAGTCGTTGGTGAAATNATTGAGCCTACAGCAGACAGCGTCATTGACCAGATGCGGACCTTCGGTAGCTAAATCTCGCATGGCTTTATTTCAACTTGCAGTCAAGAATGCCTATTCAAAACCGGGTCGTTTCTTACTCACGTCTCTTGCCGTTTTAGTAGGTGTGGCTTTGACCACTGCAGTCTTTGTTTTCACAGATAGTTTACGGACTACTCTCGGAGACTTAAGCGAGGATATTGAGTCTGGCTATGATCTAGCGATACGATCAGAAATTCCCTTTGGTAACAGATTAGACGCAGCGCCTATCAGCCTTGATTTACCAGATGAACTTCTGACAGTTGATGGAGTTGTAGGTGTGCAACCACGGGTAATCGAGTTCGGAATCATTCCAAATAAATCCGACGGATCCGCAGCGATAGCAAATCGTGGGCCCAATATTGGAGTCAACTGGGAAGAGACTGCACTAAACCCAAGATTGTNCATTTCCGAGGGTAGACCACCTACCGCCATTACAGAGTTTGCNGTTGATACAGATACTGCAGAGGATGATAATTTTGTTGTAGGGCAGACATATGCTCTACAAACACCCTCAGGTCTTCGCGAAGTTTTACTTGTTGGCACCTTTAACTTTGCTGATCCGGAAGAAAATGCAGTTGTCGGAGCGAAGATTGTCGCCATGAGCACGGATGCATCAGTTGAATTTTTTAATGCTGGGATCGGGTTTGACGACATAACGCTGAGTGTTAAAGCTGGATTTGATCAAAACAGTGTCAGTGAGAATATTAAAAGAATTCTCCCAACCGGTTTGGAAGTAGTAACAGTTGAGGATCTAGTCGAGGAACAAGCTGATAACTTCAACGAGTTCATAGATATTTTCAGAACCATTCTGTTGGTCTTTGCGTTCATTATTTTAATAGTGGCAGCGTTCATTATCTACAACGTGTTCTCAATAATTGTTGGCCAGAGAGTGCAAGAAATTGGTTTACTTAGAGCGCTTGGCGCAACAGGTAAACAAATTACTAACTCCATAGTTACAGAAGCACTATTCGTGGGTATTTTTGCTACAGCGTTTGGAATACTATTAGGGTTCCCGATCGCATTTGGGTTACAGGAACTACTTGCAGCATTAGAGTTTGGGCCTGATGAGAATTCTCTTCCTGTAAATGCAACAACAATTATTGTTGGATCCATTTTAGGTATTGGCTTAACTTTTATAGCGGCAGTGTGGCCCGCCATGAAGGCACGCTCTATCTCTCCAATGGCAGCAATTAGGAATACTTCGCTATCCAGATATGTCGTGCCGAGACATATCGGCTACGGTTCTGCTTTGACGGTATCGGGAATCGCCACATTGGTCCTAGGATTCGTTGTTGACAATTGGCTCTTTATGTTGCTGTTCGGATTGTTGACTGGGATTTTGCTGTATTTAGGTCTTAGCCGACTCCAAGTTTTAGCTGGTAAATTTTCGTTCCTTTCAGTTGGACTTCTGCTTCTTGTTTTGGCACTTACAGCTGATTTCAGGACTTCGATGCTTCTTGGGATTCTCGGGGCAGCAGCATTGAACTGCTTCTTGGGCATAAATTTACTTAGTCCATATTTCGCAGAGCCTGTTACAAAACTTCTTGGAACACCCACCTCGCGATTAGGCGTGCCGAGCAAAATGGCTCGATCAAACGCNGGACGCAATCCAGAGAGAACAGCAACTGCTGCATCTGCTTTGATGATTGGGTTGGCGTTAGTTGCGACTGTTTCAGTTGTATCGGAATCTTTGAAAGCAACAGTTGGGGATATTTTAGAAGAGGACGTCATTTCGGATTGGTGGGTACAAGGAGAAAGCCTGGGGCCTGAACCGCTTGGATTTAGCCCAACCATTACTAGTGAAATAGCTTCATTGCCTGAAGTGGAAGATGTACTCGCAATGCAATACTCCAATGAAGGATTGAGAACAGTTGAAGATAGNCAGGTGAAGCGTATTTACTCNGCGGACCTCAGCTCCGTTCCAAACTATTTCAACATAGGTCTTGAGAAGAGTGATAGCTCCTTGTTGGGCGATAACGCCCTTTATATTCATGAGGATGAAGCAAGTAAGTATGAATTAGGAATTGGTTCATTTATAGGTGTTGAGTTTATGGATCAATCACAAATGGATCTTGTGGTGGCTGGGATATTTTCTTCGAAGTCGGTTATTGACTCTGGCTGGTTGTTGGATTCGTCCGTGTACTCCTCAAACATGAATTTAGCTCCTCAAACCGATGATTTTGTTGGGGTGCTTATTAAAGACGGTATTGGTGAGGNTCAGGCAAGAACAGCTCTAGAAAGCGTGCTTGTTGATTATGAACAAGTGAGAGCTCAGACTAAGGACGAAGTCAAGGATGAAGCAGAAAATCAGATCAACCAAACCGTGACGATAGTTAGTGTTCTATTATTTATTTCTGTTGTCTTGGCGGTTCTAGGTGTAGCAATTACCTTGGCTCTCTCGGTGTTTGAACGAACAAAGGAGATCGGTCTGACTCGGGCAGTCGGTGCTACACGAAAGCAGATCAAACGAATGATTCGAGTTGAGGGAATTCTTGTGGCTCTCTTTGGTGGTCTTCTTGGAATAGGGTTGGGTCTTGTGTTCGGAATCGCTTGCGTTCAAATTATTCCAGATGACTTCGTGTCGAAATTGGATATTCCTTGGCTGTTGATTCTCAGGAATTTAATAATTGCTGGCGTAGCAGGTTCGCTTGCTGCTTATTTCCCAGCCCGCAGAGCAGCTAAACTCAAAGTCTTAGATGCGATAAACCACGAATAGGTTATTCAGTAGCTTGTAGAACTTCTGGAAGGTCGTCTGCGTGGAGAATGAGGAGCCTGCGTGTAGCTCGGGTGAGTGCTACNTAAAGAGAACGTTCCCCNTTCGTTGCACTATGTAATATCTCGCTTGGTTCAATGACAATGGCGATATCTATTTCCAAGCCTTTAACTAGGTCAACAGGCACGATTGTTACTTGGCTGGTTAATGCGCCATCATCAACCAGTCCGTGCTCGATGCTGGATGCTTTAAATGATTCTGAAAGTGGTTTGACATATTGTTCAGGGGTTATGACTGCTAACGTTCCTGAGTCAATTTCGTTCAGTTCAGACCTGACTAGAGCGGTTATTGAACCTAATAGGCGCGCTGGGGTCTCAACCTTTAAGAATTTAGGTTCCTCGCCATGCTCTCTGACAGCGTTGGGAGTAGTGCTTTCATATTGTGTTCCTACTAGAACTCTTGAAGCAACGTCCATTGTTGGTTGTGGGAGCCGATAACCAACAGTCAAGTAAGAGAATCTTGGTTCCTTGAGTGAAGAGAGCCCATTTAGTATTTCGTTCCAATCATCTTTAGCCCAGGCTCCTGTAGCTTGTGCCATGTCACCAACAAGGGTGAAGGATCCATTTAGCGATCTTCGGTCCAACATCCTGATTTCCATTGGCGAAAGATCTTGAGCTTCATCTACGACAATATGTCCAAATGTTCTAATTGCGTCTTCTTCCTTGTGTCCTGACCTAGGGCCTAGAGCGGCTTGAGCCTCATCGAGAATTGGTGCATCTTCTTTGGTCCATATTACTGACGAAGCATGATCTGAGCGTTCTCTGTATAACTTTAGGATTTCAGCTTCGGCGAAGATATTGCGTGCCGCACTTTTCAGTAGCGCCTTGCTTCCGAAGAGGTCGTGGATCAGGTGCTCGGGCGTTAAGGTTGGCCACATCCACTCCATAGTTTCACGAATTTCTATTACATTCCCTAGGTCCGCCATTAACTTCTTTGGGCTAAGGTCGCTGCTTCGTGAACTGGCAGCTAAAGCTTCAAAAACAGCATTTTTAACATAGTTTCTGGCGGCATTGTGATGTTTATATCGACGTTTTGCTTCTGAAATTATCAGTGCTGACTCGTCAACTCGTAATCGCAGCCGTTGAAGGCCATAACCGATTAAGAGATCTTTCTTTAAAGGCCTCTCTCTGTCTCTAATCGCTTTGCGGATTACATTTCGCATCTCAACGTTTCCCTTTATTCGGGCAACATCCTCGGAATCATAACCTCGAACTTTGACTCGATGTACGAGGTCGCCTAGAACGGCAAGGTGTACACCTGCTTCTCCTAGGGATGGAAGCACTTGTTCAATATAAGTAAGGAATACCCTGTTAGGGCCGACTACTAAAACCCCTTGACCTTCAAGTGGAAATCTATGGGTGTAGAGGAGATATGCGGCTCGATGGAGAGCAACTACTGTTTTCCCAGTTCCTGGTCCTCCTTGAACCACGAGGGGTCCTGCAAGCGGTGCTCTGATGATTTCATCTTGTTCCCCTTGAATGGTGGCAATGATGTCACCAAGTCGACCTGTTCGGGCTTGCTCCATTGTTGCAGCAAGAGTCATTCTTCCTTTGAAATAAGGGGCGTCAGAATCATCAATGATGTCTTCGCCAAAAAATTCATCTTCGATCCCTAAAAGTTTTTTTCCTCGAGAAGCAAAATGTCGTCGTCTGGTTAATCCCATTGCTTCTCGACCTGTCGCTCTATAAAACGGTTCGGAGATGGGTGCACGCCAGTCAACTGTGATTGGGTCCTGCTTTTCATCCCACACAGCGATTCGTCCTATATAGAANGACTCGGCTGTGTCATCTTCACCGTACTGATCAATGCGACCAAAGACTAGTGATGCATCGCCAATATCAAGTTGGGATAATCGTTTACCAACTTGATCAGCAATGACATCCTTTTCAAATCTCGCTTGATGAGTCCCGCCCTTTCCAGATTCAACCATGTTNTGAAGTTTCTTTGCCTCTAGATGAGCNNTTTCAAGAATTTCATACGCATTTTCAATGTATTCCTGTTCAGCTTTAAAGTCTGGATGAATGAGGATCACCTCCTTAAAAGATAGGATTTAAGGGCATTTAGGTAGCTATCAATTCTAGCGATCTTTTAATCTTTCTCATCACTAGTTTTGCTTGCAGTTAATTTGTAAGAGTTTGGAAGCATTTATTGTGNCTAACTGCTCTAGATTTATGTTGTGGGAGATTTAAGCCTGATGAACGATACTTTTTTGAAAGCATGTAAGGGNGAACNGGTTGAATATACCCCTGTTTGGTTTATGCGACAAGCAGGCAGGTCTCTCCCTGAATACAGAGCTCTCCGGAAGGAGGGAAGCATCCTAAATGCTATTAAGGATCCTGAAATATCAACTGAAATAACTTTGCAACCTATACGTCGTTATGGTGTCGACGCTGCAATTCTTTATTCTGATATTGTTGTGCCAGTTCATGCAATTGGTTTTGGAGTTGACATTAAACCTGGTGTAGGTCCGGTTGCAATTGACCCTTTTAAATCATCCTCAGATTTAAATCGTCTACGTTCACTAAATCCTCAGGTTGATACACCGTATGTGCTTGAAACAATTCACCGACTAGTGGATGTGCTTGAGGTCCCATTGATTGGTTTCGCTGGTGCACCATTTACTGTTGCCAGCTATTTGATTGAGGGTGGACCATCACGTTCCTATCAGAAGACAAAGGCAATGATGTTCAGTGACAAGTTGTTATGGAACTCTCTGATGGAGAGATTGACAGATATCACGATTGAGTCATTGGTTTCTCAGATAGAGGCCGGTGCGAGCGCAATTCAATTATTTGACTCGTGGGCCGGTTCCCTATCACCTGAACAGTATGAATATTTTGTACTCCCACACTCTTCGAAAATATTTGAAGCCCTTTCCGAGTACTCTGTCCCACGTATTCATTTCGGAGTTGGAACTGGAGAAATACTCCATTTAATGAGTGCTGCGGGGGCAGATGTTGTAGGAGTTGATTGGCGTGTCCCGATTGACGAAGCACGAAAGCGAATCGGAGTAGGTAAAGCTGTGCAAGGCAATCTCGACCCATCAATACTAGGCGGTGATTGGGAACTAATTTCTGAAGAAGTAATTGATATCCTCGAAAGGAATGCTGGGCAGCATGGCCATATCTTCAACTTAGGTCACGGTGTAACCCCTGAAATCAACCCAGATGTTCTCAAAAGGGTAGTTGACTTGGTTCACAATTTTCGGACAGCCTCGTGAACATCACTATTGTCGGTGCTGGCATTGCTGGTCTAAGTGCCGCATTTGAGCTTCAGCAATCAGGTTTTGAAGTCATGCTTCTTGAGGGCTCAGAGCGGTTAGGGGGAAAGATCCTAACAAGTGAAATTGAAGGATTTAACATTGATGCGGGACCTGATTCTTTTTTGACTCGTGATCCTGAAATGCGTGAATTATGTTTCTCTCTTGGTGTGGGAGATGAACTCGTTCCTCCTACCGGCAAACCTGCAAAAGTTTGGGTGGATGGTGAAATGCACAATTTACCCAAACGCCACTTTTTGGGAGTTCCTTTGGACCTGGACGAGCTGGACGAACTGTCTTTGTTGACCAAAGAGGGAGCTAAAAGAGCAAAGCTTGATTTAACTCTTCCTGACAATAAACCAANAGAAGGTGAAACCGTAGGTTCTCTTATTCGAAGGCGCCTTGGAGACGAAGTTATGGACAGGTTGGTTGGCCCGTTATTGGGTGGAATAAACGCTGGAGATGCAGACGACCTTTGTCTTGAGTCAGGTGTTCCGCAGTTGTTTGACGCAAGTCAANGAGACTTCAGTCTTGTGAGATCNNTNCAANATTTTCTCAAGNNTCAAAANAGGGATCCTGCCAGCCCAGTTTTTCTAACACACCCNGATGGCCTTCAAACAGTAGTTAAAAGGCTAGAGGAANAAATTGATTCGNATATTCGAAGAAATGAAAGGGTGACATCAGTTGAAATATCAGACAATTCNATACTCGTTAANGGATCNCAGGAATACCAAACAGATGCCGTAATTTTATGTATCCCAGCTTTTGNAGCCGCAAAGCTTTTACAGGATTCTTGTCCGAACACGTCAAANTTANTGGCAAAAATTCAGTATGCGTCAATGGCNTTTATAACATTCGCTTTTAATAAGNGNGATGTTCCTCAATTCAACGGAAGCGGATTTCTTNTTGGCCGAGATGAAAATTTNTTAACCACCGCNTGTTCTTGGACCTCAGAAAAGTGGNCTCACCTNAAGAACGACGANACGGTATTNCTCAGANTTTCCGTGGGGAGATTCGGNGATACNNAAGCACTTGCTATGGANGACGANNCNTTGATCGAAAAGTCTTAATGGTGAGCTNGNAACTTTNACAGGTATNNACGCTGACCCTATAGCAACNAGGGTTACTCGATGGCCGAATTCGTTTCCCCAATATGAACTTGGCCATGGGGATCGAATAAANGTNATACGACAGCAGGCAGCGCTTGAAATGCCAGGAATGTTTCTAGCNGGNTCACCGTNTAAAGGAATAGGTTTGTCNGCCTGCATACGGGATGGGATTGATCAGGCAAGAAAAGCTAAGAATTTTCTTATGCAAAGGTAAGACTAATGATTCCNTCGCAAATAGTTCTCTTTTGNAGATTCATAGCAAATNTTTTTGTTNCTTCTTTCAGAGCCGGAGCTAATTTTTTTAGATTCATCACGCGAAANGAGACTCTNAAACCNGTTTGTAGCGGAATCTGTTTGGTGCTTTCATTACCTCCATGGGGCTTCTGGCCTTTAGCNTTTATAGCTTTTGCNATGCTTGATCAAATCCTCAAAGAAACNCATGGAACAAAGTCTAGATTCTTTACNGGTTTCGGCTTTGCTGTTGGATGGCTTTTCCCAGGGACCTTCTGGATGATCGCATTAACAGTTCCGGGTTACTTCATTCAAGGTTTCCTATTNAGTGGACTTTATGCACTGTCTACNTGTTTGATTCCNANGAGCATGCACCGTTTAATTGCTTTACCGGCAGCATTCACATTGNTTGAAGCTGTTCGGTATCGCTGGCCCTTTGGAGGTGTTCCTTTAGCGACTATTGCGATGTCACAAAGTGATAGTCCCTTCGGTCAGACCGCTAGAGTGCTCGGTCCACTATTTCTTACGGCTTTCGTAATTATTTGCGGAATGGCATTTGCGATGTTTTGGGAAAAGAAATGGAAGCACACAGGCGTGATTGTTTCGATCCTTCTCCTCATTTGGGGTTTCAGCGCAATCGTGCCAAAGGGGTCTGCTATCTCCTCAATTGATGTCGCAATTATTCAAGGCGGAGGTGAGCAAGGAACACGTGCCATAAACACCAATGAGCGTGAAGTTTTTGAGCGACATGTTGAAGCGACTGGGTTAATCCAAGGAAGTCCAGATATTGCTCTTTGGCCAGAAGATGTTGTCAACCTTCGTCAGTTATATATTGAATCGCCTGAGCGTTCGGAATTAAGTAAGCTCGCCCAAGATTTAGATACTTGGCTGCTTGCAGGAATTTTTGAACGATTGAATGAAACTTCTAACGCAAATGCAACAGTCGCTATCGGGCCGGACGGAGAGATCTACGACAGGTACGATAAAGTTCGATTGGTGCCTTTCGGCGAATATGTGCCTTTAAGATCTCTCATTGAGCCGTTTGCTCCCGAATATTTACCTGTTCGCGATACCGTTCCTGGGACCGGACCTCCAAATCTGTCTATGAATCTCCGCGATATTGCAATTAATGCTGGGATTTCTATTTCATGGGAAATTTTCTTTGAAGACCGAGCAAGGTCAGCAATTCAAAACGGGGGGCAAATTCTGTTAAACCCTACAAATGGATCAAGCTATTGGCTAAGGATTCTCCAAACACAACAAATTGCTTCCTCTCAATTAAGAGCTATTGAAAATGGTCGCTGGGTTCTTCAAGCAGCACCAACTGGGTTCAGTGCGATAATCAACTCAGATGGAAAAGTGCTACAACGAACATCCATCTCTGAGATGAAAGTCTTACAAGGACAGGTCGAGTTGAGAGATGGATTAACCATTGCGACTCGTGTGGGCCCTTTACCCATGATCATCATCTCGATTCTGTCGCTTGGCACAGCTTTTGCTTGCTCTCGAAAAGATCCTTAATTTACTTCAATCATTAATGTAGCTGGACCGTGATTAATGAGTTGAACGTTCATATCTGCTCGAAAAATTCCAGTTTGAACTCTTAATCCAGACGCTTTTAAACATTCAATGAAATATTCGATTAGGGGTTCAGCCTGTTCGGGTCGTGCTGCTTCTGACCAACCTGGCCTTCTTCCACTATCAACATTTCCATAAAGTGTGAATTGCGATATCACAAGGAATTCCCCATTTACATCTTCGCATGAGAAATTCATTTGACCATTCTGGTCATCAAAAACTCGGATGCCGATAATTTTTCTAGCTAGCTTTTCTGCCACTTCACGAGAGTCGCTATGCGTAACGCCCACAAATACAAGGAGCCCTTTTGAAATAGCACCTACGATAGAACCTTTAACCTCTACTGATGCCTCCGAAACCCGTTGAACTAAAGCTCGCAAAATAACTCCTTAAAGTGGACTCTCCAATGAGCTAATCATTTCTTGCCCGTTGCGGAAAATCTAAGACCAAAATTTTAAACATTTAATCATTTTGGATTGATTTAGTGCCCAATGTCCATACCCTTAAAGGCTGAACCTTAGGAATGGCGTGTCACTAAATAACGACTCAAAAAAACTACGGATTGCAATGCTCGCTTACAGAGGGAAGCCTCATGTTGGTGGTCAAGGCGTATATGTCCGAGAAATGAGTAAAGCACTTGTTGAACTAGGGCACACTGTTGAAGTTTTCGGAGGTCCTCCCTATCCGGATCTAGATGATAAAGTTCCCTTGCACAAATTCCCAAGTCTTGAAATCTTTAATGACCATTACCCTGGCCGCATACCTGGATTTTGGGAGATAAAAGACTATCCCGACTTTGTTGAAGTATGTTCATATCTCACAGGAAATTTTTCAGAGCCATTATCATTTTCCATGCGGGCTTTCAGAGCTCTGAAGCAGCGATCGGACGAGTTCGATCTAGTTATAGATAACGGATCATTGGCATATGGAAATCTAAAAATCCAAAAGAAGTTAGGCCTACCTATTCTGGGAATAATACATCACCCAATTACCGTAGATCGTAGACTCGAACTTGATAACGCAAGAACATTTCTAGAACGTCTCGGAAAACGACGCTGGTACGCATTCACAAGGATGCAAACACGGGTTTGCCAAAAAATTCAGCGCATCATTACAGTTTCTGAATCTTCAAAAGAAGATATTAGCCATGATCATAAAGTTGACATAAATAAAATTCATGTTGTTCCTATAGGAATTGATACCGATTTTTTCGCACCGCAAACTGATATTGAAAGAATCCCAGGACGAATTGTTTCCACTGCCAGTGCAGATGTGCCATTGAAAGGTCAAAAGTTTCTCCTAGAAGCTATTGCAAAAGTTCGAGATGAGTTTCCTCATGTACATCTTGAACTTGTCGGAAAACAACGCGAAGGAAGCACGACCGCTGAAACCCTCAATCAATTGGGATTAGACGATATAGTCCGGTTTAACCAAGGAATTAGCTATGAAGAGTTAGTGAACCTTCTTGCTTCTGCAGAAGTTGCGATCGTTCCATCTCTATATGAAGGTTTCTCGATCCCTGCAATTGAAGCGTTATCTTGCGGCGCGCCATTAATAGCCTCAACGGGAGGAGCGTTACCTGAAGTTGCAGGCCCACACCTAGAGACTTGCTTAGCTGTGCCACCCGGTGATAGCGATGCTTTGGCAGACCAAATTAAATATGCCTTTCAAAATCCTGATCTATGCAGGAAAATAGGCTTAGCTGGACGTCAACGTGTCATTGAAAAATGGAGTTGGAGAGAATCAGCAATTACCACAGCCGAACATTGCAGGTCACTGTTATCTAGTTGGAAAACAAAGTAAGTAACAATGCTCACAGTAGATTACGAACGATTAGAGTTACATTCCGGCCATAAAGTGTTAGACCTAGGGTGTGGATTCGGGCGGCATGCATATGAATCTCTTCGCAGAGGAGCTGAAGTGATTGCGTGTGATATGGCACTACCCGAACTAGGCGAAGTCAGAGCAACTTATGCCGCAATGCTAGAAGCAAACGAAATTGACTCAAAATCCCTCGCCTTTGCATGCGCTGGTGATGCTACAGCTCTTCCCTTTTCCGACAACACATTCGATCGAATTATTGCAAGCGAAGTACTTGAACATATTGAAGATGACGAAGCTGCCTTGAAAGAACTTTTTCGAGTTCTAAAGCCAAACGGTAAAATAGCAATCACTATTCCCGCCTTTCTTCCCGAAAAAATCTGCTGGATGTTATCAGACGAATACCATGCTCCGAAAGAAGTCGGCGGGCATGTTCGTATCTATAGAAAGAACGACATCCGAAGAAAAATGAAGCTGAAAGGATTGCAGCCATTTGATTATCATCGAGCCCATGCACTCCATTCCCCGTATTGGTGGTTGAAATGCGCCATCGGACCAAAGAATGACTCGAACAAATTAGTCCGCTTATACCTGCGATTTCTTACTTGGGACATTGTCAAGCAACCAAGAATAACGAAGTACCTAGAAAAGGTCCTTCAGCCAGTTCTGGGAAAGAGTGCGATAGTCTATGGTCAGAAAAGAGAATTTTTGTAACGAAGGAAATTTATTGACCCCCGAGCCCACAGAAATCGTTCTCACGGACAACGACTTGAAACAGACGGCAGAATCAATAGCCGAATGGCAACTGGAGTCTGGAATGATCCCGTGGTTTCCTGGTGGTCACGCCGACCCTTGGAATCACATAGAGGCAACTATGGCCCTTCAAACTGCTGGATTAGTTGATGAAGCTCTGAAAGGGTACGAATGGCTCGAACGGATTCAACGAGATGACGGATCGTGGCACAATTACTATCTTGAGGACAGCATTGAACAAGATAAAATTGATTCAAATTGTGTCGCGTACATCGCAACCGGAGTTCTACATAGCTATTTAATCACACAAGATATAGGCTTCCTTGAATCCATGTGGAAGGTAGTGGAACCTGCGATTGATTTTGTTGTAGATATGCAAACAGAACGTGGAGAAATAATCTGGGCTCGTCATTCTGATGGCACGCTCTGGTCCTATGCACTTCTAACAGGGTCATCCAGTATTGCCCACTCAATCAGGAGCGCTATCAAAATAGCAACTGAACTAGGTTTTGAGAAAGAAAAATGGGAATCCTCATATGTAAAACTCGCTAATGTTATTCAGACAGTTCCTGACGCATTTGCTCCAAAGAACAGATGGGCGATGGATTGGTATTACCCAGTCCTATCAGGCGTAGTAACAGGCGAAATGGGGATAAAGCATCTTGCTGAAAAGAACGAGACATTTGAAATTCCAGGTAAAGGTATTCGTTGCGTGTCTGATCGTCCGTGGATAACGACTGCAGAAACCTGCGAATGCGCATTAGCGTTTCAAAGCATTGGAGAAATACAACATGCATTGGAACTCTTTAAACAGATACAAAAATTTCGAAACCATCAGGGACAATACCTAACTGGGGTGGTTTACCCTGAATCTGTCTCATTCCCAGAAGAGGAGTATTCAACATATTCTGCAGCTGCCGTTGTACTAGCCGCTGATTCTTTAATGGGAATAACAAAAGCCTCTCAGCTGTTCTCAAATCATGAATTCTTGCCGGTGCTTTAGATTTTGAAGATTTTATTTCTTTAAAACATCTAACGCAGTATCTGCATGCACATTCATATTTGTTTCGCTCTTTATGACCTCAAGAATTGTTCTATCCGCTCCGATTACGTATGTGATCCTTTTATTCCCGAATGGCCCCATTCGTTTAGCCCCTAGGATTGATGCAATAGTTTGATCGGGGTCTGATAAAAGCGGGAACCCAAGCTGGTGTTTATCGTCAAATTCTTTCTGCTTTTCGACTTGATCCATGCTTATACCAACCGGTTGTGCGCCTAATGCAGAGAATTCTGACTCAAGATCACGAAAGTGGCAACTCTCCACTGTGCAACCTGGTGTCATTGCTTTTGGGTAGAAAAAAAGGACAACTGGACCATTTTCTAACATTGACGATAACGAAACCGAAGCACCTTCTTGGTTGATAGCTTCAAAGTCAGGAACTGTTTCACCTTTTTTCATTTGATCTCCTAAAGATTCGGGTGCATTTATAGTTTAGTCATTTTAGGTTTAAACGCGTTTCAAAATTCTTAATGAACCTTCAACGTGTACCTCGTTCCAATTGCCACTTTCAATTGCTGGAAGGTAGATCTGTTCATATGGTGGACGTCCGCCATCCTTTGGATTAGGGAAAACATCATGAATCGCAAGTGTCCCACCTTCTTTCACTTTCGGAACCCAACCATTAAAGTCAGCTTTTGCGGGCTCTTCTCCATGGCCTCCATCTATAAAAAGAAACGAAAGAGGCGTAGTCCAGTTTCTCGCAATCACGCCCGAATGACCTACAAGAGCAATGACTACATGTTCTAAGCCTGCAGCAAAAATTGCATCTCGGAAGTACGGGAGCGTATCCATGACCCCTTTTTGTTTATCAATAAGTTCAGAGTCATGATGCTCCCAACCTGCTTGGTTTTCTTCAGAACCCCGATGATGATCCAGCGCATACAAAACACGTCCGATGCTCTGGGCAGCATAACCAAGATAAACGGAAGATTTTCCACAGTAGCTTCCAACTTCCAAAAGAGGACCATCGACCTCTACTGCAATTGCAGCATCATAAAGCGCGGCCGCTTCATTTTTCGGTAGGAACCCTTTAACTGCTTCAGCTACTTTAACTTGATCGGAATCCATCATTAGATATTACAGGGAGTTTATCTCCCGAGACGATGACGAAGGTGATTCCTTAAAGAGGTATTTCTCGAGAATAAAATATTTAGCGCCCCATAACAATGTATAACCCATGGCATTTGCCAAATTTATCGCAACCCAGGTTTCCCAAATTGAATCAGCTANATAAACAAAAATTGTTGAAATTCCCAGCCCTAAGAAAGCAAGCAGCCAATAGGGCACAATTTCATTTCGAATATTTGTNACCGACCTTTTTCGCCAAACCCAAAATCTGTTCAAAAGATAATTAGGGGTAGTTGAAATCGTTACAGCTAAAACATTGCTCAATAAGGAATTGAGTCCCCCTACCTCATAGAAGAGGAAGAGAAGAACTTGGCCAATTGGTGCAGTAAATAAAGAGACATAGACATATCTGAGTTTTTTTCGAAGCTCGTATTTAGACATCAATCAATTACTCGAAAGAAAACCGATAGACATTAGTTTCCCGTTCTACGAATCCAATACTTCTATATAACTGATTTGCTTCTTGCCGAGCAGGTCGTGAGGTCAAGTCAACGGTTTTTGCTCCAGCCTGTTTAGCAAGTTCGAGCGCAGCGAGGTTTAGCTTCTTCCCGATACCTTTACCACGAACTGAACTGTCAACGACGACATCTTCAATCCATGCACGTATTCCGGTTGGAATCTGAAAAATTATGATCGTCATTGTTCCCAGTATTTCACCATTTTCGTTTTCAGCTATGAGTATTTGGGCCGAGTCTGACTCAATGATCCTTTGCAATGCTTCTCCTGTAGGTGGACTGCTAGAGGAAGATAATTGCGGGATCAGTACTCTGTAGGCATCCGTAAGAGATTCTGTCACTTCAGTTACTGGTCTAATACTCACCATAAAAATATCGTACCCGCCTTTCAAACGAATGCTTATTTGAAGTGCAATATCAGAAAAGAATGATTAAAGTTTTGTCGATGAGTGAATTTGGAATGAATATTGATGATTCCTCCACAAAAGCCCCCATTATGGTTTTAGCCTTCGCTGGGTGGAATGATGCTGGAGGTGCTTCTACTTGGGCAATTCGAAGTCTCATTGAAAAAACTATTGCGACAGAGATTCTAACTTTTGATTCAGAAGAATTTTATGACTTTTCCAGAGAGCGACCCACCGTTCAACTAGATGGCGAATCAAGGTTTCTTAGTTGGCCGAAAAATACAATTTCTTTGTCAAATGATGGCTCTCTTCTATTTATGGAAGGCGTTGAGCCACAGCTAAATTGGCAAACTTTCACACAAAATATTTTAGCTGAAGCTAAAAAGTACAATGTCTCAATGATCATCACATTAGGTTCCTTACTTGCCGAAGTTCCACATTCACGCCCAGTATTAATTCACGGCGTGAGCGAAAATACTGAGATTAACAAATCCTACGGCCTGCAAACATCTTCCTATGAGGGACCAACGGGAATTATCGGTGTTATCAATCAATTATCTACAGACGCTGGTATCCCCAATATGTCATTTTGGGCAACTGTTCCTAACTATGTTGCAGGAGCTGAATCGCCTAAAGCAGCATTAGCTTTGATTGAAAGGCTCAAAACAACTCTCAATCTTTCGTTGAATACAACGGACTTAGAAATTGCGTCTTCAGCCTATGAAAGGCAAATAAATCAAATAATTGAAGGCGATGAAGACACATCAAAATACGTTGATGAACTTGAGGACAGCTATGACGCTGGGGATTATGAGGTTGCTAGCCCTGAAGACTTTGTAAAAGATGTAGAAAATTTCTTACGTAACCAAGATTAAAAGGCANATTATATTGCATCATCTTGTTTCCATACAGGCCGGCGAGGCTTATCAAATTCAACTTCAATAACCTCTCCACGTATTGCTGCAAATGCATGATCTACCCAGTTTCCCGACCCAGCGAGAGGGNTTGGAAGTTTATCCTGAGGAAAAAACCCTGCATCAGTGCANTCAAGCGGGTGGTGATTTAGTTCTCCNCCAACAACTTTGCAATGGAAAACNATCGAATAAAGAGGCATTCGAGTAAATTTTGCACGAACCCCATCAAGAATTGAAATTATTCTTAGAGCCTCCACATGCATTCCCGTTTCTTCAAAGACTTCTTTCTCTGCTATCTCTGCTGCTGAATATCCNATATCTGCAAATCCTGTTGGGAAAAGCCACACCCCTGAATCAGAGCGTTGGATTAAAAGAATTTCTCCGTCTTCATTTCCGACGACAGCACCAATGGCAACCTTCGGAGTTACATATCCTGGAACGCCTTCCCCTATCGACTTCATCCATTCTGCAACTTTTTCTTCACTGTTTGAAGAATCNGAAATCTTTGCATGGATGTCAGATGCTACNTGNAGGACTTCCTCATACCTTTCGCGTTCATAGAGACTTTCAGTGAATGCCAGTCCAGTTCTTGCAATCCCTGCTAAAGCTTCGCTCCAGCGAACTAAGTCATGCTCATCAGTCATGTTCCGATTCCTGTCATTACTGTNGATGANTCTATTGCATGCTTNAGTGCNTGTTTAACCTCATCAGCATGNANTTGATCATNNATTTTTTTNCCATCATTATCTAAGACATAGAAGGAGTCAACAACATCTGACCCTAATGTCTGGACTTTTGCACTTAATATGTTGAGGTCAAGTGAGCCAAGTGCTCTTGTTATTTGGTAAAGCAATCCCATCCCATTTGGAGCAGAAACCTCAATTACTGTCGCTGTAGATGATGTTTCATTGTCTATCTTTACATCAGTATCTACAACTCGGTCGGGAAACTGTTGCGATATTTGTTGTGAGTACGTCTGCATACGTTCAGCTAGTCTGGCTGCTATTGCGACTCGGCCCCTAACCGAATCCTGAACAAATGCACAGACTGAATTCCAATCAATATCTTTTGTTGTATTTGGGGCAACTCTGAACATTGCTAAGACCATTCCGTATTCCGTGTGGGCTATAGCCTCTAAGACGTCAAGGCCGCAAAGCGAAAGTGCTCCGGCGACTCTTCCAAATACAGCAGGTTTGTCAATCTCCATTATCGTTAACCGATCGGCATCACCCTCAACTCTGATCATTCCTCGCCGCATCATCTGTAGTTGATCTGGAGTAGGGAAAGTTCGTTCGATAATGCTACCNGCTCCTCCTTTGAGATATGAGATTGTTCGGTTCGAAAGATCTTCTACTAGACCTGCTTTCCAACTGCTCCAAGCTGCTGGACCGGTTGCGATAGAGTCAGCTTCTGTTAGGGCATGTAATAGTCTTACGGATTCAATTGTTTTTAAGGAATTACCGACGGTTTGAATAGTGTCAAAATCATCAAGGTCTCTTCGGGTTGCGATGTCAGGAAGGAGCAGGTGATGCTGACACATCTCGATAAGTATTTCTATATCTGCTTGTGGGAAACCCATCCGCCCTGCGATTGTGTTGATTAGCTGCACTCCTACTTCTGTGTGATCTCCGGGATACGGTTTCCCAATATCATGAAGCAACGCACCAATGACGAGAAGGTCAGGGCGATCAACTCGGTCTGCAAGTTTGGAAGCCTCTGCAGCTGTCTCAAGTAGATGACGGTCAACTGTAAATCGGTGATAGGCGTTTCGTTGTGGTTTGCTTCTTGCTGGTTTCCACTCTGGCAAGAAAGGAACAAATAAATCAAGTTGATCTAACGTTTCAAAAACTGGTATNGCATCATGACCAACTAATAGAAGATCAATAAATAACTCTCGAAGTTCGTCTGTCCATGGGTCTAAGATAACCAAATTGGCTTGTCGGAGACGCCGAATTGTTTCAGGAGAAAAGCGTTCTTGATTTCGCGCTGTTTGTAAAGCAATTCTCAGAACCTGTTCGGGAGTTATATCCATGTCCGCTAACAGAGTTGAAGACACAGGTTTTCTTTTGCCCTTTATCGTGTCACCTACTTTTTTCCCAAAGTTCCAAACTCCTGATAGGCCCACATTTTCAATTCCATAACAGAGTTCATCTATGTTCCAAGAGATACGCCGTGCAGCTGATGCTACATCAGCCATTAAGAGATCTGCATCCTCGTATCCAAGCGCTTCAGCAACTGCATCTTGTTGCTCAAGCAGAAGTTTATTGCTTGAGCGTTTAGCCTGCTTGTGTAATTCCACGCGAGCTCTCAAGATAACTTCGTAACACTCTANAAGTTGATGATGTTCAACTTCAAATGGTCCTTGNCCGTTNAGATTNGCCCATCCCATTGCNTGAACATCTCTNAGTCCNCCCCGNCCTTCTTTTAATTCAGGNTCCAACATNAAGGCAACCTCGCCTTTNGCNCGATGACGTGAATNAACTGATTCCGCTAANTTNGGCAACCAAAATTTTGCTTTACTTTTCCATTGATCTACTGCTTTGCCTGAAAGTTCATTTGCTAGCGGTTGGGATCCAGCAATAAGTCTGCTTGACAACAATGCAGTTGCTGTNTCGAGATCTTCACTTGCCAGAGNNAGGGTTTCATTNAGTGTCCGNACTGAATGNCCAAGCTNTTCTCCTTGATCCCAAATCGGATACCAAAGNGCTTCGGCAACTTCTTCAATATCCNGAGCATNATTATGTANTAGCAAGACATCTAGATCGGATAGAGGTGAGAGGTCTCTGCGCCCGTAGCCGCCCACTGCTATTAGAGCTAAATCTCCTCGGTTCTCTGCCACCGATATAAACAGTCCATATAACCATTCATCAGTGGCATCACTGAGTTGCAAGGTGAATTCGGAACCTCGGAGTTCGCGATCTGCTAGAAGTCTCTTCCTTTCGTCAATGATTGACATGTCTCCACCGTATTCCACTTATTGNNTTTTGGGAATACTCATNTNATGAAGAANTNCTCACTCANGCAAATNGTGCTTACAAATTGTAGGCAGTTTCAGCATGTTGCGATTGGTCTAATCCTGATTCTTCATCTTCTTGGGAAGCTCTNAGTCCTATGGTGGAATCAAGTGCTTTGGCGATAACGAAGGTCANTACGAAGGAGAATCCGATTACTGAGACCATTGCTACGATTTGGTCAATGAATAGTTCTCCGCCACCGAAGAAAAGACCATCTTGGAAGCCACCAGGTTCAGAATTTATTGCTGAGTTATCTGCGAAGAGGCCAAGTAGTAGTCCTCCTATAACTCCACCCCCGCCGTGGACTCCAACAACATCGAGAGAATCGTCNTAGCCAAGTTTATTCTTTAGTCCTATTAAGAAGTAACAACCTACTCCTGCNACTAGACCAAAAACGATGCTTGCCAATCCGCCTACGTATCCGGCAGCTGGTGTTATTGCAACAAGAGCAGCTACCACACCTGAGCAAGCTCCCAAAGTAGTTGGTTTACCGTCCTTAATTTTCTCAATTAGNATCCANCCAATCATTCCTGCNGCAGCNGCAACGAANGTGTTAAGTAAAGCTTGGACTGCTTGCCCATTGGCGGCTCCTGCAGAACCAGCGTTGAAACCAAACCAACCAAACCACAATATTCCCGTGCCCAACATGACAAGCGGAAGGTTATGTGGTGGAGAAGACTCAGATGGCCAGCCTTTTCGCTTGCCAAGGACAAGTATCAAAGCGAGTGATGCTGCTCCAGCGTTAATATGAATTGCTGTACCGCCAGCGAAGTCAATAGCGCCCATTTCATGATGCCATCCGCTGTATACCCAATAAGTTACTGGAGTATAAACCAATAGCATCCATATTGGAACAAATATTGCCCACGCTGAGAATTTCATTCGATCAGCGACAGCCCCAGAGATAAGTGCAGGTGTAATTGAGGCAAAAGTCATCAAGAAAGCTACAAAAATTAGTGATTCTGGATCCATATTCAGCCCTTCAAGTCCAAATTGGTCCCAATTACCGATAAGGTCGCCACCCCAGAAACCTGACCCGTCCGAACTATTACCAAGTGTCCACGAGAACGTTACCCAAAGAAGCGGGACTATACCGATGCAATACATATTCATATTTAGCATGTTCAATACATTCTTTGACCTGTCCATGCCCCCATAGAAGAGCGCTAACCCTGGAACCATAAATACAACTAGCGCTGTCGAAATTAACATCCAAGCAATATCACCTGAATTCATACACACTCCTCGTTCGTGAAAATAATGGCTTTCTGAGANTACATTGCGTTTGTTTCCGAATTGTTTCAGCAGTGTTAACTCTTGGTGTGAATACCTTGCAACTCTGATGTAAAATTCATACGGTATGGAAGTTCGAAAAGATTGTAGGCACTATCGCAGTAGGTCTCTTCCTACAGGTGACCAAATCCAAAAGTGCAGATTAGGAAGTAACGAAGAAACCCCATTTAGATGCCCCGAATTCTGCCTTTTCTTTGAAAAGAGAAATATTTCCGATGCAGGTTGGAATCGTTAAGCGCTAGAAAAAAATTCAATATGTGAGATTTCACTCCGTACTTGCGTAATCGCAGGTAGAGTGTCTCTTTGTGAGAAAAAGTCTCAGCCTACTTTCAGGCTTTCTTATTTTAGTTTTCGGACTTCTAACAACTTTGCCTGCTTTGGCAAGTGCAGATACCAATGATGAACTAACTATCAGAGGAACAGTTCGAGTAGGAAGAGAAGTTATACCAGACGCTAAAGTTATAGTTTCAAACGCTCAAAATATTGAAATTGGTTCAGTAGTTACAGGTGAAGATGGAAAGTGGGAAATACCGATACCTGGTTTAGGTGAATATACAGTAGTTCTTGCAGGCCCTCTGCCAGAAGGAGTATCTATCCGAGATGGGGCTTCCGACCAGATAACAGTTTTTGTTGAAGAATACCGATCAAAAGCTGTCGGCTTTCAATTAGTAGGCGAAGATCAGAAACCTATTCTTGAGATACGACCGACATGGGAACGTTTATTAAACCGAATGGTTAGCGGGCTGAAAGTAGGTTTACTCGTAGCTTTGGCATCTATAGGCTTATCACTTATTTTTGGTGTAACCGGACTGGTAAATTTTGCTCATTCAGAGATGGTTGCGTTCGGAGCAGTGATTGCCTTATTACTCGAATCAACAGTCGGCCTTAACGGTGCTTTATTTCCGTTAGCGGTGNTACTTGCTGTTCTTGCTGGTGGCGGACTTGGTTTTNGTTTAGAAAGAGGAATTTTTGGTCCTTTACGAAGACGAAAAATGACGAATATTTCGTTAATGGTCGTTTCAATAGGTCTTGCATTCCTNATGAGATACCTAATTCTTATCTATCATGGTGCAGAACCNGAGACATTCGANTCCTTTAGAATACAAAGCGGGGTTTCCCTAGGACCTATTGANCTTCCAGCGAAAGACTATTTTATAATAGGAATAGCTTTCACAACACTTNTNATGGTGGGACTTTTGCTTCAACGAACAAAGCTTGGAACATCAATGCGCGCAGTTTCTGATAATCCTGCTCTTGCCGAGTCATCGGGAATTGACGTCAANCGNACAATTATGTGGGTTTGGATACTAGGAAGTGCTTTGGCAAGCCTCGGCGGCACAATGATCGGATTGACACAAGTTGTAGAATGGCAGATGGGAGAGAAAATTCTACTCTTAATATTCGCAGCAGTTACTTTAGGNGGGCTAGGAACAGCTTTCGGTGCNATGGTCGGTGGTTTGGCAATTGGTTTTGCCTCTGAGACNTCAACATTCTGGTTNGATAATGACCTGAAGTTCCTTATTGCGTTAGCAGTNATGATTGTAATTCTTCTNGTAAGGCCTCGAGGTATTCTCGGAGTCAGAGAAAGATTAGGTTGACANCATGTTGATGAATCTTTTCGCCGAAATTGATNTNAGTAAATTATTTGGTCTCGCTCTTAGAACGTCTATAAGNGTGCAGGCNGCCACTTTCGCTCTTGCGGCAGTNGGCCTTAATCTTCACTACGGTTATACGGGCCTCNTAAATTTTGGCGTTGTGGCTTTCATGGCTGCTGGTGCNTATGGAATGGCTATCTTTTTTACCCAAGGNTGGCTTGGCGGTTCTATTCTNTTGGCAATCGCAAGTGGTGTCGTATTCGCAGTGNTCATAGCGCTAAGTATTGGATTNCCTTCCTTNCGACTACGAGCNGACTACTTGGCTCTNACAACNATCGCTATCGCNGAAGTTTTACGNATCTCATTTCGATCNCANCGGTTGCTNGATTTCACCGGTGGTCCATTTGGTCTTCCCAGNATTGAAGATAGAAATGCGAATGTTTCTTTCGCTGATGTNATAACAGTTGANTGGAACCCAATAAAGGAAGGAAATTACGGAGCNTGGTTCCTTGAGTTTGATGAAAAGACATTGTGGGTNATGATNATCGGATGGTCCTTNGTATCGNTAGCNAGTTTATTGATCTGGGGCTTAATGCGGTCCCCATGGGGAAGGGTTATNAAAGCAATTCGTGAAGATGAAGATGCTGCAAGGGCATTAGGTAAAAATGTCTTTTCTTACAAACTTCAGAGTCTAATTATTGGCGGAGTGATCGCTTCATTTGCTGGCATCGTTAGAGCCTTTGACATGGGTTTTGTTGAGACACAACAGTTCCGACCGCAAACTACATTCTTTATATGGACCGTCTTGATACTTGGTGGCGCTGCTTCAATTTGGGGACCAATAATCGGATCCATGACGTTTTGGTTTGTGATTATCTTTTCTGAGGAACTTCTTCGCCAAATGGTGGACTCTGGGTGGATACCTGACGCAATATTACAATCAAATGACATAGCGAGCGTCAGAATGATTCTTATGGGAATTATGTTGGCCACGCTCATGATATGGAGACCTCAAGGTCTAGTAGGCAAAAAGGAGGAGGCACAAATTGACATCCGATAACCAAGCTTCCGAACCAGTGACTATTGAAGCAACCCCAGGGTCACCCAAACAGGACCCCATATTAAAAATTGATAATGTAGTTAGATCCTTTGGCGGCCTACGCGCTGTTGATATTGATCATCTGGAAGTCCAGCGAGGAATCATCACTGCATTTATTGGTCCAAATGGAGCTGGGAAGACAACATTGTTCAATTTAATAACGGGCTTTGATAAGCCGGACTCAGGAAAATGGACTTTTCATCAGTTATCAAATGCAGAATCTTGGACTACAGACCTCTCAGGACTTCGGCCGCACCAAATTGCCAATAAAGGAATGGTTCGCACTTTTCAATTAACAAAATCTCTTGCAAAAATGACTGTTATAGACAACATGCTTTTAGGTGCAGCTGAGCAAAAAGGAGAGTCTCTAAGAAATGCCCTTTTACCTTCACGTTGGCAAAAGCAGGAAAAAGAAATTTTGGAAAAAGCAGAGGAACTATTAGAGCGTTTCAAGCTCTCACACATGCGAGATGAATATGCTGCAACGCTATCTGGGGGCCAACGAAAGTTGCTTGAGATGGCCAGGGCGTTAATGTCAGAACCGAAATTAATTTTACTTGACGAGCCCATGGCAGGAGTAAACCCAGTTCTTGTTGAATCATTATTAGTGCATATAGAGAATCTCCGTGACGAAGGGGTGAGTGTACTTTTCATCGAACATGACATGGATGCAATCATGGGTATCTCTGACTGGATTGTTGTCTTGGCGGAAGGCCAAGTAATTGCTGAAGGAACACCATCAGATGTTTCCAAAAACCCGGCTGTAATAGACGCATATCTTGGAAGCGCGATCGCTGAGGAGCTTAAAGATGTCTAGCAGGAGAGTCGTTCTTGAATCTAAGGATTTAGTCGCCGGGTACCTACCTGGCGTTGATATTCTGACAGGTTGCAATTTCAAGCTTTATCAAGGAGAACTCGTTGGAATTATCGGTCCTAATGGAGCAGGAAAGTCAACTTTAGTGAAGAGTATGTTCGGCCTCGTCGAAGTGCGAAGTGGAGTGGTCCAATTACTCAACGAAGAAATCACGAATTTAGCTGCGCACGAATTGGTCAGAAAGGGAGTCGGCTATGTTCCTCAAACCGAAAATGTCTTCCCATCTCTAACGATCGCNGAGAACCTTCAAATGGGCGCATATCAATTAAAACCCAATGAAGTTCAAGAACGGATGAAAAACATCACAGACCTTTTTCCTAAACTTGGTCAACGGCTAAAACAACGCGCAGGCCTACTATCCGGTGGAGAGCGACAAATGCTTGCAATGGGAAGGGCTTTAATGATGGAGCCCTCTGTACTGCTCCTTGACGAACCTTCCGCAGGTCTTTCACCAGCTCTGCAGGTAGACGTTTTTGAAAATGTAACTGCGATCAATAAAACAGGAGTGTCGATAGTAATGGTTGAGCAAAACGCCACCCGCTGTTTGAAAATTAGTGATCGCGGCTACGTCCTTGATCAAGGCAAGAATGCCTACGACGGCACCGGAGAAGGATTACTTCATGACCCCAACGTTATTAAGTTGTACTTAGGGACAATGGCTGAATCTCGTTAACAAATAGAGAGAATATAAATGGGCAAGCCGAACCGACCACAGGTTAGGACTACTTAACATCTCTTCAGTTATAGTAAGTTTAAGATCAATAATGTTGTCTTACAGAAATGATTTATTAATGATTTCTTCACGAATCTCAGGAACGGTAACGGGCGAATGACAGTCAAGCAAGCCCATGGAAGCGGCGACTCTCCTCCACCGATAGCAGGTGATATATCAACATTCCCGACCGATGCTGAATTAGCTCGTACCTTAGTCGCATCTATAGGGTCAGCTACTTTAAGCACATTGACTTTAAACGGATTTCCATACGGAAGCATTGTTTCCTATATCCATGACGACTTGGGCAACCCGATCATTCTCATCTCTGACATGGCGGAGCACACAATCAATGCACGTAAGAATGAAAAGGCGTCAATGCTTATCAGCGAACCAGCAGGAGACGGTGACCCGTTAGGAAAAGCTCGACTTACGCTTGTTGGTTCACTGCATTTACTTGATAACCCAAAAGACGAGCGTGAGGATTACTTAGAAAAACACCAACATGCTTCATTTTATGTTGATTACGAAGATTTCAATTTTTGGAAACTAGTGGTCAAGGAATGTAGGTACGTTGGGGGGTTTGGTCATATGAGTTGGGTGGAAAATCATGCATACCAATCAGCTGAAATTGATCCACTTTTCTTAAACGCCAAAGAAATTATTGACCACATGAACGAAGATCATCGTGACGCCAATCTCTTATATGTGAAGAACCTCGCGAATATAGAAGATTCCTCCGAAGCGGCCATGCTTGGAATTGATCGCTACGGTGTCACCTTGCGCGCATCAACCTCTAAAGGCCCAAGAATGGCAAGAATTGGATTCCCTACTCCACTCAATAGCCATGAAGAAGCTAGACCAGCAGTAATAGAATTATTGGAGCTAGCGAAAAGCACCAGCAATCAGAAGAGCAAAGCAAACGAGTAAGGCATGTATGGTGAAGTAGAAGAAATTTTGATCCTCTCTCCAAGCATGATTCGGATTGTGTTAGGAGGCAGTGGTTTAGACGGTTTCAGACCAAATGAGTCAACGGATCAATACATAAATGCATATTTCATTCCAGAAAACGCATCATACTCCCCGCCATTTGACCTTGAAGAAGTCCGAACTTTAGGTGATGACCAAAGGCCAAGACCGAGAAGGTTCACTGTTCGTCGCTGGAACTCTAATACACAAAAGTTAACTATTGATTTTGTAACCCACGGTGACCAAGGTTACGCAGGGACATGGGCCCAGAGAGCTCAAATAGGCGACAGATTACAATTTAAAGGACCTAATGGAAGCTACAAACCAGATATAGAAGCTGATTGGCATTTACTCGCAGGAGATGAAAGTGCACTTTCTGCTATCAGCACCTCTGTTGAAGCTATTCCAGAGAGTAAACCTTGTTCGGTATTCCTTGTCGTAGATGGGCCGGAAAACCAAATAAATTTTGCTTCATCTCCTAATCATTTAATTAATTGGATTTACCGATCTGCTGTGCCTAACCCTGAAACAGCTCTGCTTGAAGCAATCCGTGGCCATGCGTTTGCAGATGGAAAATTCGATGTCTTCATACATGGTGAGGCCGGAGAAGTTCGAGATATTCGAAAGTACCTGATCCTTGAGCATCAAATTGATATTGAATCAGCTTCAATATCACCATATTGGAGGAGAGATCATACTGACGAAGCCTGGAGAAGCATCAAGAAGCAATGGTTAGCAGACCAAGAAATGGACACATAGTCATCTAAACGCTGAGTTTAACTACTTCATCTATCTCGCCGACAANGCCCGAGTAGAACGGGCCAAATTCTGCATATTCTGCTGAAGCCATATCAAAGCGCATCGTGTAAACGACATCTTTAAGGTCGTCAGGGTTTACGCAAAATAAGGTAACCCCCCACTCAAAATCATCAATCCCAGTGGATCCTGTTATGACCTGAAGTACGCGACCGGCAAATTTTCTTCCTGAGGCTCCATGCTCGTACATAAGATCTTTCCTCTTATCGAAGTCTAATGTAAACCAATTTTGAGTCGGATTTCGTCTTTTGGACATTGGGTAAAAGCACCATGCTCGTTTATCAGANGGAGGAAGTTCCGGATACAGTCGCGCTCTNCGCATCTCTTCGGGGACACCAGCTGCGTATTCAGATATCTCTGTCAAAGAGACATAGGAATCTGCGATATCNACTCCGCAATTTACTATATCTCTTTGGATTTCNCGGAGTTGAACCCAGTCACTACTTAACATCATGAAAGCGAAATCAGCTTTATGACCTAAGATAGAAATGGATATGATCTGCATATNATCCGANTTTTTCTTACCAATAACTTCTACTAANTTTTCTGAGTCAAAGCTTTGGTTTGATTTGCAAAATAAATGCAGCACACCGAGACCGGTAGTCGGTATTAGTGGGTCCATAGNGAAAGTGTAGTTAATTTACAAGAGCTTTACGCCTCTAAAGTAACTAGAAGTCCATGTCTGGCATGCCTGGCATTGCTTCAGCATCATCAGGAGCATCAGCGATTACGGCTTCAGTTGTCAGGAATAATGCTGCTATCGATCCAGCGTTTTGAAGTGCTGATCTAGTGACTTTAGCCGCATCAATAATTCCAGCTTCTACAAGGTCCTCATATTCACCGGAGGAAGCATTCAACCCAGTTGCCCCATCTAGGTTACGCACCTTTTCTACTATCACGCCTCCCTCGAGACCCGCATTAACAGCAATTTGATNCAACGGACCTTCAAGTGACTTGGCGACCAGTCGAGCTCCTGTATTTTCATCTGGGTTTCCTAAACTTTCAGATATCGCTACTACAGCTTCTTGAGCTCTCAATAGGGTCACTCCTCCACCTGCTACAACGCCTTCTTCGATTGCTGCCTTTGTTGTGGATACTGCGTCCTCAATTCTATGTTTTTTTTCTTTCAGCTCTACTTCAGTGGCTGCTCCAACTTTNAGAATTGCTACACCGCCGGAGAGTTTTGCCAAGCGCTCTTGGAGTTTTTCGCGATCATAGTCTGAGTCTGTGTTTTCAATTTCCGCTTTAATTTGGGNAATACGGCCATCAACATCTTCGCGACTGCCAGATCCCTCAATGATTGTAGTTTCGTCTTTTGTGATAACTACCTTTCGCGCTTCGCCAAGGAGATCCAATGTTGTTGCATCCAGTTTTAAGCCCACTTCTTCGCTGATTACCTGACCNCCAGTCAAAATAGCCATGTCTTGNAACATGGCCTTGCGGCGATCTCCGAAACCAGGAGCTTTGACACTTGCGGATGTGAAAGTACCACGTATTTTGTTCACTACCAGAGTAGCCAATGCTTCACCTTCGATATCTTCTGCGATTATTAGTAACGGTTTCCCTGATTGCATAACTTTCTCAAGAACCGGTACGACGTCTCTGACAGCTGAAATCTTTGATGAGACAAAGAGAATGTAAGGATTTTCAAGAACAGTCTCCATACGGTCAGCATCAGTTACGAAATAGGGTGAGATATACCCTTTGTCGAAACGCATTCCTTCAACGAAGTCCATATCCATTCCAAAAGTTTGAGACTCCTCAACAGTTATTACACCATCTTTTCCAACCTTGTCGATTGCTTCGCTTATCTTGGCACCTATGTCAGCATCTGCAGCAGAGATAGCAGCAACATTTGCAATCTGGTCTTTATCGGAAGATACATCTTGAGACTGATTAGCTATTGACTCGACAGCTGCAGCTACACCAGCTTCTATACCTTTCTTGAGCGACATAGGGTTTGCGCCAGCTGCCACGTTTCGTAGTCCCTCACGAACCATGGACCAGGCTAATACAGTTGCAGTGGTCGTCCCATCGCCAGCAACATCATCTGTTTTCTTCGCTACTTCCTTGACTAATTCAGCACCAATTCGTTCATATGGATCTTCAAGGTCAATCTCTTTTGCGATTGAAACACCATCATTAGTTATGGTTGGTGCCCCCCATTTCTTATCAAGGACAACGTTTCGTCCTTTTGGGCCAAGCGTCACTCTTACTGCATCAGCAAGTGTGTTCATTCCTCTTTCTAAACCCTTTCGGGCTTCTTCGTTAAATGAAATGATTTTTGCCATCTAAACTCTCCTTATATTTAAACTAATCAACAATTTGTCTCNGTCATTTATTCCAATGAATCTAATCTTTNAAATTTTCATTTTAAAGCCCAGATTTTGCACGCACGCNTTAGGTTTCCCTAATTAACTNGATTTGCTATGTGTATCCTCCAGCAACTGCCGGAACAATAGAAACTATCTGTCCTTCTTCTAATTCTGTATCTAAGCCGCCTAAGAAGCGCACATCTTCATCATCAAGGAAAATATTTACAAACCGTTGTAAATTTCCTTCATCATCCAAGACTCGATTTACAAAGTCTGGATATTCAGTTCGAACTTGTTCCAATAGTTGCCCTAGTGTCCTACCATCTGAGCAAATTGAAGAGTTTCCTTTTGTTAACTCCCGAAATGTAGTGGGNATTCTAATTGTTACCGCCATAAGGTAAATCTATCGCTGTTATATTCTTTTCATGCTGAAGAATTTGAATTCGTTTGACTGGTGACTTTGTTGAAAAGACGAGTACGTTATAAGAGTGAAATTACATGGTGTAATTAACGCATCTGGAGATTCATTAGCTGACTTTTCTATTGCGCTAGATGTCGAGAGTGCAGTCAAACGTGCGAAAGAATTAATACAAGNAGGTTGCGTTGGAATTGATTTGGGCGCAGCGGGTTCAACGCAATATGCAAGTCGTGTTGAACTGGAAGAAGAGTGGGAACGCCTTGATGGGAAAATTCAGGCAATCGCAGAGTTGGGCGTAGAACTTTCTGTTGATACCTGGAAGCCAGAGATAATGGCAAGGGCGCTAGAAGCAGGAGCAAANTTCATGAACGCTTCCGATGGTATGCAAAATCCTGAAATGGTTGAAATCGCTGTGAGTTCCGGAGTTCCAGTAGTCCTTCCGTTTTTGAGCGGTGATGATCCTAAAAGTCTTGAATTCGTCACTGGTGACCCTATTGAAGTAATAGTCCAATGGTTTGAAAAGTCTTTNGACGAGCTAGATAAAANAGGTTTAAAGAAAAGCCAGTTAATCTTAGATCCTGGTACTGGATTTGGTCCCNCAAATTGGGATTGGAAAGACAGGTTTGAATATCAGGAACGNGTTTACAGTAATTTGGATCAACTAAAGACTTTCGGTTTGCCCGTATATGTAGCACTTCCTTGGAAATTTGAGGATGGACGAAAAGACTTGTTGGAGATTCTACTGAAAATAGGATTTGATTATGGTCGCACACANCTTCCACAAAAAATCTTAGAGATTAAGAAAGAATTAGAATCTCGTTGATTAATGTTCTTTACTTTGAACGATAAATATTAACTGCTGACGATTCTAAGAATTCTGGTACGGGAGGACGNATCTTTCTAAGATTAACTTGAACACCTGTGACTGCAGGAATTGTGAGTATNTCAGTTGCAATCCTTGTAGCTACTTTTTCGAGAAGTTGATGAGATTCGTTCTGAATAATGCCTGCAACCAATTCAGTGACTTCACCATAATTTATAGTGTCATCAAGATCATCAGATGCCCCAGCTACTGAGAGATCCGTTTCTATAGCTAGATCTATCTCAAAAGGTTGTGCTCTGTTCTTCTCTTCAGGAAGAACACCTATCGTTCCAAGAGCTTGTATTTTATTTAATTCGATACGATCCATCATCTTAAGGTTTTACCCCTTTGGATGATTTACTGACCAATCANCAAGTGCTTTCATTGATATTTTCGTAATTGATGTTGCGGGTGCAGAGAAAGCTTTATCAAGGCCAACATGCTCTTTAAGCGAATACGAAGGAACAGGAAGTCTCACATTTGAGTCAATACTTCCAGCAATGACAAGTGAGGGGGTTGACATGAGCTTTGATAACTTGAGCACCTCTCCCACAACTTTTCCATCAAAACTTGATTCATTAACCTCTCCTTCACCAGTTATAACTAGNTCTGCATTTTCAATTTGGTCAACTAAATTAACCCGTTCTGAAACTGCCTCAAAGCCACTTTGAAGATTGGCACCTACTGTTGCAAGACCGCCTGCCAAACCTCCAGCTGCTCCAGCCATCGGCATAGATACGACATCAATATGNCTCTCTTCACGAAAGACTTGAGCTAGACGCCTTAGTCGATTTTCGAGAAANCTAATCTGTGTATCCGTTGCACCCTTTTGCGGACCAAAGATTCCTGCGCANTCTATAAACCCAGTTTGCACATCGCAAGCAACGTTTATTTCAATACTTGAGTAGCGCTTCAATGGTCTCATAGCCTGTAAAGCTCCCAAACCTCCGTCAGTAGATGCCGAACCCCCAAGACCAACAAGAATATCTTCGGCCCCCCTTTCTAGCGCTGTTCGGATGAGTTCTCCTGTGCCGAATGTTGAAGCATCNATAGGGTTTGTAAAGGATTTCTCTTGTATCAAGTGAAGCCCGGAAGCTTGTGCCATCTCAATAACGGCTGATTTGCCGTCAAGCCTCCATGAGGCACTGACNGGTTCACCGAGTGGACCAGTAACTACTGACATTTTATTACCGCCACCAAATATTTCTAATGTCCCTTCCCCACCATCTGCTAGAGGTTGAATAGTGACCTCATGCAAGTCATCAATTGCCTCAGCAATTGATTGAGCAACTTCAGTTGCGGATATTGTCCCCTTAAATTTGTCAGGGGCAANTAGAACTTTCATGTANTTTCTATCTCATCCGCCTTGGTCAGGAAATAGATCGGCGCCTACATGAACAAGAACATTTGCGTCAGAAAGATCATCTATTGGAAGAATTTCCGGCAAGGGTAAAACATTACTGCTATCTCCATTAATGATTAGACGAACATTCTGGGCATCTAAATCATACCCTTGTGAGTAATATATGAAGGTTTCAAGTAGTACCTCTTCACCAAGGTCATTTACAGCCCCAACTCCGTTATAGCCTGCATTGGCTACAAGCGTGTCAAGAGTAGCTCCCGCTGCTCCGGTAACGTCAGTCCCGTTTGCTACTAGAACTCGAACTTCTGCTGGAGGGTGGAGTACTGAGGTTGANGTTGACGGACTTCCTTCGTTTACTTCTTCGCCATTATTTTCTTCTGATGAATCTTGTGGTGGAGTGTTGGTTTCTTGCTCAATTTCTTGGCTTTGTTCCTGAGTTTCTTGAGTCTCTTGAGTACTTGGAACTGACACTGAGGTAGCTGAGCTATCTTTATCAAATCCTTGGTTGAGAACAATAATTCCTGCCGTGATCACGGCGATAATTAAAAGAACTCCTTTACCAGCAATATTCATTAGTGATTTCTCCTGAATCTAACCTCGTTAAAACTATCGTAAATCTGATCATTTGTCTTAGCGAATCGGATTATTTGAAATAGAAATTCCTAATTTCTTTGACCTTCTTAATTTTCTAGCTCTTTGTAATCTCTTTACGACCATTGGGTCAAAATCTACTGCCTCAGGTTTATCAATCAGGGCATCTCGAAGCTGGTAGTACCTTGCTGGAGAAATAGAGAACGTCTTCCGAATAGCTCTCTGCTTAGTATCGTTGCTTTTCCAAGCGGATCTTTCAAAGTCTAAAATTGCATAATCTCGTTCAGTTAAAGCCACTCATGAATGGTAACTTTCAGGGCAAGTGAGATGATGGACCTTCTGTCAAATTTCTTGAGCCGGGTGTCGGAATCGAACCGACGACATCTTCTTTACAAGAGAAGTGCTCTACCAACTGAGCTAACCCGGCATTACTTCATTTTANGAGGAAGCGTGTTGAGTTTATCACCGTTTGACTTTAGTTAATCGCTGCCTTGATATTTCAAAACATCCAATCGCNGCTGCTGCTCCAACATTCAATGACTCAGTGATTCCGGATAATGGAATCTTCACAGTCAAGTCGCATCGCTCTCGTGTAAGGCGTCCTAATCCCTTGCCCTCACTCCCTAATACAAGCGCCAGCGGGTCNTGGGCTACTTGTAAATCGTAGATATCTTCATCTGCTGCCATGTCCATTCCAACGGTCCAAACACCATATTCTTTTAATCTTGTGAGCGCTTTTGGTATTCCACCTGTTGTCGCAATAGGGATATGTTCTATCGCTCCTTGAGCTGTTTTTGAAACAGCTGGAGTTATGCGGACTGAACGATGTCGNGGCAGCAAAATACCAGTAGCTCCTGCACACTCTCCACTTCGGATTATTGAGCCTAAATTTCTTGGATCAGTGATACCGTCGAGAACCAGAATAAATGGTTTTTCTATTTCTTCTACGAGGTCTTCAATCTCCAAGTCTGGTAGTGGGTCACATATTGCTTGTACTCCTTGCGCAGACTCTGTGGTGGTCATTGATTTAAATTTAGATTTTGCATGCATTCTTAGAGGTATTCTTAGCTCCTTAGAAAGATTGGCAATATCTTCAATAACTGTGCCTGACTCTAAACCCTCAGACATNTTCACTTCTCGCACTTTTCGTGTTCCCGCCAAGATAGCTTCTCTCACGGCATGGCGGCCCTCTACTGTTTGAGTGCTTTCTTGGTTGGGTTTTCTGTGGCGGAGATTCTTTTGATTTTGTTTGTGCGTTGATCGCTGGTTTCGTTTATTCATGTCTTTCCTGAATAAGTGCAACCGCTAGACACATAACTCCATTCAAGGCTTCTAACCCTTCAGGGTGTTTACCTTTGACGGAAAATGGGGCACCTAGAATTTTGGATATCTTGCTTTCAATCTCTGATTTTCTTGATGAGATCTTCGGTTGCTCTGCTATTACCGAACAATCTACGTTAATTACTTCCCAGTTTTCATCGTGCAACTTTGAAACAACAATTTCAAGTAATTCGGTACTATCAACGTTCTTGTAAGCAGGGTCGTTATCAGGGAAAAGCATACCTATGTCTCCCAAACCTGCCGCACCGAGTAATGCATCTATGCAGGCATGAATTATTACGTCTCCATCAGAATGACCTTTTAATGAAGAATCCGAGTCAAACTTTACCCCACCTAGTATCAGCGGTTTGGATAAATCATCGTCCCATTGATGTGAGTCAAAACCTTGCCCTATCCTCATACAGTAAATTTTCCTTATTTCTGAAATTTATATTACCTTTGCAAAGGCTATCCATTAATCCTGACGACCACCATCAATTATCTAATTGGAGTGGGATTAGTGGATAACTCGATTGCGTATTACTCTAAGTGCATGACAACTGCTGACTTTCTTCGATCTATAGATATGTTCTCCGAGCTTGACGACACATTGCTAGAACCAATCGTGGCTCAGTCTAAAACACTTGATCTTCAGCGGGGTGACGTTTTGTTTCAATCAGGAGATGACTCCAGTGATCTCTATATTGTGACTCGTGGGAGAATTGCTATAGGAAACCGCTCATTTGATGGGAGGGAATCTTTAGTTGCGTTAATGGAATCAGGT